>NZ_JBFRYB010000001.1:958470-1277960 GCF_040892595.1 Zhongshania sp. R06B22 | reverse complement strand
TGCGTCAGCAGGGTCTTCAAACGTTACCCACTCCCAAGCATCGGTATCCTTAATAAGAGCGCGAAGAGACGCGTTATTAAGGCCATGTCCTGACTTATGGGCCCTAAACTCACCGATCAAACTGGTACCCAATAAATACAGATCGCCAATCGCATCCAACACTTTATGCTTAACAAACTCATCTTCGTAACGAAGCCCGTCTTCGTTAAGAATACGGTATTCATCAACCACGATCGCGTTATCAACACTGCCGCCCTGCGCCAAGCCTTTGGAGCGCAAATATTCAATTTCGTGCATAAATCCAAAGGTTCTCGCGCGGCTGACTTCTTTAACAAACGAGGTACTTGAAAAATCTAGCTCTGCATGACCAGTCCGGTCTTTAAAAACCGGGTGGTCGAAGTCAATGGTAAAAGAAACTTTAAAGCCGTCAAAAGGGAGGAAACTCGCGACTTTATCACCATCTTTTACCGTCACCGGACGCTTTATACGGATAAATTTCTTAGGCGCATTTTGCTCCTCAATCCCGGCAGATTGAATGAGGAATACAAATGGCCCAGCACTGCCATCCATTATAGGCACTTCCGAGGAGCTGACTTCGACGTAGGCATTATCAATACCCAGACCCGCCATTGCCGACAGCAAATGTTCAACCGTAGATACTCGCACGTCGCCGTTCATCAGCGTGGTCGACAGCGTGGTATCACCCACATTTTCAGCACGAGCGTGGATTTCAACAACTGGATTTAAGTCGGTACGACGAAAGATAACACCAGAATCAACCGGTGCCGGCTTCAATGTCAGGTAGACCTTTTCACCTGTATGCAAGCCTATTCCAGTGGCACGGATAGTATTGCGTAAGGTACGTTGCTTAATCATGTATCACACTCACTCTGTGGACCGGATGACTACATATACAGGGACGACCTTATCATGTGCTAGCGACAAATCGCTAACACCTCGCCCTGTGCTGCACCGGCTTCTGCTAGTTAATCGGCTTGACGCCGCAGAAACGCAGGAATATCCAAGTATTCCATGTCTTTATCTGCCATTGGCGCCGGAGCCACATCTCGCGCAACCGCCGCTTGTTGGTTGTTGCGCATTACTGTTGGTCGATCAAGGGTACGATAGTCGGTTGAGCGCGCCTCTACAGGTCTAGACTCAACTACTTTTAGTGGTGTTTCTTGTCCAAGTCCGTCAAGACCGGTTGCGACCACTGTCACCCGCAATTCATCAACCATATCGGGATCAATTACCGTTCCGACAACGACTGTTGCGTTCTCGGAAGCGAATTCCTCGATAGTATCCCCGACATCGTTGAACTCGCCTAGGGATAGATCTAGACCTGCGGTAATATTAACCAAAATTCCGCGAGCCCCTTGCAAGTTAACATCTTCGAGCAAAGGACTACGAATTGCAGCTTCAGCAGCCTCACGAGCACGATTTTCGCCAGTGGCGGTGCCGCTACCCATCATCGCCATACCCATCTCAGACATCACAGTGCGCACATCGGCGAAATCGACGTTGATCATACCTGGGCGAATAATAAGGTCTGCAATGCCTTGAACAGCACCCAACAATACATCGTTTGCCGCTTTAAAGGCATCGAGCAAACTGGTGTTTTTACCCAAAACTGGCAGCAACTTTTCGTTCGGAATGGTAATCAACGAATCCACGTGCTGACGCAGTTCCTTCATGCCTTCCAGCGCGACAGCCATCCGTTTCTTGCCTTCAAAAGGAAATGGCTTAGTAACAACCGCTACGGTCAAGATTCCCAGCTCTTTTGCCACCTGCGCAACAACGGGCGCTGCGCCAGTACCTGTGCCGCCACCCATCCCCGCGGTGATGAACACCATATCAGCACCTTGCAGCGCTTCGGCAATACGGTCGCGATCTTCCATCGCCGACTGACGGCCGATTTCAGGGTTTGCACCCGCACCTAAACCCTTGGTGATGGTCGTGCCCAACTGCAACACGGTTTTAGAGGACACATTGGTTAAAGCCTGCGCATCGGTGTTGGCGCAGATAAAATCTACCCCATCTACGTTTGACGCAATCATGTGCTTAACAGCGTTACCGCCGCCGCCACCAACACCCACTACTTTAATTACTGCGTTTTGAGGAACGTTATCTACTAGTTCAAACATGGTTTTCTCCCTTTTACATATTCAATCGCGCTGCCAACGCGACCGCCTGTCACTTCGTTAAAAATTATTTTGAATCCACTGTTTCAGATTCGCCAAGAAACCACCGCTGCGGACGCGACCGCGACCACCGTGCTCCGCCTGATGTTTAATGCCGTAATGCAGCAAACCCACCCCCGTAGCGTAAATGGGATTGCGAACAATATCGGTTAATCCACGTGCATCCTGCGGAACACCGATACGAACTGGCATATGGAAGATCTCCTCAGCCAGCTCAACAACCCCTTCCATTTTTGACGTACCACCGGTTAGAACAATACCGGCGGCACATAAGTCTTCGTAGCCACTACGACGGAGCTCTGCCTGTATTAAGGTAAATAACTCGTCATAGCGCGGTTCAACCACTTCTGCCAAGGCTTGCCTAGAAAGCTCCCGCGGGGCGCGATCGCCCACGCTGGGCACTTTAATCATCTCGCCCTCTCCGGCTAACTGAGTCAGCGCACAAGCATATTTAATCTTTATTTCTTCTGCGTATTGGGTTGGCGTCCGCAAAGCCATGGCAATGTCATTGGTAACCTGGTCACCAGCAATCGGAATAACACCGGTATGACGAATCGCCCCATCGGTAAAAATGGCGATATCGGTGGTGCCACCACCGATATCCACCAAACACACGCCAAGCTCTTTTTCGTCTTCGGTCAACACCGCATAGCTTGACGCCAATTGCTCCAGAATCACGTCTTCAACTTCCAAGCCGCAGCGCCGAATACATTTCTCGATGTTCTGGACGGCGTTCACTGCGCAAGTAACCAAATGCACCTTGGCCTCAAGCCGCACACCGGACATGCCAAGCGGTTCCTTAATGCCCTCTTGCTCGTCGATGACAAATTCTTGGGGCAAGATATGCAGCACTTTTTGATCAGCGGGAATCGCAACGGCCTGCGCAGCATCGATAACTCGATCAAGGTCGAGTTGGAATACCTCGCGATCGCGAATCGCCACAATGCCGTGAGAATTCAAACTGCGAATATGGTTGCCGGCAATACCCACGTAAACGCTGTGGATCTCGCATCCCGCCATCAGCTCCGCTTCTTCGATCGCGCGTTGAATGGAATGCACAGTGGATTCAATATTAACCACTACGCCCTTCTTCAAACCTCGCGACGGATGCGAACCAATGCCGACAATTTCCAGCTTGCCGTCTTCGTTCATCGATCCAACGATAGCCACCACTTTCGAGGTGCCAATATCCAGACCGACGATCATCCGGCTTGCATGTGAACTAGCCATTGCTTTGCTTCTCCCTATTTAGCGATCCGTTCCGCACCGGCAACGCACTTACTTTAGCCATTGTCTTTAACTACCTTCCAACTGATGCCACGACACTGCCAAACCATTTATATAGCGTGTGTCTACCCGCCTTACCTGCTCAAAGTCTGCCGCCAATTGCTGCTTGTAAACCCACATAAAGCGACGCAGTTTCTCCAGCGGCTCCTGCCGTCCAAGTACCAGCACCGCGCCGCCATTTAAGGTAGCGATCCACCCACCGCGGTCATTCATTTGCAAGCGCTGCAAAACCAAGTTCTCATCACCCAGTAGCTGACTCATCAAACGATACTGGCGCATAATTTCAATCGCGCCGCCGTCTGGGCCCGTCAGCAAGGGTAAGCTTGCATCGCTACGTAACTCTTTCGCTGGCAAAAAAATCTTACCGCGATGATTAAGTAAACCGCCGTTACCCCATACCGCTATTGGCGTTTCCTCAACAATCGTAATTTTTAACTCCCTAGGCCAAACCCGCTCCACAATCGCGCGATATACCCAAGGCTCCTGCTCCAGTTCGCTCTGGATACTCTCCAGATCCAAACCGATATAACCTACTGCCAAGTGGCTAGTAACTCTATCAACCAGAACCTCACGGCTGACGTGGCGAAAATCTCCAGCAAACACCACCCTGTCAACGGGAATAGATTCCAACTGGCTACCCAGCCGCTCCACTCCATATACAAAGCCCATCACCGCAGCCACCAACAGAAGACGATTAAAAATACGCCCCCATTCCCGCGATACCGGCTGGCGCTCACTGCGCTCCGGTTTACTACGCTTAAAGCGGTTATGCTTGGCGCTTACCCGCTTCATTAGCCGGCTGTACCTTCACCGATACTGCCCGCCAATATTGCCAGCACCAGCTGCTCAAAATTTAAGCCTGCTTGCTTGGCCGCCATCGGCACTAAGCTGTGATCCGTCATACCCGGCACGGTATTCACTTCCAGTAGATAAAAGCGGCCATCGCTGTCGCGCATCACATCGACACGTCCCCAGCCCTCGCAACCCAAGCTATTAAACGCCGCCAATGCCAGCTCGCTCAGCTCCAATTCTTCCGGTGTACTTAAACCGCAAGGGCACAGGTAGCGAGTCTCATCCGATACATACTTGGCATTAAAATCATAAAATGCGGCGTCGGTTTCGAGCTTGATCGCCGGCAGCGCCACCCCATTTAAGATCGCGACAGTATATTCACTGCCTACCACCCACTGCTCAGCAAATACCCGGCCGTAGGCTTGCGCATCTTGCCATGCGCTGTGCAACTCTTCTGCTGTCGCTGCCCGCGACATACCAATACTAGAACCTTCACAGGCCGGCTTAACAATCACCGCCCCAAGGTCTGCAATGATCGCCGCCCAATCGCTGGCCGCCGTCAATTCAATAAATTTAGGGGTAGACAGCCCCATCCCCAACCACAACAATTTGCAGCGGAACTTATCCATCGCCAATGCCGAAGCCATCACGCCACTGCCGGTATATTTCACGCCTAAACAATCAAGCGCGCCCTGCACTGTGCCGTCTTCTCCACCGGGACCGTGCAAGGCGATAAACACATTGCTGAACTCCGCCTGCAAATACTGCATCCAGCCATCATCAGCTACATCAATAGTCTCAACAGCAACACCTTGGCTGGTAAACGCAGCCGCTACTGCCGCGCCACTTTTTAATGAAACCTCGCGTTCAGCAGAGCGCCCACCAAACAACACGGCCAATTTGCCGCCAATGGCCTGATTAATACTTGCTACCGTCATATCGCTCATTAGTAGTGCCTACACCCAATCCTGAACTGACAATTGCTGCGCCAAGGCGCCTATATTTCCTGCGCCCTGAGTAAGTAGTACATCACCAGGACGAAGTCGTGTTTTTAGGAGCTCGAACGCGGCGTCCGTACTCTCCACAAATACCGGCTCAAACGCGCCCTGCAAACGAATACTGCGACACAAACTGCGACTGTCAGCACCCGCAATTGGCGCTTCCCCAGCAGGGTAGACGTCGAGCAACAGCAAACTATCTACGGTCGATAACACCCGCACAAAATCCTCGTACAAATCTTTGGTTCTACTATAGCGATGGGGCTGATACAGCATCACTAGACGGCGGTCTGGCCACGCCTGTCGCGCGGCCGAGATCGTCGCTGCCACCTCAGTTGGGTGATGGCCATAATCATCCACCAACATGAATTGGCCACCGTCCACTGCAAGCTCGCCATAACGCTGGAAACGACGACCCACACCTTGGAAATTAGTAATACCGGCGCAAATCGCGCTGTCCGACAAGCCTTCATCGGTGGCTACCGCAACCGCTGCGGTAGCGTTTAACACATTGTGAACACCGGGTTGATGAATACACAGAGCCAACTCGCTGCCATCGCGACGACTAACAGAAAAGCGACTTTGCATGCCCCGCTTCTCTAATGAATGAATACGAAAATCGGCGTCGTCGCTAAAACCGTAGGTCAGGGTAGGCCGACCAATATCAGGCATTAGCTCGCGCACCACGTCATCATCAATACACACCACCGCAATACCGTAGAACGGCAGATTGTGGAGAAACTCGATAAACGTCCGTTTCAATTTGTTAAAATCGCCGTCATATGTGGCCATGTGATCGGCTTCAATATTTGTTACAACCGACACCATCGGCTGTAAATGTAAAAATGAGGCATCGCTTTCATCTGCCTCTGCAACTAAATAGCGACTTTCTCCCAGCGCGGCATTGGTGCCGGCACTGTTTACTAGTCCGCCAATAACAAACGTAGGATCTAAACCGGCTTCGGCAAAAATCGACGTAATCAAACTAGTTGTGGTGGTTTTACCATGGGTACCCGCAACCGCGATCCCATGACGATAACGCATTAACTCAGCCAGCATTTCGGCCCGACGCACTATCGGCACGCGACCTTGTCTTGCGGCAATAATTTCAGGATTGGCATCATTAATGGCACTGGACACCACCACTACATCGGAGTCACCAATATTTTCGCCGCGGTGACCAAACGCAACTCGGGCGCCCAACTGTTGCAGCCGCGCGGTACTTGTCGACGCCTTTAGATCTGAGCCAGAAATAACGTAGCCAAGATTTAATAGCACCTCCGCAATACCACACATGCCGGCACCACCAATACCCACAAAATGAATGCGTTTTACACGACGCATTTCGGGGACTACAAAGGGATGCTTAGGACTCATGAGCAAACTCCATGCAGTAATCTGCGGCCACATCGGCGGCATCTATTTTTGCGAGCCGTCTCGCCGCTTCCGCATAGCCCAATAATGTCTCCCGCTGTGCTTTTGAGCTTTGCAACCAAGCAACCAAGGCTGGCGCTGTAAATTCTTTTTGATCGATAATTTCACCAGCACCGCCATCCACAAACCATTTAGCGTTCGCGCGCTGATGATCATCAATCGCATGTGGTAGCGGTATTAATATTGCAGGCACGCCAGCTGCAGCCAACTCAGCTACAGTCAGTGCACCGGCACGACATATAACAATATCCGCCCAGCTATATGCCGCCGCCATATCGTCTATAAAAGCTTCCGCCAATACATTTACGCCCGCTTCGGAGTATGCCGCTTGCACCGCAGACTCATGGTCGCGTCCAGTTTGATGCCATAACAAAGGCCGATCGGCTACTGGGAATTTCTGCCACGCCGCAATCACCACATCATTGATTGGCTTTGCGCCGAGACTGCCGCCCAGCACCAATACGCGTAACTCATCAGTGCGCTCAGCCCAGCGCGCGGCAGGCGCGTCGAGGGCCGAAATTTCACGCCGCACCGGGTTGCCTATATAGCGATTTTTGTCACCACCCAGCGCAATGGGATAGCCGGTAAGACACAGCCTTGCCACTTTTGCCAACAGGCGATTGGTTGTTCCCGCCACAGCATTCTGTTCTTGAATCACCACTGGCACGCCCAGTAATTTAGCTGCCAAACCACCGGGGCCAGACGCATATCCGCCCATACCCACCACGCAGAAAGGTTTTAATTTGAGTATGAGGCGCATGCTATGAAGCACGGCCAATCCAGCTTTGAAAATTGCCAGCAACCGAAAAACCGGATTTTTGCCACGCACTCCCGACATATCCAAGCAGTGCAGAGGCAAGCCGGCAGCAGGTACTAAGCGGGCCTCGATACCCGCAGCCGTACCTAGCCAATGAACAGCTACACCCCGCTCCGCCAGCGCATTAGCCACAGCCAGCGCCGGAAAAACGTGTCCGCCAGTACCGCCGGCCATCATCAATACCGTTCGTTCAGCGGCCATCTTGCCTCCGACATTCCAGTTCGATTCTTGCCACCAATGCGACCATGGCCATACACACAATTAAACTACTGCCGCCATAACTCATAAACGGCAAGGTCAAACCCTTGGTTGGCAATAGGCCGGCATTTACACCCATATTGATAAATGCCTGACCACTGATCATGACGGCAATACCGTATGCGACGTAAGCGTGAAACTGCTTGCCCATGGACTCTGCATAGCGGCCAATAAATAATATTCGCCCAATCAAAGCGACAAACAGGCCGAGTATTAGCATGCTGCCCAGAAAACCAAATTCCTCAGCGAAGATCGCAAAGACAAAGTCGGTATGGGCTTCGGGTAAATAAAATAATTTCTGTACACTGTTACCCAAGCCAACGCCACTAACCTGACCACGCCCAAAGGCGATCAGCGACTGAGTTAACTGGTATCCAGTATTGAACTGGTCGGCCCAGGGATCGGTGAACGCTGTTAAGCGCTTCATTCGATAGGGCTCAAAAATAACCATGGCGACCGCGCCGGCAACGCAGCTTAGAATCACCAATAAAAACTGACCAAGCTTGACGCCGCCAAGAAATATCATCACAAAGGCAGTGCCCGCAGTCACTACTGTTGCGCCAAAATCGGGCTCAAGCATGAGCAATAATGTCACCGCAAATAGTAGGGCCATTGGTTTGACAAAGCCCGACCAACTTTGACGGACCTCATCATTGCGACGCACCAAGTACCCGGCGAGATAGAAAATGACACACAGCTTTACAAATTCAGAAGCTTGCAGAGTCAATGGACCGAGCGCGATCCACCGCCGACTGCCATTCACCTCACGGCCAACACCCGGAATGAGTACCAAGGTAAGCACCACAAAGCCCAGTAACAGCAACAACCAACCACTGCGCTCCCACACATCAATCGGGGTGAGGTACATCACAATGCTAGCAACCGAGGCCAAACTAAAATGGAATAAATAGCGTTTGGCAAAATAAAACGCATCGTCGTAGCGACTCGCCGCATGCTCGACCGAGGCCGAGGTCATGGCGACAAACCCGACTACTAATAATGCGGCTAAAATCAGCTGCAAATGGCGATCAAATTTTTGTATCTCAGCAAAGCTATCTCGTAGGTAGGTCATGCTAAAGCACCCCCCGCTAAAGACATTACAGCTTCGCTGAACTGGCGACCGCGATGCTCATAATCGCTAAACATATCAAAGCTAGCGCAGGCCGGCGATAGCAATACAATATCCCCCGGCAGTGCATACGTAGATGCCGCTTTTACTGCAGAGGACATACTGTCACTGGTCGTTGCTGGGATTCGCTCACCCAGCATTTCAGTCAGTGTTGGCGCCATCTCACCAATGAATACCGCGGCGCGTGCCGACTCTGCAAGGGTATTTATTAATGGTGTGAAATCTGCACCTTTGCCCACGCCACCGGCAATGAGTACGACCTTACCGGCGCTCGCTAAACCGCGCAGTGCAGATACCGCTGCACCCACATTGGTACCTTTAGAGTCGTTGTAATATCGAACACCTTGGTGCTCAACAACAAATTCACAGCGGTGCGCTAGGCCTTTAAAATCGCACAAAGCTGTTAACATTGCCGGCATCGCTAAACCAACTGCGCTACCCAACGCCAGGGCAGCTAGGGCATTGCTAATATTATGTGAGCCGGCAATTTTCATCGCCGCCACTGGCAGTAAAGCCTCGCGCGCCAAGGCCAAATACTGCTCGCCATCCTGCTCAACAATGCCGAAAGTACGAAAATCAGAACGACCAAGACCGAAACTCCACCGAACAACACCGTCAGGTACCAGTGGTGTGCTCAAGGCATCGTCGCGATTGATAACGACTTGCCTGCACTCTTTGAAGATCTGATGTTTGGCCTGGTGGTACTTAAGTAAGCTGCCATGACGATCCAGATGATCTTCACTCAGATTCAATACAGTCGCGACTTCAGCGCCCACCGAATCACAACGTTCTAACTGAAAAGACGACAACTCAACCACATACAGATCAACATCATCGCTTAACAAATCTAAGGCTGGGGTACCTAAATTACCGCCCACTGCTACCCGGCGCCCCTGATAAGCCGCCATCTCGCCCACTAAGGTGGTCACAGTACTCTTGCCATTCGAGCCAGTAATAGCGACTATCGGCGCTTTAGCCTCTCGACAGAACCATTCGATATCACCCGATATAACAACGCCTTGCGCTTTAGCTGCCGCAATGGCCGGCTCCGCCAGAGAAATACCGGGGCTGACTACTAACTCAGTGGCAGACAAAAACTGCTCAGTATTAAAGGCGCCCAAGCTGAGTTTAATATGCGGAAACTCGCGGCGAAACTGCTCTAAACCAGGGGGTATTTGGCGACTATCTGCAACCGCAAACGACATGCCTTGGTTAGAGAAATAGCGGGCGACAGAAAGCCCGGTTTTTCCCAAACCAATAACAACTCGTCCATTGTCGGATGCAATCAAACTCATTCCCGCATCAACCCCGTAATAATTTCATCGTAGTTTTAAGGTCGCCAAACCAAATAACACCAGCATGACGGTGATAATCCAGAACCGCACAATCACGCGGGGCTCTGGCCAGCCTTTTAATTCAAAATGATGATGGATGGGCGCCATTCTAAAAATACGCCGACCCGTTAACTTAAAAGAAGCTACTTGCAAAATGACCGACACCGTCTCAAGAACGAAAATGCCACCCATAATAAAAAACACTATCTCGTGCCGCGTTATTACCGCGACTGTCCCTAGCGTTGCCCCGAGTGCGAGGGCACCCACATCACCCATGAACACTTGGGCGGGGTAAGTGTTAAACCATAAAAAGCCCAAACCTGCGCCGGCTAATGCGCCGCAAACAACAATAAGTTCACCCGCTCCGGCCACATAGGGAATATGCAGATATTCTGCAAATTTCACGTTACCGGTAAGGTAGGCGATGATGCCCAATGCGGCACCCACCATTACCGTAGGCAGTATCGCGAGGCCGTCTAAGCCATCGGTTAAATTGACGGCATTACTCGACCCAACAATCACGAAATACGTCAGCACAATAAAAAATGCGCCCATCTGCCAGCTAAAGTTTTTAAAGAAGGGAAAAAACAATTCGGTATTAACCGGACTATCCGCCGTCATATAAAGGAATATGGCCGCACCCAAGCCCGCGACACTTTGCCAAAAGAATTTCCAGCGCGCCGGCAGTCCGCGAGGATTGCGCTCAATCACCTTCCGGTAGTCATCTACCCAACCCACTGCACCAAATACTGCGGTGACCGCAAGCACCGTCCATACAAAGGGATTACGTAGATCTGACCACAATAGTGTGCTGGTAAAAATTGCCACTAAAATAAGCGCGCCACCCATTGTTGGCGTACCCGACTTACTCAAATGCGATTTTGGACCGTCGTCGCGAACCGCTTGACCAATCTGGTAATAATTTAACTTACGAATCATCACAGGACCGATAAGCAAGGAAATGGCAAGTGCGGTTAACACACCTAAAATGCCGCGAAAACTCAGGTACTGGAATACCGCGAAACCGCTGATATGCTGACTGAGATACTCCGAAAGAAATAGCAGCATTAGGTATTACTCCCCGTCAGTTTTGCAGAGAGCCCGTCTACCACTTCTTCCATCGCGGCGCTGCGCGAACCCTTAACCAATACGGTATCCCCTACTTTCACAAAATTATTTAGCATCGAAATCAGATCAGCTTTGCTAGAAAAGGCAAAGCTATGTTGCCCAAACTCACTGGCCATTAGCGGCGCAAACTCGCCCACGAAAAACACAGTATCAATTCTATTTTCACGGGCATAAGCGGCAATCTCGCGGTGGCGCATATCTGACTCTGGCCCAAGCTCTGCCATGTGCCCCATAACAAATAGTTTTCTACCGGCGCTACTCGCCAACACATCAATGGCTGCGCGCACTGATCCAGGGTTAGCGTTATAACTGTCATCAATAACGGCAACACCGCCAATATCTCGTCTTAGCAATCGTCCGCTTACGCTACGCATTGACTCAAGTCCCGCAACCACATCGTCCAAACTCACACCGGCAGACAATGACGCTGCCGCAGCAGCGAGGGCGTTAGCAACCATATGCTTACCCGACAGGGGCATACACACTTTTGCGCTGCCATTAAAGCTCACCAATTCAAATTGAACTTTGCCAGGCACACTTAAATCAATATCTCGAGCAAACACATCAACATCCTCACGCACAAGGCTGAATAGGAGTTGCTTTACAGCTTTGGCACTCTCACGCCAAAACTCGCAATACGCATCATCAGCATTTATGACGGCAAGGCCATGTCTGGGCAAACCACGAAATATTTCACCCTTGGTCTTCGCCACAACTTCCAGTGATCCAAACCCTGCAATATGCGCTTGCTGCGCATTGGTTAATATCGCAATGTCTGGTTCAGCAAATTCACATAAGTAAGCAATATCGCCCTGTTTCCCAGCGCCCATTTCAATCACTGCAAAACGATGTTGTTCTTCGATGGCGAGCAAACTCAATGGCACACCAATTTCATTATTTAAATTTCCCTGCGTTGCGAATACTGCGCCGCTCCGAGCGAAAATATTTGCCAACATTTCCTTAGTACTGGTCTTGCCGCTACTTCCTGTAACCGCGACTAGTGAGCCTGAGAATTTCCGACGATTTTCTCTCGCCAGTAATCCCAGCGCGCGCCGACTATCTGCGACCAAGACATTGGGAAGAATATCGCTAGCTTCAGTCACTAATGCGGCAATAGCGCCACTTCGTTTAGCTACATCGACAAACTGATTGCCATTAAAATTCTCACCGGCAAGTGCAACAAATAAATCGCCGTCTTTAATGCTGCGCGTATCGGTAGAAACACCAATGAATGAGACATCCTCGCCATGTAATGTTCCCGAGCTGATATCGGCAAGCTTCTGCAATGTCATTGCCGCAATCACAAGGCCACCCTCGCAGCCAAAGCGAGGCGAGCGCACTGCACATCACTGAAGGGCAGCCTACGACCGCCAATTTCCTGATAGTCCTCGTGACCTTTGCCCGCAACTAATACAACGTCACCAGGATTTGCAGATCGAATTGCACTATTAATCGCGACATCACGCTCTATTTCTATCGAGGGCTGGCTACCCATTCCCGCGCAGATATCTGAAATGATTTGTGCAGCCAGCTCTGATCTTGGATTATCGCTTGTCACCCAAACTTGATCGGCGAACTTTTCTGCAATCGCTCCCATTAGCGGCCGCTTAGATTTATCTCGGTCGCCACCGCAGCCCATCACACAAATAACTTTGCCGCTAATAGCCGCTCGCAAGGTTTCCAAGACCTTTTGCAATGCATCAGGCGTATGCGCGTAATCGATCACCGCAATCACATCGTCTGCTGCACGCAAGCACTCCATACGACCAGGCACAGGTTGTAGCGACGGCAAGGCCGCTTCTATTTTTTCAGCCGGCACACCTAGGCCAAGTAATACTGCGCTTGCGGCTAATAAGTTGGACAAATTAAAGCCGCCTAATAACGAGGAGCTAATCGTCAGATCTCCCCACACGCTTCGCAGCCTCGCGCTAATACCATTGATATCGCAACTCACATCTTCGGCATAAACTTTTGCCCGGCTATCGAAAACACTGAAATCAATGACCTGCTTAGCGCTTGATCTTGCCAGCAGCTGACGACCAAATTCATCATCGCGATTTATTACCGCCAGCTGCAGATCCGTCCAGTTGAGCAAACGAGCTTTTTCTTCGCCATAAGCTTCCATAGAGCCATGGTAGTCGAGGTGGTCTTGGCTTAGATTCGTGAACACGGCTGCAGTAAACTGCAATGCAGCGGCACGATGCTGGGCCAAGCCATGTGATGACACTTCCATGGCAGCCCAGCTTGCACCACCATCTCGCCAGTCGGCTAAAAGTGCCTGTACAGAAATCGCATCAGGGGTGGTGTTATTGCCACTATTCAAGCGGCCAAATCGGCCACTGCCCAATGTGCCAATTAATCCGCAGGGCTTACCAATCGCCTCTAATAATTGCGCAATCATCCACGCGCAACTGGTTTTACCATTGGTTCCGGTTATACCTATTAGCTTAAGTTGCGATGATGGATGACCGTAAAAACGACCAGCAATATCACTCAAATTTGTAGTTAAATTATCGACAACAATAACCGGCAGTGACCATTGCGCGGCGTCGAATGGCGCATCAGCGATCACCGCGACGGCACCGGCCTCAATAGCGGAATTAATATAATCTCGGCCATCGACAAGGTGACCCTTAACGGCAAGGAATACATCGCCAGCCTTTACTTCCCGACTATTCAAGGCCAAACCCGTCACCGGCACCGCGGCAACTTCGGGCGCCAAGTCATTTAGTAAATCGCCGAGTAATCTCGGTACTGTATAGTCCTGTTGCTCTGCCATCACGCTGCCGCATCTCCCTTAACTTTAGGTTTAGGGGCAGCCGGCTCGAGATTATCCGGCGCTATATTTAATAACCGCAATGCGTCTGAAACGACCTTTGAAAATACCGGTGCAGCAACCAGGCCACCAAAGTAATCACCGTGCGGCTCATCGATAGTGACCACCGCCACAATGCGCGGATTACTTGCAGGCGCAACGCCAGCAAATACGGCAAAATAACGATCTTCTGAGTAGCCACCAGCTTCGGCTTTATGGGAGGTGCCCGTTTTACCCGCAATACGATAGGCGTCAACTTGGGCGCGGGTAGCCGTGCCACCCAAGGAGGTCACCTCTTCCAGCATATCGACGACCTGACGCGCAATCTTGGCGGAAATCACTTGCTGCATAACCGGTTTGTCGCTGCGCTTTAGTAAGGACGCTTGCTGAAACTTCCCGCGATTTGCAAACACCGAGTAAGCTTGTGCAAGCTGTAGATTAGTGACCGTTAAGCCATAACCAAACGCAAATGTTGCGCGCTCTATTGGCCGCCAATTAGGTCTATTGGGCAACATACCGTTACTTTCGCCCGGGAAGCCTGAGCCCGTTGAACGGCCAAGACCGAAGCGATTAAAAACACCCCATACATCATGCTCATCCAAGGATAGTGCAATCTTTGTAGTACCCACCTGGCTAGATTTTTTTAATACTTCAGCAACGGTAATCGCACCGTAATTGCGGTGGTCTTCAAGTAATTTTCGACCAACTTTTATATAGCCTGGGTTGGTATTTATAACCGTATCGGGCTGATATTTACCGCTCTCCAAAGCAGCAACAATCGTCAAGGGTTTGACCGTTGAACCCGGCTCAAACATATCGATAACAGCGCGATTACGCATAGAATCGGGAATTAGCTGGCGTCGATTATTAGGGTTAAACGAGGGCTGATTCACCATCGCCAATACTTCGCCATTTTCACTATCGATAATAACGACCGAACCGGCCTTAGCGCCGGTTTTGGTGATGGCTTCTTTGAGCTCTCGATAAGCGAGATACTGCAAGCGCAAATCTATACTGAGCTGGACATCTTTGCCCGGACTAGCCGCCTCGCCGGCGTCTATCTCCCTAATAATATTGCCATATAAGTCTTTCAGAACTTGTTTGCGACCCGGCGTGCCATTGAGCCATTCATCATACGCAAGCTCTAAGCCCTCCTGACCACGGTCATCAATATCGGTAAAACCGAGGATGTGCGAGGTCACTTCACCGGCGGGATAAAAGCGGCGGTACTCACGCTGCAAATAAACACCGGGGACTTTCATTTGAATAATTTGTTTAGCTGCGGCAGGCGACATATGACGACGCAGATACATAAACTGACTGCCGCTATACCTTTCCATGCGTCGTGACAAATCTGCGGCTTTCATATCTAGACTTACGGCGAGGCGCGACCACTCGCCCTTGGCATTTTTTAATTCCTGCGGATTCGCCCAAATAGAGGCAACAGGTGTACTTACCGCGAGTGGTTCACCATTGCGGTCAGAAATCATGCCTCGGTGCGCAGGTATAACTTCGGTGCGATTGGTGCGAGCGTTACCCTGACCCTGTAAAAACTCATAGCCACGATCAACATCTAATACTTGCAATGTCAGTGTCCGCCACACCAAAAGCAGGGCGAGCACAAATAGCGCTCCCACTACTATGCGGAAACGCCACGGTGAAATAGGTGCTTTAACCTGCTTTCCCATAGCCCCCAACCATTTTTACTTCCCGCGCTTTCGGCGCTTGCATTTTTAATTTCCGCACAGCCATATCTTGCACACGATCTGGCGACGCCCAGGTGCTTTGCTCAAGCAACAACCGACCCCAGTCCTCTTCAAACAGCATTGCCTCACGTCGCAGATCTTGCAGCTGACCGAATAATTTCCGACTTTTATGCGAACTCTGAACCACCGCTACACAGGAGATCAGCACTAACAAAATGAGCAGAGGAACGGCTACTCCGCCGAGGGGAGCCTGTCTCTCTTCTTCAATTTGGTAGGTCTTTTTATTAGTGCTGCGCTGTTTTTTGCCCAGCATATATCACCCCTATGCACATTTTTCGTATGCCAACTTCTCTGCCACTCGCATTACCGCACTGCGAGAACGCGGGTTCGACTCGACTTCTTGTTCCGATGCTTTGATGGCTTTGCCGATAATTTTTAAACGGCGGTTACGCTGACTCTCGGTAACGGGTATATAGGCGGGCACGTCGTCGCCCTCTGACTGTCGCCGAATAAAACGCTTCACCATTCGGTCCTCCAGCGAGTGAAAACTAATCACCACCAAGCGGCCACCCACCTCTAACTGATCTACCACATTACCAAGTAGGCGCTCGAGATCGGTTAGCTCATTGTTTATAAAAATTCTTATTGCCTGAAAACTCCGGGTGGCTGGGTGCTTATGCTTTTCCCAGGCCGGATTTGCTTCAGTGACAATTTTTGCCAGCTGCAGCGTGCGAGTAATCGGCGTCTCTTCGCGCGCGGCAATAATGGCTCTCACAATACGCTTGGCAAACCGCTCTTCACCGTAGTCCCTCAGGACCTTGATCATTTCTTCCTCGCCCGCGGTTGCAATCCACTCAGCTGCACTCATACCGCTACCAGTATCCATACGCATATCAAGATCACCATCACGCATAAAACTAAAGCCGCGCTCGGCCTGATCTAACTGTGGAGAGGACACGCCCAAATCCAGTAGGACGCCGGAAAATGGCCCAGCTACATCTGCTTGCTGCGCTAAACTTGAAATATCTGCAAAGGAGCCCCGCGCAATACGGAAACGTGAATCGCTAGCCGCAAGTTCATTGCCCTCGGCAATCGCTTGAGCATCTTTATCTATCCCCAATAAACTGCCATCTGGCGCCAAACGCGATAAAATTAAGCGGCTGTGACCGCCGCGCCCAAACGTGCCATCAACATAGCGACCGCTAGTATCTGTCACTAACGCGCTGACGGCCTCATTGAGCAATACTGTTAAATGTTGTTCCACTTGGCTCACTCTCACTAAAGAGAAAGGGATAACATTTCTTCTGGCATATCACCCTCTCCCGCGGCGCCCAGCCATTCAAACCAGCCAGACTCGCTCCACAGTTCTAGTTTTTTGCCTTGACCAACCAGCAATAACTTCTTATCCAGATCGGCATAGTCCCGCAATGGCTGGGACAACAACACACGGCCATTGCCATCCATTTCCAGCGGCGTTGCATAGCCGAGCAATAAGCGCTGTGCGAGCCGCGCTTTGCGGTGAATATTCGGGAGTGCTTCAATTTTAGGCAGTAAATCTAGCCACTGAGGCTCTGGGTACACCAGCAAGCAGCGCTCTTCGGTATGCGCAGTAATCACTAAGCGACCGTCACAAGCAGACATCAAGGCGTCGCGAATCTTGGCTGGTATCGCCAAACGCCCCTTGCTATCCATTGTAATTGTGTGACTACCGAGGAACATAATTCCCACCAAGCTCCGCTTCTTAACCGCAAAAAACCACTAAAAACCACTTTTACCCACTGGAGCACACTATAGGAACTTGCAAGCATGGGTGTCAAGCTGTAGACGTAGGAAATAGCAGGGAATTTTCGTAAATGTGTCAGTAACTTACGCGCAAATTCGGAGAAAACGAGCGGAGGATTTGGAGCTAATTTTGGTAAAACAAAGGCATGAAGACTCAACTTAACGTAGAACATTAAGTATGAGTATATTTTAGCGTGGAGTGGGATAAAATTGAGTCGGCCGATAAGCCGGGTTCTGTCTTGGACGACCATTCATCTGGGACCTGCGTCACCGCAAGCCTCTAGCAGCCTACCCGAATCCACTGTGGGCCACAGCAAAGGATTCCTATTTGGCCTTGCTCCAGGCGGGGTTTACCATGCCACGAACTGTTGCCAGTCGCGCGGTGCGCTCTTACCGCACCATTTCAACCTTACCGGCAGCTTGCGCTACGTAGGCGGTTTATTTTCTGTTGCACTTTCCGTAGGCTCGCACCTCCCAGGAGTTACCTGGCGCCTTGCCCTGCGGAGCCCGGACTTTCCTCCCAACAGTAAACTGAAGAGCGATCGTCTGGCCGACTCAACTGTAAGAATAACCAGTAGTCTGGTGTTTAGCAAGCGCTAATTAAGGCTAATCCGCTAAGGGGAAATCTAAGCCATATTGATAGAGCTGGTTCTTTTTCAGGCCGCTGATTTTTGCGCAAAGTGCCGCAGCCTGCTTCAGCGGTAAGTCTGCGCGCAGAATATTAAGCACCTCAATGGCCTCGGTCGGAATACCCTCGTCCCCCTTAAAGCCCTCTATTAGCAACACACACTCACCACGCTGCTGATTACTGTCTGCTCCCACCCATTCATGCAACTCTGAAGCCGGCAAACGCTTTACGGTTTCAAATAGTTTGGTAATCTCACGCGCCAAGACCACAACCCGCTCTGCACCCATTGCCGCGCTTATGTCCGCTATGCTGTCGCGCACACGATGCGGAGCCTCGTAGAAGATCATGGTTCGGCGCTCACGCTGCAAGGCCATTAACACCCCTAAGCGGGCGTGCTGCTTAGCGGGTAAAAACCCCTCGAACATAAAGCGATCAGATGGCAGCCCAGCAACGCTAAGCGCAGCAATGACCGCACAGGCACCCGGTATGGGCACCACTTTAATTCCCTCCCTCAAGGCTAAATCAACCAGACGATAGCCCGGATCTGACACCAAAGGCGTGCCAGCGTCAGATATCAACGCTAAACTCTTACCTTCACGCAAGTGCGCGAGTAGGCGCTCAAGCTCTGAGCTATTACTATGATCGTGATATGCGCAAAGTGGCGTGCGTATATCAAAATGATTCAATAAAGTTCGACTATGACGGGTATCTTCTGCCGCTATGAGCGCTACTGTTTGTAGGACCTCTATGGCTCGGGGTACCATATCCGATAAATTACCTATCGGCGTGGCAACAACGTAGAGGGTCGGGGTATTATCCACAGGCTAATCTCACTCAAATTTCCATGACCGCGCAGACTAACAACGGCGAATCAATGAAGACAAGCACTTTTATACTTATACTCATCGCCACCTTACTGGCGAGCTGCAGTTCCGCACCCGTAACGCCATCAAAACCCACCGGAAATAGCGGTGATAGATTTAGCGTTAAAGCTCGCCCTGCGGCGCCAAGTCGCGATTTCAATCCCGCAACAGTTTCCGCGGCGACCGTGGAACAGTGGCTTGTCGACGCTAAAACAATGGAGGGCGAAGAATCTGCTGAACTGCTATTAAGGGCCGCCGAGGTCTTATTGCGAGAAAGTGAGCTGGCCCGCGCTGACGACGTGGTAGGTGAACTGATCGCACCAGAGCTTAGCGCAGACCAAGCTCTTCGTTTGGCAATTATCCGCGCGCGGGTCGCTCGTGGTCACGCTGAGTTTGGCCAGGCACTGGTGGAGCTCTCTGATCCCCTGATAGAAAACGCGGCAATAGAAAGCCCAGTCTACAGGCAGATACAGTATAGCCAGCTTAGGGCGTCGCTGTATGAGATCGAGGGCGACCATCTGTCCGCCGCCCGCGAACGCATCTTTATTGATCCATTACTCAACCCAGGCCAGCACAGTGCGAATCGAGAATCCATCTGGGCATCTCTGATGCAAATTCCAACAGCCGTACTTGTCGACAATATCAACAGCACTAGCAATAGGGACTATATCGGCTGGCTTGAACTCGCCTCTATCGCCAAAGACAACCAAAACAATATTGACGCGCAGGTGCGCCAACGAGACGCTTGGCTGCGTAACTGGCCCGGACACCCCGCCCGCAATGCACTCCCCGGCGGACTGGACAGACTCAATGATTTAATTGTCGAGCGCCCCGATCAAGTCGCCCTCATTCTCCCCGTGACGGGTCGCCTGGCCGCCTATGGCAAGGCCATCCGCGACGGTTTTTTCGCAGCATACTATGAGACTCTTAATCAGGGCGGTAGCGTCCCCAGAATCAACCAGTACGACAGCAACGCCGCCGACATCAACACTTTGTATCAAGAAGTATTAGACAGCGGTAACAAGCTGGTTATCGGCCCCCTCAGAAAGGAAAACCTGAGCGCACTAGTCGCAAGCCACCCTATTTCAATGAACGTGCCGACGCTTGCGCTAAACCGGATTGATGGCGATCGCTTTCCCAACGGTCTATACCAATTTGGACTCAACCCGGAAGACGAGGCAGAACAAATAGCCAACATTGCTATGAGCAAAGGCTATAAGCGCGCACTTATTCTTACCCCGGAAGGCTCTTGGGGCCAAAAGGTCGCCGCGGCATTTTCACAACGCTGGCAAGATTTAAACGGCAAAATTGTCGCGACCCAAACCTTCAATGCCAGCAAGAACAATTATTCTCAGCAGATCAAAAACACCTTACAAATAGATAGAAGCCAGCGCCGCTTGCAGCGCTTACAGCAGATTATTGGCATAAGACCCGACTACGAACCTTATCGGCGCTCGGATATCGATTTTATTTTCCTACTTGCGCGGCCAAACGAAGGCCGAGCAATAAAGCCGCTACTTGCCTACCACTACGCCGGCGACATTCCAGTTTACGCAACATCACACATCTACCCAGGCGGCGACTCACCCAAGAAAGATCAGGACATTAACGGCGTCCGCTTTATAGATATACCTTGGATCTTTGACGACAAATCTGCAATCCGCAAAGATATCAGGGACGGCATACCATCAAGCCCAGCGTACCAGCGAATGTACGCGCTGGGCGTAGACAGCTTCAGACTACACTTACGTCTAAAGCAATTAAGAAATGGGGCGAGCGGACAAGTCTTCGGTGAAACCGGAACGCTCACTCTCAACGAACTCGGTCAAATAGAGCGCGAGCTTGCATTGGCGGAGATTCAGGATGGGATCGCCGTAGTCAACCCAGTGCGGGCAGCGACGCAAGACACGGAAAATGATTTTTAAACGGCTGCAAAGTGCGCAGGCCGGCGCTCAGGCTGAGCGCGGCGCGCGCCGGCTGTTAAAAGATCATAAACTAAAAATTCTTCACCAAAACTACCGAAGTCGCTTCGGAGAAATTGATATTATTGCACTGTCGGATAGCCACTTAATCTTTGTAGAAGTGCGCTATCGACACAACACCGCATTCGGTAGCCCGGCGGAAACTGTGAACAACAAAAAACAACAGCGCATAATCCGTACTGCGCGTCATTTCCTTAGCCGAGGTGAATACGCTGAACTACCCTGCCGCTTTGATGTCATTGAAGTAGGTAAGGACGAAAGCGGTAAATTTCGCTTTAATTGGCTAACAAACGCTTTTCAGGAGTGAAAAACAAAATTACCGTGGACTATTCCGAGCAAGTTGTAGATCTATTTCACCGCCATATAGAGAGCTGCATGTACACCATGGAGGCCCTCGGCGAAGGCATTGCCCAAGCGAGTGAGTGCCTAGTGGCTAGCATGTTGCAAGAGCATAAAATCATTTGCTGCGGCGAAGGCAATAGCGGGCTTATCGCCCACCATTTAGCGACCAATTTACTCAACAGCTTTCAACACGAAAGGCCCGCCCTACCGGCAATGGTACTTAGCTCAGACGCTGCCACCGCGATCGCCGCAGATTCAAGCTACCACGACATTTATGCCAATCAAATACGTGCTTTAGGCCAAGCGGGAGACTGCCTGGTGCTTTGCTATAATGGCGGCGGCGCAGCTGCAACGCTTAGGGCCATACAAGCGGCACATGAGCGTAATATGCGCGTTATTTCACTAAGTAATATGAAAGGCGGCGATGCCAGCGCATTGTTGTTGCCCGACGACATAGAGCTTACCTTTCCAGTGGATGACCGCGCCCGCGCGATTGAGATGCAGCTCGTCGCAGTACACAGCATTTGCGAATTGATAGATACTCAACTATTTGGAACACCTCACGCATGAACATCCTTATACGACTCGGCCTCACTGCAGCGCTTACCATCGCAGTAAGCGCTTGTACTCAAATTATCACTGCAACCACCGATGAGCCTATCGCTAACGACCCAGGAAGCCGCAGCCTAGGCAGTTATGTTGATGACGAAATTATTGAAACCAAGGTCCTCGTTAACATCAATCAAACCGACCCCGCGCTCAAGTCATCGCGTATCAGCGCAACCAGCCACAATGGCATCGTTCTGCTCACCGGCAGCACGCCCAACGACCGCTTACGACAGCTTGCAGGTGAGGTCGCGACAGACGTCAAGAAGGTTCGCAAAGTCCATAACGAATTGGCAACAGGCGCGGATGTCAGCATGCTAGCCCGCAGCAACGACGCATGGATAAGCACGAAAGTAAAAAGTCGCCTATCCCTTAACGAGCAGCTGGATGCGTCGAGAATCAAAGTGGTTACTGAAAACGGAATCGTGTATTTGATGGGCTTGGTATCTAAGGCAGAATCTGACACCGCCGCCACAATAGTCAGTGAAACCAGCGGTGTACAAAAGGTCGTCAGGGTATTTGAATACTACTAGGACTTAGTAAGCCTGCCGCAAGATCAGCTAGCAAGCCTCGAGGCAATTTACTTAACTACCTTGAGGCTAGGCTTAGACTTAGACTTAGACGGCAGCTTACTCAATGTAGCCGATGGCCTAGGGTCTGACGGCGGCGTCGGATCTTCGGCATCAAACAGCATGCCTTGGCCATTCTCTTTTGCGTAAACGCCCAGCACTGCACCAATCGGCGCACTGACCTCTTGAGAAATACCACCAAAGCGGCCATTAAAACTCACAATGTCATTGCCAACATTCAGTCCCATTACCGCAGATGGAGCTATATTCAAAACAATCTGACCATCTTGCACATACTGCTGAGGCACAAAAACACCTTCACGCATAGCATCCACCAAGATGTAGGGTGTGCAGTTATTCTCCACCACCCATTCGTAGATTGCCCTGATCATATAGGGACGACTAGAGGTCATTGCCATACAGTTTCAACCAGCGGCTTAGGCTACTGACGCCTCACTACGATGTTCGCGTTCTTTCTCGGTCAGACTTTCCTGGAACGCAGGACGCTCAAAAAGACGGTCCATATAGTCAAATAGGGGCTTTGACTGACGAGTTTGCGGAATAACCACGCCCAATTCCGGCAAACGCCACAAGATAGGCGCTAAACAGCAATCGACCAAGGTGAACTCCTCGCTCATGAAGTATGGCTTTTCTGAGAAAATCGGCGCCACAGTCAACAAGCTATCACGCAATTCTTTCCGCGCTTTGTCAGCATTTTTCTGATTTGTTCCCGCTAGCAACTCATCAACTAAACGACACCAGTCACGCTCAATCCGGTAGATATATTGACGACTTTCACCACGGGCAACCGGGTAAACCGGCAGCAACGGTGGGTGCGGAAACCGCTCATCAAGATATTCCATCATGACCTTGGATTCATACAAGGCCAAATCGCGATCGACCAGCGTTGGCAAGGAGTTATAGGGGTTTAATTCGGCGACCTCTTCCGGCAGGTTATCCGGCTTCACATCGACGATATCAACAGTGACGCCTTTTTCGGCCAATACAATTCTCACCCGGTGGCAGTAATGACTTGCTGCATCAGAAAAGAACGTCATGGTAGAACGCTTGGCTACAACGCCCATTGATCTCACCTCAAATTAATAAACTAAAACAACAAACGGGCAGCTCTCAACAGAGCCGCCCGTCAACTTTTACAGGCTTTTACTAATTTATAAAAGCAGGTAGAAAACTTTTAATGCACATCCTTCCAATATTCACGATTCAAGAGATACGTGAAGATAAAGAACAGGGCAATAAACAGTAATACAAATCCACCGATACGCTTGCTTTTCAGCTGCGAAGGCTCACCAACGTAATCTAGGAAATTAACCAAATCATAGATTACTTTATCATACTCAGCGGGACTCAAGGTCCCAGCTGTCGAATAGGTAAAAGAACCACAGGGATTCAAGGCTCTACCGTCTTCTCCGAACAACACGTCTTCACCCGTTAATGGGTCACGCAATATGCCGCCATTGTCGGCGTGAACTGGGCCCGGCGCGCATTCAGGCATACCCTGCAACTCAGCCAAAACATGAGGCATACCCACATCTTTAAAGACTTTATTGTTCACGCCCCAAGGACGTGAAGGGTCTGAGTGAAATGTGCGAAGATAGGTGTAAAGCCAATCTGTACCGCGGACCCGAGCAACCAGAGTTAAATCAGGCGGCGCCGCACCAAACCACTTTTTTGCATCGGCAGCCGCAATAGAGTTGGTCATCAATGACCCAATTTTAGCATCAGCATCAAACTTTAAATTTGACTCAAACAAATCGAGCGGGATGCCGAGATCCTCTGCGGTACGCTGATAGCGACCATACTCAAGCGAGTGGCAACCCATACAGTAATTCATATAGGTTGCAGCGCCACTTTGCAGCGACGGCAGATCGCTAACATCCGTATCGATCTGATCACATTCCATAGTGCCGCAATTGAAGGCTGATTCAGCGCCAGCCGCCTTCAAAGGCAATATGGTCAACACTAGCACTGCCAACAAGACCAGCATGCTCTTCCAGAAACCCATACCACCATCAGTCGTGCGGCTTGGCTCCGGCTTAGTCGCCTCCCACTTAGTCCAGAAAGGCATCAAGATGAAGAAAGCAAAATAAATGACTGAGCAAATACGCGCCAACAATGTCCGCGCCTCGGTAGGTGCTTTCACGCCTAGCACACCCAAAATCAAGAAGGAGGCAACAAAGATTAAGATAGCGACCTTGCTCACATTACCTTTGTAGCGAATCGACTTAACTGGGCTGCGATCCAACCACGGCAGCAAGAACAGAATCGCAACCGATGAACCGAAGGCGATAAAACCAAGCAACTTATCTGGTACAGCTCGCAGTACCGAATAGAACGGCGTGAAATACCATACCGGCGCAATATGAGCAGGTGTCTTCAAACCATCGGCAATTTCAAAGTTAGCATGCTCTATGAAATAACCGCCCATCTCTGGGCCGAAGAAAAGGATGGCGCAGAATACAAACAAAAACACTGCAATCGCCGTTAAATCATGAACCGTGTAATACGGGTGGAAGGCAACGCCATCCAAAGGAATACCGTTGGCATCCTTGTGCTTCTTAATATCAACACCGTCGGGGTTGTTAGAACCCACTTCGTGCAGAGCAAGTAAATGCAATACCACCAAGGCGATCAACACAATCGGCAGCGCTACAACATGCAGTGCGAAGAAGCGATTCAGGGTAACACCAGAAATCAGAAAGTCACCGCGAATCCACTGAACGATATCTTCCCCGACAACGGGGATAGCGCCAAACAGCGAAATAATAACCTGCGCGCCCCAGTAGGACATTTGACCCCACGGAAGCACATAACCCACAAAGGCTTCAGCCATCAGCGCAAGGAAAATGAACATCCCAAAAACCCAAATTAATTCACGGGGCTTTTTATAGGAGCCATATAGCAATCCACGGAACATATGCAAATACACAACAACAAAGAACGCTGAAGCGCCAGTGGAGTGCATATAACGAATAATCCAGCCGTACTCAACATCACGCATGATGTATTCAACAGAACGGAAAGCTTCTTCCGAGCTGGGGGTAAAACTCATGGTCAACCAGACACCGGTTAACAACTGGTTCACTAACACAACCAGTGAAAGCACACCAAAGAAATACCAGAAATTGAAGTTTTTTGGCGCATAGTATTTACCCATATGGGTATCCCACGCGCGCATAATAGGCAGGCGGGCATCAACCCAATCACGCAAACCCACTAACATTTTGACCATTACGCAGCCCCCTGATCGATACCGATAACAAGCACACTGTCACCCTCATAAGAATACGGAGGAACAACAAGGTTTGTAGACGCAGGCGAGCCTTGGTAAACACGCCCCGCCAAATCAAAACGTGAACCATGGCAAGGGCAAAAGAACCCGCCAAGCCAAGCTTTACCGCCTAAATCGGGAACACCGACCTCAGGGATATGCTTAGGAGCACAACCCAAATGCGTACACAGGCCAACCATCACAAAATATTCTGGCCGAATTGCGCGACTTGCGGTATCGACATACGCGGGCTGATCAGATCCTGCAGAATCGGGATCTTTAAGGTACTGGTCAAGCTCAGCCAAACCAGCAAGCTGCTCTTCTGTACGACGCACCACATAAACCGGCTTACCACGCCACTCAACAATGACCATCTGACCAGGCTCTAATTTGCCGATATCAGCTTTTACTGGCGCGCCTGCGGCCCTAGCCTTAGCGCTAGGATTCCAAGAACCCACAAATGGTGTCGCTATACCGACAGCGCCCGCTGCGCCCACAACTGATGTTGCAGCCGTCAGAAAACGTCGACGCCCTGTATTTATGCCGTCATTACTCATGACGATTCCCCCATAATATACGACAACTTGAACTGGCCCCGCGCGCGCGCAGTGGCAAGTCCAAAATTTCAAATGGGCCAAATAGTAATGAACTTGACCCTAACTGACAACACTAACGCACTTCAAGGCCCATATGGGGCCTTTACTCAAGCAAAAAAAAACGCCCACATAATAGCTCGTGAGCGTTTTCCGAGTGCCGTAACGGCAATCTCCACAGGCCAAATGGCCGTCGCGGTTAACGCTTGGAGAATTGCGGCTTCTTACGAGCTTTACGTAGACCGACTTTCTTACGTTCAACTTCGCGAGCATCGCGAGTAACGTAGCCAGCTTTACGCAAACCACTGCGCAAGCCTTCGTCGTATTCCATTAAAGCGCGAGTAATACCGTGACGAATCGCGCCAGCTTGGCCAAAACTACCACCGCCGCTAACCGTTACAGTCACATCAAACTTTTCAGCCATTTCGACCAGCTCAAGCGGCTGACGAACGATCATACGTGCAACTTCGCGACCAAAGTACTGATCAAGAGTACGCGCATTAACTGAAATAGCACCTGTGCCTGCTTTAAGGAACACACGAGCTGAGGAGGTTTTACGGCGACCTGTGCCGTAATACTGGCTGGCTGACATATTGCGCTTCCGTTAGATATTCAGTTCAACTGGTTGCTGAGCGGTATGGGGATGCTCAGTGCCAGCGTAGACTTTCAATTTTTTAAACATTGCACGACCCAGCGGATTTTTGGGCAACATGCCCTTTACCGCACCTTGGATCACACGCTCAGGGGCTTTATCAATCAATTTTTCGAAGCTAATAGACTTCAATCCACCTGGATAACCAGTGTGGTGATGATAGATCTTGCCAGTTGCTTTGTTGCCAGTAACACGGATTTTCTCCGCATTAACAACAACGATATAGTCGCCAGTGTCAACATGAGGCGTATATTCAGCTTTATGCTTACCGCGCAGTCTATGCGCAATTTCACTGGCTAAACGACCCAATGTTTTGTCGGCGGCGTCTACCACATACCAGTCATGTATTACGTCACTGGGTTTTGCACTTAAGGTTTTCATGTTTCTCGCCTATAGGGCCCGTACCGAACAAAGAGCGCGAATACTACATAAGCGCCGAAGGTTTTTCAAGTGGAATCTTGCTTTTATAAGTCATAATTACCGATGACCTAAGGCCGATGCTCACAAGCGAGATAATCCTCGGATTGCATTTCAAGCAAGCGGCTCTGGGTACGCTGAAATTCAAAATCCAAACGCCCCCCCGTATACAGCTTCTCTAGCGGCACAGCAGCTGATAATACCAGCTTCACGTTGCGGTCGTAAAACTCATCTATCAAATTAATAAAGCGCCGCGCCTGATCTTCGAGACCAGCACCCATCTGCGGAACATTACTAATGAGGACCGCATGGAACACCCTCGCCAGCTCAATGTAGTCGTACTGACTCCGCGGCCCGTCGCACAACTCTGTAAAATCAAACCAAGCCACATCATCTGCGACAAACAGCGCCCGAATCTGGCGACCCTCAACATCAAGCAACTGGTCGGCAGACGCGGCCTCAGGAGCCAAACGCTTAAAGCTAAGCGCTAAGCTCTGATCTGCAGATTCGCCCAGCGGATGATAATAAAGCTCAGCCTGCTCAAGCGCGCGCAATCGGTAGTCAACACCGCCATCGACATTAACCACATCCACGCGCTCCTTAATCAAGGCTATCGCGGGTAAAAACCGGGCGCGCTGCAGGCCGTTTTTATACAAGCCGTCGGGGATAATGTTAGATGTTGCCACCAACACCACTCCCCGAGCAAACAGCCTGTCGAACAAACCTGCCAAAATCATCGCATCGGTAATGTCCGACACAAAGAATTCATCAAAACAAATAACTCTAGCCTCATCGGCGATGCGATCGGCCACAATAACCAGGGGATTTTTTTCACCCGACAACGACTTTAACTCGCGATGCACACGCTGCATAAACCTATGAAAGTGCGCGCGCATTTTGTTATCAAAAGGCAGGGTGTCGAAAAATGTATCCATGAGATAGGTCTTACCCCGGCCCACACCACCCCAAAAGTACAAACCGCGAATAGCTGGCGCAACCTCATTACGACCTGCAAGCCTTAAACCCACTCGCGCAAAAAAACCACTACTAGCCTGCGAGGGCTGAGCAAGCAAATCGTCGTATAAACGTTGCAAGCACTGAACAGCATATTCCTGAGCCGGATCATAAGAAAAATCGGCCTGCGTAAGATCGTGCTGATAGCGCTGTATCGGTGTAGACATTCCTTTTAGCCTCTTTCAAGACGGGCGCAACTGTACCGACCCGCAGCCAAATTGGCAATTTTTTATCCGGGAATACTGAACACCAGCCTGCTTGCGGTTATACTGCGGTGAACGAGTGACAAACACGTCGACTCATCGGAGGAACCTCTGTGCAAGATATTAATACACTGATCGCCGTCGCTATTATCTGCCTTCTCACCGGCGCCGCAATAGGCTATTTCGTGCTTGGCCGGATGAAACCAGAGCAGCAAAGCCGCGTCGCGCTAGAAAAACAGTTCAATGACATGCAGCGCCAGCAACAAGATTACCAGCAGCAAGTCAGCAGTCATTTCGACCGTACCGGCGAACTACTCAATGAGCTCGCCGAAAGCTATCGCAGCGTTCACAACCACATCGTTGATGGCGCTCAAACTCTGCACAGCACCGGCATCAGCCCGTTACAAGCCATTCCAGAAGGACGACCCGTGCTGGACAATAAGCCCAGTAAGCTAGCGCCGGCCGCACCGCCACTGGATTACGCTCCACGCCAACCCGGTAAAAAAGGCGCGCTTCATGAAGAGTTTGGTATGGACGCAGAAAAGAAACGCCAGGATCACATTGAATCCCCAGTTTCTCCCCACGTCTAAGCCTTTGCTGCCCCATTAAGTAAAGATGTCCGGCCGGCAACATCTTCAGGCCGGATTATCAATATCTATAAAGCGATGGTTGAGGCCAAATTTCTCAGCCAGTGTTTCCGCCAAAGCCTGCACGCCATAGCGCTCAGTGGCGTGATGGCCAGCAGCAATATAGTGAATGCCCAATTCACGCGCAGCTAATATCGTCGGCTCAGAAACCTCACCGCTCAAGTAGGCGTCCACGCCGGCCGCTGCAGCCTTATCTATATATGACTGCGCGCCACCTGTGCACCATGCGATCCGCTTGATGGTACGCTTGTGGCCAAGCTCCAATAGCGGCCTTCGCCCAAGCACCGCCTCGACATGATCGGCAAACTCGGTGGCACTCATTGCCCGAGCCAAGCTACCCACATTACCCACTGAGCGCGGATTATTTGGATCTAGGCCGCCATCCACGACAATACCTAAACGCTTTGCCAATTGCGCGTTATTGCCCAGTACAGGGTGCGCGTCCAGAGGCAGATGGTAGGCAATCAGACTGATATTATTCGCCAGCAATGAAGCCAGCCTATTTCGCTTCATACCGACAATACAGGGGTCCTCACCACGCCAAAAATAGCCATGATGAACGATAATAGCGTCGGCCTTTTCGGCAATCGCAGCTTCGATTAAGGCCTGGGATGCCGTCACCCCAGATACAATGCGCGCAACATCTACATTACCAGCGACCTGCAGGCCATTCGGACAATAATCGCTAAAATAAGATGGCTCTAATATGTCATCAGCAGCAGCGACCAACGCCTGAAGAGAAACCGTCATAAACCCTCACATTAATTCTGAAAAATCACTTTTCGTGCTAGGCTAGTAAGCCAGCAAAGCTAGCAACCAGCGCGCCCAAACCATATCCAACGAGGACCGGCACTTGACACGGTATAGCCCGAAAGCCCTAATCTGGCCCACCGTATGCGGTATTTTACTGGGCCTCTGCATCTTGGCCTATCTGCCGGGGCAGCGCGACAATGACTATGTCTACGCTGTTGAACACGCCGCCCCCGCCGTCGCCAACATCTACACTACCAAGGTTGTCGAGCAGCGCCACCCCCTCGCAGACGACCCTCTTTTTAAGCATTTTTTTAGCCGCAATGGCCGCGTGAAACAACAACTTGAACGCAGTTTAGGATCGGGCGTTATTGTCAGCGATGCTGGCTACTTACTCACCAATTACCACGTTATCAAAGGCGCCGATGAAATACTTGTATTATTACATGACGGCCGGCAAGCCTTAGCCAGCGTGATTGGCAGTGATGCCGATACCGATCTCGCGGTATTAAAAATAGATTTAGATAACCTAACCAGCATTACCATTGGCGACCCAGGAAAAATTCGCGTCGGCAATATTGTCCTTGCCATCGGCAATCCCTACGGTTTTGGTCAAACAGTCACCCAGGGTATTGTTAGCGCCACCGGCCGCTATGGCCTCGGCTTAAGTCAGTTTGAAAATTTTATTCAAACCGATGCTGCCATCAATCCCGGTAACTCAGGGGGCGCATTAATCGACACCAAAGGCCGCCTGCTTGGTATCAATACCGCCATTTACACTCAGAGTGGCGGCTCTACCGGCATTGGCCTAGCCATACCGACCGATCTTGCCCTGCGGACCATGAGCGACCTAATCAGTTATGGACGCCCACTGCGCGGCTGGCTGGGAATAGAAGTACAACCCGTTGGCGTTGGCACAAATGGCGTCATCATCACCGCCCTAGCATCCAGTGGCCCAGCGGAAAAAGCCGGTTTAAAAATCGGTGACATTTTAATCAATATTAATGGTGAGCAAGTGGGTGATGGCCACGCTGGGATGAAACTTATTACCTACACGCGCCCCGGCGAAAGGGTCAAGATTAACCTGCTACGCGGCGAAGAACCCATGACCATAGAAACCGAAGTAGCAATGCGACCGAATAGCTAAACCACCCACTAAGTTGTGGCGAGAATCCGCTGCAAAGAAGTAAATAGAACCTCACTGTCTTCTGGTCTGCCGACAGTAATACGCAAGTATTGATCTATTCTAGGCATACTAAAATGCCGCACTATTATGCCGTCCTCTCGCAGACTCGCCGCTAATTCCGACGCATCACGATTACGATGCCGACAAAATACAAAGTTCGCCGCCGACGGCAACACTTGAAAATCTAGCGCCGCTAGCCGAGTCACCATCGCGTTGCGCTCAGTAATCACCGCATGGCAAGTCTGCTCAAAATAGCCTTGATCGGCAAATGATGCCGCAGCACCTAGCTGAGCCAGACGATCTAGCGGGTATGAATTAAAGCTATTTTTAATTCTCACCAAGGCCTCGATCAACTCTGGATGACCAACGGCAAACCCCACCCGCAAACCCGCCAAAGATCGCGACTTAGAGAGTGTCTGGGTCACAAGTAAATTCGGATAGCGATCAACCAGTGAAATCGCAGACTCGCCACCAAAATCAACATAAGCTTCATCAATCACAACCACGGTCTCATTATTTACCGTCAACAGTCGTTCAATTTCGGGCAACCCCAAGAAACACCCTGTCGGCGCATTCGGGTTTGGGAAAATAATGCCGCCGTTTATGCCGCGATACTCTTCAATCCGTATCTGGAAGGATTCGTCTAAGGGAATAGCCTCAAAGGGAATCTGATAAAGGCCGCAATAAACCGGGTAAAAACTATAGGTAATATCAGGAAACAGCAGCGGCTTATTGTGTTGAAATAGGCCGTGAAAGATATGTGCCAGAACCTCATCAGAACCATTGCCAACAAAAACCTGATCTATAGAGACGTCATGATAATCGGCAATCGCATGTCTCAGCACATCGCTATTAGGGTCTGGATAAAGACGCAAGGCATCAGTCGCCTCCGCCTTGATGACCTCTAAAACTTTGGGCGACGGCCCATAAGGGTTTTCGTTGGTATTCAGTTTGGTTAATTGACTTAGCTTAGGTTGCTCACCCGGTACATAGGGCACCAAATCTTTAACAAAGGGACTCCAGTATCTACTCATCATCCTCACCCAATAAGCGATATTCGGCACTGCGTGCGTGTGCGGTTAAGGACTCGCCCCGCGCCAGTACTGACGCTACTTTAGCCAGCTCGGAGGCACCTGTGGCTGAGCACCCTATCAAAGAAGAGCGCTTTTGAAAGTCATAGACACCTAAGGGCGATGAAAACCGCGCAGTACCGGAAGTTGGTAGCACGTGATTGGGCCCAGCGCAGTAATCTCCCAGAGCCTCGGGCGTATAACGACCCATAAAAATCGCGCCAGCGTGGCGTATTTTAGGTAGCAACTGCTCTGCGTTATCAACCGACAATTCCAGATGCTCTGGCGCAATGCGATTACTTAGCGCAAGGGCTTCGTCGATATCTTTGACCAACACCAGCGCACCGCGCCCACTCAAAGACCGGCGGACAATATCCGCCCGTTCAAGGTCCGGTAACAAGCGCAAAATGCTGGCCTCTACGCGATCTAAAAACTCCGCGTCAGGACTTAATAAAATCGACTGTGCGTCCTCGTCATGCTCCGCTTGTGAAAACAGATCCATGGCGATCCAATCAGGATCCGTTTTGCCATCGCAGATCACCAGGATTTCTGAGGGCCCCGCAATCATGTCCAAACCCACGCTACCAAATACTTGGCGCTTAGCAGTAGCTACAAATATATTGCCGGGGCCAACTATTTTATCAACCTTAGGAATAGACTCTGTGCCGTGTGCCAGCGCGGCGATCGCCTGTGCACCGCCAATGGTAAATATACGATCAACACCCGCTATCGCGGCTGCAGCCAACACCATTTCGTTCACAAAACCCTTGGGCGTTGGCGACACCATAATCAATTCATCGACACCAGCCACTTTAGCTGGAATCGCATTCATCAGCACTGACGACGGGTAAGTTGCTTTTCCACCCGGCACGTACAAACCGACGCGCTCCAAGGCAGTAATTTGCTGACCTAATAGCGTGCCATCCGCTTCGCGATAGGACCACGACTCTTGACGCTGATGCAGGTGATAAGCGCGTATCCGCTCCGCTGCAGTTTCCAGCGCCGTACGCACGTCGGCATCAATATTATCGAGCGCAGCCTGAATGCGACTACTTGGGATTTCCAGTGCGGCCGCGTTCTCAGGTTGCCATGCATCAAATCGCTGAGTAAATTCGAGTACCGCTGCGTCGCCCTCGGCGCGCACTTTAGCAAGCACACCAGCCACTACGTCGCCCACCGTGGGGTTCGATGCAGACTCCCAATCCAACAATTTCGTCAATGCCACATCAAAGTCAGCATCGGCGGTGCTCATCCTTTTAATCAGAGTATCAGCCATTGCTGACAACCTCCTCCGCGCGCTGACGCGCCTCAACAGCTGCAGTTAAATTCGCAATAATATCTTGAATGCTCCGGTGTTTGCGCTTCATGGCAGCCTTGTTGACCACCAATCGCGAGCTGACATCGGCAATCATATCCCGCGGCTCCATACCGTTGGCGCGCAGAGTATTTCCGGTATCGACGATGTCGACGATCAAATCTGCCAAATTCATCAGCGGTGCCAACTCCATCGCGCCATAGAGCTTAATCAGCTCTACTTGAATACCACGCTCGGCAAAATGGCGGCGAGCCACATTGACAAATTTAGTGGCAACGCGAACACGACCGTGGGGCAAACCCTCACCAACACGACCAGCCGTCATTAACCTGCAGCGCGCTATATTAAGGTCGAGCGGCTCATACATATCGGCAGCGCCAACCTCTAACAACATATCTTTGCCAGCCACCCCTATATCAGCAGACCCCAACTTCACATAAGTGGGTACGTCGGTACCGCGAATCACGATCAAGCGAATATGCGAATGATTGGTCTCAAAAATAAGCTTACGGCTGCTACTTATATCTTCAGCCGGCACAATGCCCGCCTCAGCCAACAAAGGCAGAGTTTCCTTTAAGATACGCCCTTTAGTGAGCGCAATAGTGACCGGCTGATCCACGTGTAAACTCCAGGTACTGAACTAACAATATCTAATTGGCGACGCGGCGAATGGTTGCGCCGAGTGCGTGAAATTTCTCTTCGATACACTCATAACCGCGATCAATGTGATAAATGCGGTCAACTAGGGTGTCGCCATCTGCCACCAGACCCGCAATAACGAGACTGGCTGAGGCCCGCAAATCACTGGCCATGACCGGCGCAGCCTTCAAACGCTCAGTGCCGGTAATCATTGCGGTATTACCCTCAATGCTTATTTTAGCGCCCATTCGATTCATTTCATGGGTTTGAATTAAGCGATTTTCAAATATGGTTTCGGTAACATGCGAAACCCCACTGGCAACTGCGTTCATCGCGGTAAACTGCGCCTGCATGTCGGTGGGAAAACCAGGGTAAGGCATGGTCTTGATATTAACCGCCTTAGGGCGGCGGCCTTCCATATCGAGGGTAATCCAATTGTCACCTGACTCTATTTTAGCACCCGCTTCTTCGAGCTTAACCAAGACCGCCTCAAGCGTTTCCGGACCAATATCGCGCAGACGAATAGAGCCACGAGTGGCGGCAGCCGCAACCAAATACGTTCCCGCCTCGATACGATCCGCCATCACCGAGTAGGTGCACCCGTTTAAGCGCTCAACACCATCAATCGTAATTGTGGCGCTACCGTGGCCGCTAATCTTGGCACCCATCGCAATAAGACAATTGGCTAAATCTACTATTTCTGGCTCTCTTGCCGCGTTTTCGAGTACGGTCCGCCCTTTCGCCAACGTCGCCGCCATAAGTACGTTTTCAGTACCGCCAACGGTAACCATGTCAAATAATACATGCGCACCGCGCAAACCGCCCTCTGGCGCCTGCGCCGTAATATAACCAGCATCAACGTCAATAATAGCGCCCATGGCTTCGAAACCGCGCAAATGCTGATCAACGGGACGACTTCCTATGGCGCAACCGCCGGGAAAAGACACTCGTGCATGACCAAAATGTGCCAGTAAAGGTCCTAACACCAGAATCGACGCCCGCATCGTTCTTACGAGTTCATAAGGCGCGGTGGTTTTGGTGGTGGTTGAACCATTGATTTCGACGCCGAGATTTTCATCGACAATCAGCTCCGTACCCATACTGCGCAACAGCGCAATCATGGTGGTGATATCGTGTAAATGCGGCAGATTGCGCACCATCACCGGTTCACTAGACAGCAATGTCGCAGCCAAAATTGGCAGCGCCGCATTTTTTGAACCGGAAACACGAATTTCGCCGGCCAAGGGGCCGCCGCCAGATATAAGCAACTTATCCATGAAATCTCCTGGAAAATCCGGTGAGCCTTAAGATTGGGCTTCGTCGGGGGTCAAGGCTTTAATATTAATGGCGTGTAAAGAACCATCCCGAATCCATTCATTAACAGCTGCATAGACCAGTTGCTGGCGTTTTACAGCGCGCAAGCCAGAAAAAATCTCGCTGACAACACGCACATCAAAATGGCTGCCGTCGCCATTCACGGCTAATTCACTATTGGGAAAATGTTCCGAAAGACGCTGTTCGATATGTTCTACTTGCATGCCCATCCCGCTGTTACCTGCTACCGCATTACTCAAGCGCAGAATTGTACGCAATTGCGGACACTATGGCGAGGCGAAACCCTAGCAGGCCCCAACCTCGCAAACCGCCAAACCATTACTCAGCGGCCTTTTCCATTACTTCTTGGGGGGCGACCGTCCAGTTATTAATCACTTGATCGATATCACCGTTATACTGCTGCACCGCAGCATTAAATTGATTTTGATATATACGACCCAAATTTAAGCCTTCAATAATCACATTACGCAATTTCCAGTCGCCATCAGACCCCTGACGCAAAGTATAGACAACTTGGTAAGGCTTAGCGCGGTCACCATATATGTCTTGACGCACACCGACGCTACCGGACAAATCAACATCGCTTGCCAGCGGCAGCACTTCAATCCGATTGCCGTTAAAGCCCAGCAAGCCTTTTGAGTAGGTGTTAATCAACCCATCTTTGAAGCTACTGGTAAAGCGAATAACACGCTCGCGAAATTGAGCACGCTCCGCTTCTGTTTTTAGGCTTTCATAGTACCCACGACTACCATATTTACCCATAATGCCGCGGGCAAAACTCTGAAAATCGACCACGTCGTCCATAATACGGCGAACTTCGTCATTAAAACGCTGCGGATCTTTGTCGATATAGCTACGCGCATCCTCAATCACTTTCACCAATTCTTTAGTGGTGTTGGCCACCACTTCATGGGGACCCTTGTCAGCGGCAAAACTCTGCGAAAGCAGGCCAAATACCATGAATACTGCGATTGCTATTTTTTTGAACATACCATCCCCTTAATTTTTATCTGTCCATCATTACCGATAAAACAACGGCCACTGCGAACTTCGACTACATTTTACGCTAATGAATCCCAATTCGGACGTAAGCTAAACCTGTTAATTTGTCACATTGGAAATTATCATACACAACCTTAGCCCCAGCTTAACGGCCGGCACAAATAATCAGGGTACTCTGAGTGACCAACAATCCAAATTTTATCAGTTCCGCGCGACGTGTTATCAACATGGAGCGCGACGCGGTAAGTGTCTTAGCTGATCGCATAGACGAAAGCTTTGAGCGCGCCTGCAATATTTTATTGTCATGCAAGGGGCGCGTGGTGGTGACTGGCATGGGCAAGTCCGGCCACATCGGCAATAAAATTGCGGCCACCCTCGCGAGCACTGGCACCCCAGCATTTTTTGTTCACCCCGGCGAAGCCAGCCACGGTGACTTGGGCATGATCACCGCAGGCGACGTTGTCATCGCCCTATCTAATTCAGGCACTACCGCTGAACTCATTACTATTCTGCCCTTGCTGAAACTTCTCGCCGTACCCGTTATCGCCCTAACGGGTAACCCGGCTTCAGAGCTTGCGATCACTGCCGACGTGCATTTAAACGTGGGCGTTAAAGAAGAAGCCTGCCCGCTAAATCTCGCTCCTACGTCAAGCACCACCGTCACTTTGGTGATGGGTGATGCACTGGCTATCGCTCTACTAGAAGCCCGCGGGTTTACTGCCAACGACTTCGCAATGTCTCACCCTGGCGGCGCGCTGGGCCGGCGCCTACTGCTAAAAATAGATACCATTATGCATACCGGCGAGTCGATACCCTCGGTTCAATTAGGCTGCGCCTTAAGCAGAGCACTGCTAGAAATGAGCAGCAAAGGCCTGGGTATGACGGCGGTGGTAGATGCTAAGGGAGCACTCATTGGCATTTTCACTGATGGCGACTTGCGCCGCGCCATTGATCGCGGCATAGATATACATAGCAGTCCAATTGATGACATTATGACTCGCAACTGCCGCACTATTCGCCCGGGAACCATGGCAGCAGAAGCGCTGCGTATCATGGAAGATAATAAAATTACTGTTTTGGTAGCAGTCGACGCTGACCACAAACCCGTTGGCGTCATCCATACTCACGACCTGCTCAAGGCAGGCGTTGCTTAGAGAATACAGAACTGATGCAAAGTGTTATCGAGAAAGCAAAATCCATCAAACTATTGGTTATGGACGTCGACGGCGTACTCACTGATGGCAGTCTTTATTTTGGAAATAGCGGCGAAGAAATCAAAGGCTTTAGTATTCTTGACGGTTTGGGCATAAAGCTACTGCGCGACGCCGGCATCAAACCCGCCATTATTACCGGCCGCAGTTCCGAGCTGCTTAAACGACGCGCAGCTGAGCTAAAAATTGATTTGATCTATCAGGGCCGCGAAGACAAACTTGTCGCTCTTGAAGAGCTGCGCAATGATCTCGGACTCAGTTTTGAAGAAATAGCCTATGTTGGCGACGATCTCCCAGATTTATCAGCCATCCGCCAGGCGGGCTTGGGCATCACCGTAGCCAATGGTCACTACTACGTCGCACGGCATGCCGACTGGCAAACTAAAGCGGCAGGTGGCAGCGGCGCAGTCAGAGAAATATGCGAACTGATCTTAAAAGCGCAAGGCAAACTAAACGACGCCTTAGAGCAATATCTTTGAATATGAAAAGCTTTAACGTCTTCACGCTACTTTCGCTGCTCTCCGCTTTTACCGCGTTCGCCGGGACAGTGATCTATCTGACCCAATATAGCGAAAGCGGCAAGTTGAGTATTAGCGGTGAATTTAAAGCCGTCGCCGATGCCGACTCGCACCTCAGCAACGTAAACGGAATAAAATACAGCGCCAATGGCGACATTGCCTACCAATGGCGCGCCAGCAGTGCAGAGCGTTTAATTTCCGATGGTTCGGTTAGCCTAAAAGAACCCTTCTACATCGGTAACATCGCCGAACAGCGGCCATGGACTGCGAGCGCGCTATCCGGGCAGCTTTCGCAAGATGGCGACAAACTCATCCTCACCGATACCGTGGTGGTGAAAGACCTCATACGCCAAGCAGAAATAAGCACCGAAGCACTGAATATAAATCTCGAAAACAGTGAGGTAAGTACGCCGCTGGCACTTACTCTCAAATTACGTAATGGCAAAACACACTCAATTGGCATGCAAGCAAGCCTGAAGGATGAGCGCGTTGAACTGCTAAATCAGGTAAAAGGTCGCTATGAACCCTACTAAAGCCGCACTCGGTGCCGCGCTTTTGCTCAGTGTAAGTCAATATTCACTCAGCCTTCCCGATGACCGTAAACAGGCGATCAACCTAAGCTCAGATCGCGCGGTATACGAGAAAAATCAGGGCATTTACATCGGCAACGTCAATATGAGCCAAGGCTCATTAAAAATTCGCGCCGATAAACTCACCATCGTTGAATCCGACCGCAAGGTCGAAAAAGTCATCGCCGAGGGCACACCCGCCTACTTTGAACAGCAACCCCGAGCTGACGAAGGTGTCGTTATTGCCACCGCCCAGCGCATCGAATATAGCCTGCAAGAAGAGGAAATATTGCTTCAAAGAAATGCTTCTATCACCCATCAGGGTTCGAAAATCTCGGGGGATAGAGTGGTGTATAGCGGCCGCAAACAAATGGTTATCGCCGATGGCGGCAGCAATGACAAAGAAAATCGAGTCAAAATGACATTGCAACCTCAGGCGGTGCCTGACGACGCCCAAGCCGCACAAAAAGACATCAGCCCTGCGGCCATTGTGCAAGCGCCAGAAGATGCCAATGCAACCGCTGCCCCAAAGGACGCTAACTAGCCATGCCTGTTCTACAAGCTAAGAATCTCGCCAAGGCCTATAAAGGCCGCGAAATCATAAAAGACGTATCCCTCACTATTCGCAGCGGTGAAATTGTCGGCTTACTGGGACCAAATGGGGCGGGTAAAACCACCTGTTTCTACATGATCGTTGGCATTGTGAACGCCGACCGCGGCACGATTCAACTCGATGATAGCGACCTCACCAAACTCTCTATTCAGGGGCGCGCCAAACACGGGGTGGGGTATTTACCCCAGGAAGCCTCGATCTTTCGCAAACTCAGCGTTGCTGACAACATTATGGCCATTCTTGAAACCCGCCGAGATCTCAATCGCAGCCAGCGCAAAGACAAGCTTGAAGCGCTACTACAAGAATTCCACATCACCCACATTCGTAAGTCTCAAGGAATGGCGCTGTCTGGCGGCGAGCGCAGACGGGTGGAGATTGCCCGCGCACTGGCGACCGAGCCTAGCTTTATACTGCTCGACGAACCCTTTGCAGGGGTAGACCCTATTTCGGTAAACGACATTCAAAATATCATTCGGCACCTGCAAGCTCGGGGTATTGGGGTATTGATCACCGACCACAATGTCCGCGAAACACTGGATATTTGTGACAAGGCGTATATTGTCGGCGAGGGGCGCATTGTGGCCGAAGGCAACGCCGAAGCGGTGCTCAATAGCCAGATCGTTCGTGATATTTACCTCGGCGACAAATTTACGCTGTAAGTACTGTTCTGTATAAATGAATCGGCACAGGTATTGCAGGGAAACCGTGTCGCGACTACACTGACATAGAGGCATATCACGTGCCGGTAGAACGAAATTTCGTTCGCATTACCACTTAATTCACGTTGTAGAAGTCACCGCCTATGAAACAATCGCTACAGCTAAAAGTCGGCCAAAGCCTGACAATGACACCCCAGCTGCAGCAGGCAATTCGTCTATTACAACTGTCCACTTTAGACCTTCAGCAAGAAATTCAATCAGCGCTAGATTCTAACCCACTACTGGAAATCAGTGATGACGACGGCGACATAGAAGTCAATATCGAACCGACTTCCGCCGAACCCAAAAAACCTGAAAAAGCCAGTGACAACGAGATAGAAGCGCCTCTGCCTGAAGCAGATACTGAATGGGCAGAGCGCAGCGACATTCCCGAAGACCTGCCGGTCGACAGCCAATGGGATGACGTATTCCAAACCAGCGGCAGTGGCAGTAGCTCGGGCAGCGGCGCCTCGGGCGAAGACAATGACTACAACAACGATTATCGAAATTCCAGCTCAGATTCACTTCAAGACCACCTGCGCTGGCAGCTCAATCTGAGCCGCTTATCTGATATTGACCAAATGATCGCCGCCGCGATTATCGATGCCATCGATGAAAAAGGCCGGCTGACGGTAAGCCCAGAGGAACTGGTAGAAGGTTTTAATAGCGATGCGATAGAAATTGAAGAGGTGAACGCTGTTTTACACCTCATCCAACAATTTGATCCGCCTGGCGTTGGCGGCAGAGACCTGCAGGAATGCCTTTTAATCCAGCTCAAACAGCTGCCCCAGAATACGCCTTACGCTGAAGAAGCCTGCCTAGTAGTTAGCCAGTATATGGCACAACTGGGCAACCGCGATTACAACCAAATTATGCGCCGCTGTCGTCTCAAAGAAGAGCAGTTGCGCGATATTTTAAAACTTATCCAATCACTAGACCCCACTCCTGGTAACGCGATTGGCAGCGACGACACTGAATACGTTATTCCCGATGTTTTTGTTAGCAAAAAAGAAGGTCGCTGGTTAGTAGAACTAAATCCAGACATTGCGCCCAAAATTCAAATAAATGCCCAATATGCGTCACTGGCTCGCCAAAGCAGTAATAGCAGTGATAATGACTATATTCGCGACAATCTCCAAGAGGCACGCTGGTTCATTAAAAGTCTTATTAGTCGCAATGAAACCCTAATGAAAGTAGCGACCAAGATAGTCGAATACCAACGCGGCTTTCTTGAATATGGCGAAGAGGCAATGAAGCCACTCGTATTGCACGACATTGCCGAAGCCGTCGGTATGCATGAATCCACCATCTCGCGGGTCACCACGCAAAAATACATGCACACGCCACGCGGTATTTTTGAACTAAAATTCTTTTTCTCAAGCCATGTATCTACAGATACTGGCGGCGAGTGCTCAAGCACGGCGATACGCGCCTTAATTAAAAAATTGGTGGCCGCAGAAAACCCTCGCAAACCCTTAAGCGACAGTAAAATAACAGACTTGCTTGGCGAACAGGGTATTCAAGTTGCGCGGCGTACCATTGCAAAATACAGAGAATCACTGGTTATTCCGCCCTCAAATGAGCGGAAGCGACTAGTATAATGTAGTGATCTAAGGATCACTGCTAGCAGCGACTCGCCGCGAGGCGCCAGCATTTTTAAGCGATGAAGGAGCAAATTATGCAGATTACTGTAAGTGGTCATCACGTAGACGTTACCCCCGCCCTCCGCGATTATGTAAACAATAAGCTGACAAAACTGCAGCGACACTTTGACAATATCACCAATACTGACGTCACTCTGACGGTAGAAAAACTCGTTCAAAAGGCCGAGGCGACGGTGCATGTTGCCGGCGCAGATTTATTTGCAACCTGTGAATCAGAAGACATGTACGCGGCAATTGACAGTCTAACCGACAAGCTTGATCGTCAATTAATTAAACACAAAGAGAAATCGCTGGGCCGCTAAGGCCTTCGGTTCCAAACGCAGTTAAACAAGTAACTATCATGACACTTGAATCAATACTCACTACCGGACGCACTGAATACAGTGCGTCCGTCACCAGTAAGAAACGCTTACTAGAATATATTGCCGCCGGTATTACCGCCGACAATCCCGAATTTAACGCTGACGAGTTATTCAATGAATTGCTCGCCCGCGAACGTTTAGGCAGCACTGGAATTGGCCATGGCGTGGCCATTCCGCACTGCCGCAGCAGTCGCTGTACCAGCATCACAGGTATGCTGCTCAAGCTAGAACAGCCTATTGATTTTGAAGCCGTGGACGACGCGCCCGTTGATCTTATATTTGCGCTTATCGTCCCTGCGGAAGCCCACGACGAGCACTTAAAGGTTCTTGGCGCACTAGCCACAGCATTTAATGATCCCGATTTCCGCAATAGCTTACGCAGCGCGGAAGACAGCGACACCCTTTTCAAACGCGCGATAGCAAGCTGATATGGAACTCATCATTCTTAGTGGACGCTCGGGATCGGGAAAAAGTACGGCCCTTCACCAACTAGAGGATGAGGGCTTCTACGCCATCGACAACTTGCCGGTATCACTATTACCGGAGCTGGTTAGAGAGCTGTCGCAAAGCCCTCTAAAAGTTCATCAGCAGGTTGCGGTTTGTATTGACGCCCGCAACTCCCCGGGTGAACTCGCACGCTTTAAATCACTCTGCGACGAGGTTAAAAAACATGCCCGCCTGCGTATCGTATTTTTAGACGCTGGCGACGACAAGCTGATTAAGCGTTTCAGTGAAACACGGCGGCGGCACCCACTAACCACAGACTCCTTACCGCTGGCGGACGCGATCAAGCTCGAAACCGCGCTGCTTGAACCCATCGTAGTCGAAGCATCACTGGCTATCGACAGCAGCGACATGACCGTCCATGAGCTGCGGGCAGCTATCCGTGATCGCATCTTGGGCGTAGATGCAAGCAAACTGGCGATACAGCTGAAGTCCTTCGGGTTTAAACGCGGCCTACCGATTGATGCCGACCTTGTTTATGACCTCCGCATGCTCCCCAACCCCCACTGGCGAGAAGAGTTGCGCGCCTTCACTGGGCAAGATGCCGAAGTCCAAAATTATCTCAGCAGTCAAGAAGATGTCCGTCTGATGCACGACCACATCCTCCAATATTTACAACACTGGCTGCCGAAGATTGAGGCCAGTAACCGTAGCTACTTCACTGTTGCCATTGGCTGTACCGGCGGTCAACACCGCTCAGTATATATGGTTGAAACCCTTGCCAAGGCTCTACGCACTGCCTATCCAGACCTGCAAGTTCGCCATCGCGAACTCCAGTAATCAGAGTAACCACGATGGTCGAATCTAATATAATAATCATCAATAAACTCGGCCTGCACGCCCGTGCAGCTGCAAAATTAGTAGCCACAGCTGGCGCTTTTGGCTCCAGTATTCAAATCGGTGTCAGAGACAAGTCTGTCGACGGCAAGAGCATTATGGCCGTCATGATGTTGGCCGCAAACAAGGGTACCGAGATTACCGTGCGATGTGATGGCGAAGATGAACAGGCAGCCCTATCTGCGGTACTCGATATTATTTCTCAACGTTTCGGCGAGGCAGAATAATACGTCTTATATGACTTATTTGTGCTGCTAGCTCGGTGCTGCCGATTGTTGCAGGCATCACTTTAAAGGATAATCGCTTCAGACTTTCTTCCACTTAACGGCTCAGGCTAGGGATAGGTATGGCCCAGACTGCTGACAAGCTTCAAACCGAGAGCCAGCTAAAAACCCTGAACGACGCCTTGGGGTCTGGCGGCTTCCTGCAAATTCGCCGCATGTTAAACGGTTTGCCCTCCGCCGATGCAGCCCATTTAATAGAATCAACGCCGCACAAAATTCGTAGTGTGTTGTGGCAGCTCATCGATATTGAGAATGAAGGCGACATTCTCCAGCATCTTAACGATGAAGTTCAGAGCCAGTTCCTGCGCCAAATGGACGCGGAAGAAGTCGCGACTATTACCGAAGGGCTCGAAGCGGATGATATCGCTGATATCCTCCAGCAATTACCCGACCGAGTAATTCGCGAAGTCCTCGACTCCATGGATCACCAAGATCGGATTCGAGTCGAGCATGTGATGTCCTACGACGAGGACACTGCCGGTGGTTTGATGAACACCGACACTATCACCGTCCGGCCAAATATCACTCTTGATGTTGCGCTCCGCTATCTGCGCCGCCACGAACAGCTGCCAGAAATGACCGACAGTCTGCTTGTCGTTAACCGCAACGATCAGTACATCGGGGTATTGTCGCTGCGTAAGCTTTTGGTATCTGACCCCAGTGTCACGGTTCGCGAGATCATGGATACCGAGGTGGAACCCATTCCAGCAAGGATGTCATCGCGCGAAGTTGCCACACTCTTCGCACGACACGACTGGGTATCCGCACCCGTCGTCGATGAAAATAGCTTATTACTTGGCCGTATCACCATCGATGACGTGGTCGATGTTATCCGAGAAGAGTCTGATCACTCATTAATGAGCATGGCCGGTTTGGACGAAGACGAAGACACTTTCGCCGCTGTTCTAACCACTGCACCGCGACGCGCTGTATGGCTTGGTATTAATTTACTGACCGCATTTATCGCCTCGGCGGTGATTAATTTATTTGAAGGCACCATCGAAAAAGTCGTTGCCCTGGCGGTTTTGATGCCGATAGTGGCTAGTATGGGTGGTGTCGCCGGCACCCAGACCCTAACGGTAGTTATTCGCGGTATGGCCCTGGGTCACATTAGCCCAGATAACCGCCGCTGGTTAATAAATCGAGAGATGGCGGTCGGCGCTATTAACGGCGTGGTTTGGGCTATTGTTGTGGCTGCGGCCACTACCCTGTGGTTCGACGACCCCTTGATGGGCGGCATTATCGGTGCAGCAATCATTATCAATTTAATTACCGCCGCACTAGCTGGCGCGGTATTACCACTGGCCATGAAATCACTGAATATTGATCCCGCCTTGGCGGGCGGCGTGGTACTGACCACCGTCACTGACGTGATTGGGTTTTTATCATTTCTCGGTCTTGCCAGTTATTTTTATGGTTAAACCAAAAAACACTATTAGATAACTAAACGGATCGCACTGTGACCGAATCAGAATTAGAACGCCCAAGTAAAACCGCCGTTAAAAAGGAAATGCAGGCACTGCAAAACCTAGGCGAGCAACTGGTAAAACTTAGTAACAATGAGCTGGCAAAAATTCCAGTTCACGACGAGCATCTCTCAGAGGCGATCGCCACCGCGAGACGCCTAACCAGTCGTGAAGGGCTGCGCCGCCAGTTACAATACATTGGCAAGCTAATGCGCGGCATTGATCTGTCAGAGATTGAGGCTGGTTTAGCTAGGCGCGACGAAGGTCAGCGCGAACTCGCCAGAGCGTTTCACAATCTTGAGGCCTTACGGGATGAGATTGCAGACGGCGGCTTGCCGGCAATTGATGGAGTAGTTGAACAATTTCCCGACGCCGATCGTCAACGCCTGAGAACGCTGGTCTTACAAATCGCCAAAGACGCGAAAGCGAACAAGCCCCCCGCCGCTAAACGCAAACTATTTCAGTATTTAAAAGAACTACAGGAACACCAAGCCAAAGATTGACACTGCTATCTATACGCGGCGGTGCTGAGCAACGGGCATCCGTCGCCTCAGCGCCGTCTGCTCTGTCTGATCGTAGCTTGCAATAACACAAGCCTCACCCAGCCCAGCTTCTGCTAATACTCGACCCCAGCTGTCGACAATAACTGAGCCGCCCGATGTTTGGCGCTTGCTATCATGGATTCCCCCTTGGTTTGCCGCCACCACCAGACATTGATTTTCTATCGCCCGCGCGCGCAACAACGGTAGCCAATGGGCCCAGCCGGTATTGCGTGTAAATGCAGAGGGTAAAACAATAATATCCATGCTCAAGTCGAGCATACCGCGAAACATTTCAGGGAAGCGCAAATCATAACAAACGGCGAGGCCAATACGTCCCAGCGCAGACTCCACGACCACCAGCTGATCGCCAGGCGCATAGCTATCGGATTCCCGATAACTACCCTGAGCGTCGCCTACATCGGCATCAAATAAATGAATTTTTCGGTAGCGCCCAAGGCATGCGCCATCTGCACCGTAGACAAATGACGTTGCATACACCCGACCATCTTCCGCGGGAAGCGGAATAGTGCCTCCCACCAGGGTAATGCCATATTTCACCGACAAGCCAGCAAGAAAGCTTTGTAAAGCGCCAGTTTTCGCTTCCTCAGCCGCCAGTTCAAAAATCTTCTTACTTCCAAATAGAGCAAAATTTTCTGGCAGTACCGCTAATGTTGCCCCGCTGGCAGCGGACTCTGCAACGAGCGATTCAGCTCGCAGCAAATTCTCACTCAAGTGGATTGTTGACACCATTTGCAGAGCCGCAACTTTGCTTGTGGAACGCGAATCAGACATAGCCTTCTCCAGTGCTCACAGCGGTAATCGGCAGTGAGCACACCTTCACTCAAGCGACTCACTGATAAGGTCTTCGGCCTGCTGAACACCGCCATTGTCGACATCAAAGATATTTCTAAACGTTAATTCAGGCTGCTGAATAGTCCCCGAAATATCATAAACTGCACTTGAAAAGCTATCGACCTGCTCCTCAAAAACCTTGGTTACCACATAGGCGCCCGCCGCTGCGGGCAAGCCACCCACCAGTGCAACGACCCACGGTAGATTACTTCCTACAGGCAGTGTTGCCACCAAGCGAAGTGCGGGCACATCGGTATTCAAATCAATAATACCCGTCATCTGAAACCGGCTAGACGGTCCTTTTATATCTAAGGGCTGCTGCAGACGCACAATACCATCGTAAAGATTTAAATCGCCACGCATCGAATCAAAGTAAATACCCTTGCGAAATACATCGCGAAAATCAAACTTCAGCCGCCGCACGACGTTAGCCATATTAAAGATACTGAACAACCGCAATGCGCCACTGGCAGCATCAGAGGTCTTTAAAAAACGGCCGTCTTCAAAGCTAAAACTAAAACTGCCATCGCTACGCAGAATATCCCACTGCGCCGGAGAACCCGGCCAAAGCATATCCACATCGAAATCACCGCGCTTTGTTTCCATCACCTTAGAGTAGCCGAACTCCGTCAAAACCGCCCCTAGGTCTTGCACGCCAAACTTACCACGCAGCTGCGATGACTGAGTGCCCGCAGCATCTTGCAACCAGTGCAAACTACTAGTATCGGCCTCCCGCGCCAGTGAAATGCCGCGAAGCTGCCCGCGCAGATCAATAAAATGCGCACCGTATTCATCGGTGCGCAAATCAAAGCCAACACTGCCCCACGCCTCACCGCCGACCGAAAGATTGGCAATATCAACGTCGACATTCATTAAACTCCGGGGATTCAAATCCGTCACCGCCGCTGCTGGGCTGTCGTCAAAGGCTGGCAGCGCCAATTTATCTAGGACCACTGACGCAAGGATTGATGAATTATTTTGCGGAAAAATAAATTCACCCACAAGCTCCTGACTGTCTACCCGCAACTGCCAACGTTCAACATTTTCGGTGAGTGTCAGCCGAACATTTTTTAAAAGATGATCAAAAATATCGACATCATCAATATGGAGGTCGTTAACTGCCAAGACCATTCCGGCGCTGTCGCTAACCGGCACGGTCGCCATATATTGATTGGCAATCCGCTGCCACTGCCCGAAGGTGGCAAAATCCACACGACCGCTAACATTAAATTGTCCCAGTGACGGACGCGACACCGGCGCATCGACATCACCACTGCCCAATGTCAAATTAACACCGAATACAGTGCCCGCATTCAAGCCCAAGTCCATATTAAATTGATCTTGCAGTGCCAAGCTCATGATACTGTCATCATTGAGGGGCAGTGAAATATGCAATTGTTGCTTTGACTCTGCGGGCTTATAAAAAGGTTGCGGCAGGGATATCTCTACCCCTTGCAGATCAGAGGTCACCGTCAGGCCCGGCGTTTCTCCCCCCGCTTGAATGTGTATGCCGATATCACTACTACCCCTAAAAAACTGCAACGCTGGCACGCCCAACCAGTGCTCAATATTTCTTGTCGCTATGCTAGTGGCGATATCAACGTCGACTCGGCCACCACTCTGACTAATAGATGCCGTCAAAGGCCGATAAAAAGCCATCGCCCGCAAATTATCACTGCTTAAGCCACTGTCAGACTCATAGCTCAAATGCCCCTTAGCGTCACTCAAGCTCAAGCGATAATCTGGCAAACCCAGCATACTAAAATCAATATCGGTCTCGACACGAATCTTGGGAATAAGCTCATCAACAAGGGGCAAATGCAGTCCAAAATCGACCCGCGCATCGCCCTCTCCCGTCCATGAGTCAAAGATGTTTCCAATATAAGAATGTAAGGGCGTATCAATCAATAAACGCTTTATTTGCGTGAAATTGGGATTCGCAGAAGTCGCAACATCTAGCGCCGCATAGCCACTGGGCGACGGCTGAATGCCAACATCCAAGGGGCCCAGCGACAGCCCATCTATCATTGCTGAATCCGATATGGCGATGACATCCCCATTGTCAATAAGCACCGATGCTTGCAGTGCTTCGACCGAGGGCCAATCATTTTGAAACCGAAGTTCAATGTCAGCAAGATCAAGATCTAACTGGACCGAAGGACCCTGCTCCGCACCTGCCAGCAGCGAACCATGATAGATAAACCCTGCGCTATTAATGTAGCCCCCACGAATACTGTCTGCCAACCAGGCATGAAGGCCATCGCTAAATACATTAGGCGTATAAACCCCGTGCCGAGTGGCGTCGACATCCCGCGCGCCAATCATTAAGGTCATCATCGGATCTTGCTTAGCATCCTTCTGCAAGGGCAAATCCAAACGCAGCATTGCCGACATCGGCTTGCCGTTAGTTTCGGCGCTGATTAAACCACTGTGCAGACCTAAGCGCTGATCGTCATAATTCCATCGCAACTCGGCCTTAACATCGTTCAACTGAAAGGCGTCATCATACAAATTGGGAAAGGCCAAGGACAGCGCTTCAGCATCGACCATCAATAAACCTTGTCCGGGCCTGACCTCAAGATATCCGCTCAAGCCGTCTGCGCCCGGCGCCCCCTGCCAAGGCGCCACACTTAACTCAGAGGCCTCAGCCCTAAGCACAAAACTATCAATACCCGAGTCCGCAGTATAGAGATCAAACTGAATATGATTTAGATGCCCCTCCGGCGCCAAATCCAACAGCACGTTTTGTAAGTACTCGGGCAATATATCGCTCTGTGTAAGCAGTGCTTTGGTGGCTCCAATCTCAAGCTGTGGCAGCGTAAAACGCCACAGTGTATTCTCTGGATGGCGCACGGATATGCCGGCCAAATTTAGGTAATGATCTCGCCACCGGGCGCCGAACTCGCTAAAACTGATGCGCCAGAAGCCATCGCGATGGCTGCCAGCAAAACGCATATTAACGTCTTCAAGCAAGGCGTCGTCGACACCCCACAATACGCCAACTGCCAGCTCGGGCGCGTTGAGCACACCACTTACACTAATGCGCTGCCCACGTCGCCAGCTCATCCATAGCTCGCCACTCACCTCGCTATCAAACAAGGGGGCGTTCTGTTGGAAGAGGGGTGCTATTGCCGACAAGCGACTGCCATCAATGACCATATAGGCGCTGGCACTAAACTTCTGAATATTGCGCGGATCGCCATAGGCTTCCAGCAACAACTGAATATCGCCGTCGCTGTCAGTGTTGAGCTGTGCGTAGACACGTCGAAATTTATCGTCGCTACGCAGTGAAAAATCGCGGCTACTGACGTGTGTCACTTCGCCATTTTGGTAGCGCAGCTTCACCGCGAACAAACCCAGACCCGCACTTCGAACACCCAAGACAGAATCAATCAGCATCTCGGGATTGCCACTGGCACCCTCGTCGCTCACCAAGCCTGGAATATGCCAGCGGCCCTCGCTGTTTTCCTCAAGCTCCACGCTAAGCGTGCCGGCCTGAATTTGACGGATCTTGGGTGTGCCGGTCAGCAGTGAAGACAGTACATCTATTTCTATACGGGCATGATCAAGGTGAACCGCGCTATCACGGCCAAGGCTAAAATCACTGATATCAATAATCGGAGACAGTCCCGCCCAGCTGCCCTGCATACGGGCCGCCTGCATACTGATACCAGTGAAGACTTCAATACGTTGAAAAATATCTTCCTGATAGCGGTCGACCAAGCCAATATATTGGCGGCCGAGACTTGCATACAAGGCCAAGACGACGAGTAGCACCAAGGCGGCGCCCCAGGTGAATGCGTAGAGCTGGCGGATTGCTCGCATGAGCATCAGTCACCACCCACGATTACCAGCTACCGAGATTAGAGCAACACGACATCATATTGCTCCTGTGTGTAAACGGCCTCCACCTGAAAACGAATACTCGCGCCAATAAACTCTTCTAAATCTGCCACGTTAGCCGACTCCTCGTCAATCAGGCGGTCTACAACCTCCTGCGATGCGAGTACCAGCAAACGCTTACTTTCGTAGGCTCGGGATTCACGCAAAATCTCCCGGAACACCTCATAACAGACCGTTTCAGGGGACTTTAAGGAGCCCCTACCGTGACAGTAGTGGCAGGTTTCACAGAGGATATGCTCTAGGCTTTCGCGGGTACGTTTGCGTGTCATTTCGACCAGGCCCAGCTCAGACACACCTGTAATCGAGGTCTTTGCGTAATCTTTTTCCATTGCTCGCTCCAGTGCACGCAGCACTTGGCGACGATGCTCTGGATCTTTCATATCAATGAAATCGATAATAATAATACCGCCAAGATTTCGCAGCCGCAGCTGACGGGCCAGCGCAGCGGTAGCCTCAAGATTGGTTTTAAATATAGTTTCTTCTAAGTTGCGATGACCAACAAAAGCACCAGTATTAATATCGATGGTACTCATTGCCTCGGTTTGATCAACGATAAGATAGCCGCCAGACTTAAGCTCTACCTTTCGTCCCAACGCTTTCTGAATTTCATCTTCCACACCATAGAGATCAAATATCGGCCGCTCACCAGGATAGTATTCAAGTTGCGAGCTTATCTCAGGTAAATAGTCCTCAGCGAACTGGGCCACGCGCTGAAAACTTTCGCGAGAGTCGATACGGATTTTCTCTAGACCCGGCCGCACCAGGTCGCGCATTGTGCGCATAAACAGCGGTAAATCTTCGTATATTACACTGGGTGCTACGTCGCGCTTCATGCGGCGCTCCACCGCCGCCCACAGCCGCTTTAAAAACTGAACATCGGCGCACAACTCATCCTCGCCAGCGCCCTCGGCCGCTGTGCGCAAAATATAACCGTCGCGTAAATCTTCGTCGTCGACACGCGCCGCCGCTTCCAGCACCTCACGCAAGCGCTGCCGTTCCTCTTCATCATCAATCCGATGAGAAACACCAATATGCGCCGCTCCAGGCATATAGACCAAATACCGTGACGACACCGACAAGCGAGTCGTTAAGCGCGCGCCTTTGGTACCCATAGGGTCTTTGCTCGCTTGAACAGTGAGCAGCTGCCCCTCGCGAATTTTAGTGCGTATATCCGCATGCTCGCCAGTATCGGTATCTAAACAGGCAATATCTGAAGCGTGAATAAAACTGGTGCGCTCTAAGCCAATATCAACAAAAGCGGCCTGCATACCGGGCAAAACCCGCACGACCTTACCCTGATAGATATTTCCCACAATGCCACGTGAACGACTGCGCTCAATATACACTTCTTGGAGCACGCCGTTCTCGACCACCGCGACACGGGTTTCTACCGGTGTAACATTGATTAGTATCTCTTCACTCATTCCCTGGCTCTAAAGTCATTCCGGTTTTTCTCAGCAAAACCGCGGTTTCATATAAAGGCAAACCCATCACACCAGAATAGCTACCACTCAAGTGCTTCACAAAGCACCCCGCCGCACCTTGGATACCATACGCGCCGGCCTTGTCGTCAGCATCACCGCTGTCAACGTAAGTGCCTATCTCGGCGGTTGTCAACGCCGCAAACGCCACATCAGTGACACTCAATTGGAATTCTAGGCGGTCGCGATGATGCACAGCAACTGCGGTCATAACTTGATGGTTGCGGTCACTAAGCCCCGCTAGCATCACCTTAGCATGTTGACGACTTAAGGGCTTTCCCCAAATTTCGCCGTCAACAATAACCGAGGTGTCTGCAGCCAGCACAATGCGATCGGAAAATAGCGCGGCTACCGCCGCCACTTTTTCTTTAGCCATGCGCTGAACGTAATCAATGGCGGCTTCGCCCTCTCGCGGAGTCTCATCAATATCAGCCGCTACTACCTGAAAAGGGACACCAATTTGAGCAAGTAATTCAGCACGCCGCGGCGAGGCCGAAGCAAGAATAATTGGAGGACTAGAGTCCATCGCTAAAAGACCGTGAAAGCGCGCTGAAACCACGCTACTAGCGGTCGCACAAGCATCCACAATAGCCCGGTAGTTAAAGCAGGTAGAAATATCAGCCAATGGGTGTGCGCGACACCGTTGATATTCTCGGCCCACTGATTAACTAAAATATGGAAAAGTTCGAGTAACAACACAAAGGCGGCCTGCTTACGTAGACTAAACATCCGTAAACGTTGATAAGACACTTGAATAATGTAGGCGATAACCGCGAAGGCAAAGGCATTTTGGCCCAGCACCGCTCCCTGTAAAATATCCAGCAAAATACCGCACAGCCAGCACACTATCACACCAACCCGCTCCGGCAGCGCCAGCAGCCAGTAAACTAATATAAGTAGTAGCCAATCCGGCCTAGCCCACGCGAGACTTGGACCAAGGGGGAAAATACTGAGCAATAATGCAATAAATATGGTGACAACAACAAACCACAGGCCATGCGCATGCGAGTCCATGCGCTACTCCTCTATCTTCTGCTCACTGAAAACCAGTAAGACGTTGCGACTGCGATCTAGCTTAGCCATGGGACGGGCACGCACTTCAGCAAAGGGTTTGCCGGGATCAATCGACACTTCAATCACTTCGCCAACTGGATAACCGCTGGGGAATCTGCCACCTAAGCCAGAACTTACCAACAGGTCGCCAACTTGAATATCTGTGGTGGCGGCCACGTGGGTCAATGCCAACTCATCAATAAGCCCGGTGCCTTCAGCAATCGCCCGCAAGCCATTGCGACTTACCCGGACCGGCAGAGCATGAGCACTATCGGTAATGAGTAATACCCGACTCTGCAATAAGCCCACCTCGGTAATTTGCCCTAGTAGTCCATTAGAATCAATTACCGGCTGCCCGACAAAAGCCCCGTCACGACTGCCCTTATCGACCAAGAGTTGATGGCGATTGGGATCCGACGCCACGGCGACAACCTCAGCCACAACCACCGTGTCATTGACTAGTTCAGCAGAATTCATCAATTCACGAAGACGGACATTCTCAGCGCGCAATTCGATGTATTTTTGAAGTTTGGCGTTGAGAATAAGAGATTCAGATTGCAGGCGTTCGTTATCTGCCACTAATTCGCTGCGGCTACTCCAGGAATCACTAAATTGGTTCACCATGCGAGTCGGAATATCCACCACCCAGTAAAAAGGGGCCGCAACAAGTGACAGCTGAGTTCGCAAGGGCGCCATAAAATCGAGGCGCTGCCCAATCAAAATCAACACCAGGGCAACACCACCGAAAATCAGCAATCGGCCGCCTACAGACGACTCATTGGAAAATACCGGTTTAATTGCTGCTTCCTCCCTCTATAGGGCGAATCACTATTACTCAGCAGACAATATATCAAGATGATGGCGATCCATCATCTCTAGGGCTTTACCACCGCCACGCGCAACACAGGTTAAAGGGTCTTCAGCAATAATTACTGGTAGCGCACTCTCGTCAGCAATTAACTGATCAATACCGCGCAACAGAGCGCCACCACCGGTCAACACAATACCGGTTTCAGCAATATCTGCCGCCAATTCTGGGGGCGATTGCTCCAATGCGCGCTTCACGCCCTGGATAATAACTTGCAGCGGCTCTTGCAGCGCTTCTAAAATTTCATCGCTGTTTAAAGTAAAGCGGCGCGGAATACCTTCTGCCAAATTCCGGCCACGCACATCGATTTCACGGAGTTCACTACCGGGGTAGGCACAGCCAATTTCTTTCTTAATACGCTCGGCCGTCGCATCGCCAATCAAGCTGCCATAGGTACGGCGCACATGAGTAACGATAGCTTCATCAAAACGGTCACCGCCCACTCGCACGGAATCTGAATACACCACGCCATTCAAAGAGATAATAGCGATTTCAGTAGTACCACCGCCGATATCCACTACCATCGAGCCCGACGCTTCATCAACGCGCAAACCCGCGCCAATTGCCGCAGCCATTGGCTCTTCAATCAAACGTACTTCCCGCGCACCCGCGCTAAGAACAGACTCACGAATAGCTCTGCGCTCTACCTGCGTGCTTTTGCAGGGCACACTGACTAGCACACGCGGACTTGGACGAATAAAACTGTTCTGATGCACTAATTTGATAAAATGCTGAAGCATTTTTTCGGTAACCTGAAAATCAGCAATCACGCCGTCTTTTAGAGGGCGAATGGCCGTGATATTACCGGGCGTACGCCCAAGCATACGTTTGGCTTCCATACCCACGGCTTCAATTGTTTTTTGACCATTATGTACACGGATAGCCACTACCGAGGGTTCATCTAGAACAATCCCCTGACCACGCACGTAAATAAGAGTATTTGCTGTTCCCAGATCAATAGAGAGATCATTAGAAAACAGGCCGCGAATTCGTTTAAACATGATTCATTGTCACCTTATACAGCCCCGTTTTTTGGGCGGCGGCCAGGCTAATCGGACCGGGAGCGATTGCCACCCAGTAACATCACGAGGCGCTAATTTAAAAACTTTGCCACTCTATCAACGGCAGGGATTTAGGGCAAGGCGCAAATATGATAACTTTAACGGTTTACTGGCAACCTTATAGCAATTCCAGCGCAGACGTCATTTTTGCCTAGCGGAAATCTGCCGGTGTTATCACAAAATTAGCTTCAAAAAAGGTAGAGCATGAGCTTAGACCAGAACGACATTACAAAGTTAGCACGACTGGCGAGAATCAATATCGCCGAAACAGAAACTGCCGAACTCAGCCAACGCATTGGCGATATTCTTAATATGGTCGACGCGATGCAAGCCGTAGACACTAGCCACGTAGTTCCAATGGCAAATCCGCATGATGCCGTTCAACGTCTGCGTGCCGACGAGGTCAGCGAAACCGATCAGCGCGAGCGTTTTCAAAAGATCGCACCGCAAACCGCCGACGGTTTGTATTTAGTACCTCAAGTCATTGAATAGAGCGCTGCTGTTTATTACAACAACACACCATATTTACCGCCGCACCCTAATTCGACAGACATAACGAGTAATCCCAACTATGCCCAACCATACGATTGCCGATATTCTTCGCGGACTGGAAGCAAAAACATTTTCCAGCGAAGAAATTACCCAGCAATATCTCGACACCATTGCCAAACACGACAGCAAGTACAACAGTTTTATCACCGTGACCGCCGAGCAAGCCCTTGCGCAGGCTCGCGCAGCTGATGCAGCAAGACAAAACGGTAACGCTGGCCCCCTCTGTGGCGTGCCCATTGCACATAAAGATATTTTTTGTACTGAGGGCGTACGCACTAGCTGCGCCTCAAAAATGCTGGATAATTTCATTGCGCCCTACAACGCTACCGTTGTTGAGCGGCTCGCCCACGCCGGGGTGGTAACGCTGGGTAAAACTAATCTCGACGAATTCGCCATGGGCTCGTCGAATGAAACCAGTTTTTATGGTGCGGTACGCAACCCCTGGAATACCGACTGCGTACCCGGCGGCTCGTCCGGCGGATCAGCAGCCGCCATTGCCGCAGGACTTGCCCCCGCGGCCACTGGCACCGACACCGGCGGTTCTATTCGCCAACCGGCAGCGCTGTGCGGCCTCACAGGCTTAAAACCCACCTACGGCCGTGTGTCTCGCTACGGTATGATCGCGTTCGCGTCCAGCCTTGACCAAGGTGGGCCAATGGCTAAAACCGCCGAAGACAATGCTTTGCTGCTGCAATCGATGGCGGGATTTGATCACCGTGACAGCACCAGCATGAATTTAGCCGTGCCGGATTACAGCGCTGGACTCAGCAAAGACCTGCGCGGACTAAAGATCGGCGTACCAAAAGAATATTTCAGTGACGGACTGGATCCAGAGATAGCATTAGCTGTGGAAGCCTCACTCGATGAATACCGGAAGATGGGCGCAGAAATAAAATCGATTAGCCTGCCCCATACCCACTTAGCGGTGCCTTGTTACTATATTATTGCGCCCGCTGAAGCATCGACTAATCTATCCCGTTTTGATGGCGTCCGATATGGATATCGCTGCGAGAACCCAAAAGACTTGGACGACCTTTATACACGTACCCGCGCCGAAGGTTTTGGGGAAGAAGTGAAGCGCCGAATTCTGATTGGCACCTATGCATTATCCTCAGGTTTTTATGATGCCTACTACCGCAAAGCGCAACAAATTCGTCGCCTTATCAAACAAGACTTTGATGAAGCCTTTAAGTCTGTCGATATTATTGCCGGCCCCACCACTCCGAACCCAGCCTTTGCCCTCGGTGAGAAAGTCAGCGACCCGGTCACTATGTACCTAGAGGACATCTACACTATCGCCGTCAACTTGGCGGGGCTTCCGGCAATATCGCTGCCCGTTGGTTTTACCCAAGGCAAACCCATCGGCCTACAACTAATTGGTCGCGACTTTGACGAAACCACCCTGCTCGCCGCTGCGCATCAATACCAACAGCGCAGCGACTGGCACCAACAAGCCGCTCCCGGCAGCGTATAAGGAAAGCGACTATGGAATGGGAAGTTGTAATTGGTCTGGAAATTCACGTCCAGCTCACCACAAAATCTAAAATTTTCTCTGGCTCAAGCACCGCTTTCGGTGCCGATGCCAACACCCAAGCTAACGCTGTTGATCTGGCGATGCCCGGCACATTGCCGGTACTAAATGAGCAAGCCGTAAACAAGGCCATCCTATTCGGTCTAGCTATTAATGCAGATATTTGCCGCGATTCGGTTTTTGACCGCAAAAACTATTTCTACCCAGATTCGCCCAAGGGCTATCAAACCACCCAGATGGACTTTCCTATCGTCGGTGCCGGCGTTGTAGAAATCACCTTGAGCGACGGCAGTACCCGCAATATTCGCGTGCACCACGCCCACCTTGAGGAAGATGCTGGTAAATCACTGCACGAAGACTATCACGGTATGTCGGGTATCGATCTTAACCGCGCCGGCACTCCGTTGATTGAAATTGTCTCTGAGCCTGATATGCGCAGTGCCGAAGAAGCAGTGGCGTATCTGCGGAAAATTCATTCTATTGTCACTTACATCGGCATCTCTGACGGCGATATGTCCCAGGGCTCCATGCGCTGTGACGCCAATGTCTCAATTCGCCCCAAGGGCCAAGCCGAGTACGGCACCCGCGCCGAATTGAAGAATATCAACTCTTTCCGCTTTGTCGAACGGGCAATCAAAGTTGAAGTCTTGCGCCAAATTGAACTTATCGAAGACGGCGGTAAAGTCCGGCAAGAAACCCGCCTCTACGACAGCGATAAAAATGAAACCCGCCCGATGCGGAGCAAAGAAGAAGCCAACGACTACCGCTACTTCCCCTGCCCTGACTTACTGCCGGTACATGTTGAACAGTCTTTAATCGACGAGCTACAGGCGTCTATGCCGGAACTACCTGATGCCAAGCGCGACCGCTTTGAAAGTGAGTTCGGCCTGTCAGCCTACGACGCGGCGTTACTAACCGGAGAGCGCCCGGTTGCCGACTATTTTGAAACCGTTGCCGATAAGGCCGGCGACGCCAAACTCGCTGCTAACTGGGTAAACGGTGAATTGTCAGCTGCGCTAAATCGCGACAATCTAAGCATTCAAGCTAGTCCCGTCAGCGCAGAGCAACTTGGCGGTTTAATTCAACGTATTCGCGACAATAGCATTTCCGGCAAAATCGCCAAGCAAGTCTTTGACGCACTGTGGAATAAAGAGGGCGATAGTGCCGACGCGATTATTGACAGCAAAGGCTTGAAGCAAGTCTCTGATAGCGGCGCATTAGGCGCCATGGTAGACGAAGTACTTGCCGCCAACCCCGACCAAGTTGAGCAGTTCCGCGCTGCCGATGAGGGCAAACGCAAAAAAATGCTTGGCTTTTTTGTTGGTCAAATCATGAAAGCTTCTAAGGGCCAAGCCAACCCCGGTGTCATCAATTCACTTTTGAACGAAAAACTTGGCAACTAAGCAGGCCAACACTAACAGGGTAGACACGACGTTATGAAGAAAGACAAAGAAAAGGTACTCGATGAAGTTTGGACTGAATCACGCGTGCGTGAGTTTCTAGATTCCGAGCCCAAATCCGGCACCAACCGCGACTTCCACGCACTACTAAAGGCCTATCAAAGTATGCGCGCCGAAGATTTTGAATTGTTTATTGGCATGTTCCTGGAAACCGGCCGCGATCTCAACGCCACTGACAAAAACGGCCGCACCGCACTCAGTTACGCTAAAGAGCACCGTAATTCTGGCGAGCACGTTGCCGCGCTTGAAGCTAAAGGAGCAATTTAAACTCCAGCTCTAGTTAGTCTATAAACTGCGACCGCGGGCTAAGCGGTCGCGGTTTTCTTGCTTCTTATTTTCACTCTTGCGCAACATTATATAAACCGCACCTGCACCGCCATGCTGTATTTGCGCAATGCAAAATCCCTGCACCTCGTCCATTTCCGGCAGCCAACGGTTTACATAAGATTTGAGTACCGCCCCTTTAGACCCGTTGTGATGACCACGGCCGTGCACAATCATCACAGTGCGTAAGTCGGCTTTCATCGCCTCACGAATAAACTCAAACACCTGCAAGCGCGCTTGCTCAATAGTCATCTTATGTAAATCCAGACGCGCCTCAATCGCATACTTACCCTGCTTTAAGCGGCGAAACACACCGTGTTGGACCCCTTCCCGGCGAAATTCCAACACGTAGTAGGGATCTAATAACTCAATATCCGAGCTTGATAAAAAATTGCGGGCCTCACTTGCCGCGGTCGCTGCAGCGCGCCGAGCCGCAATATTTACTTCGCTGCTACTATCCTTTCTAATGGCGACCCGCTGCTCGACGACAAGCGGTTTGACACCAGCCATCTCTTCAGCGAACAATTCATCGTCGCTCATACTCACCTCCATCAGCGCAAAAGGAATGAAAAATGTCTATCACCAGCCCCGCATCCCATTTCGACCCCAAGCGCTGCCCGCTTTGCGAACAAGACAATCAATGCGCCGTTGCTGCCGGCAATGAGTCATCAAACTGCTGGTGTATGGCTGTCAAAATTGACCAACAAGCCAAAAATCGGGCCAATACTGGCGACTGCGAAAAACGCTGTCTCTGCCAACAATGTGGTAGCTCTTTTTAATAATGCGCTAAGCTATTCATAGTTCTCTGCCATTTTTTCATAGCGGGCACACTCGGGCGTAGCGCTGTCTTCCATATTCTCAATCTCGTCACAACTGAGCCCAGTCATGGATTTTAAGCACGCCGCAGCGGAACTGTATAAAGGATGCTTAGATACCACGCCATCAAATTGCTGCTGGAGCGATACGCACATACCATCAAGACTCGCTGTGACCATCGCCCGCATATCCGGAGATAAGTCCACTTGGCCCATATTTTTCATTGCGCAAGACTTAATTTTCTCGCACATCTTATTGTAGGAGTCCGCCATATCGTCAGCCTGCAACTGAAGGGACACCCCAAGCAAGATTCCAAGCCCTGCAGCATATAACGCTCTCACTGTACTTACCCCTCTGTCAGATTTTCTCACCCGACAAATCAATTCTTGAGACGCCGGGGGTTTTACCAAGCTAGCGAACACGATACCGTTAGCAATATAAGGCCTTAGCTCGTTATCATGAGCGGCGAGTAATTGAGCACTCCGGCCAGTAAAAAGCATAGCGATTTTTATATCACCGGGAAAGCGAACTCAACGAAAATTCCAATTTGCAGGTAAACGACACATGACGGCACGTCCACTCAGCGGTCCAGACTATTTATTCCGCGGATTTAAAATAATGCGCCAACCGGGCATACGCCTATTCGTCGCCATTCCATTACTCATCAATTTTATAATTTTTGGCACCTTCACCACCCTGACACTGGAGGCCATGTCTGGCTGGATAAACCAGGTGGTCGAATGGCTGCCCGGCTGGCTAGACTTTTTACGCTGGATTCTGTGGCCGCTGGCGGTCATTCTGGTGCTGGCAATAGTAATGTATATATTTAGCACCGTGGCCAATATCATCGCCGCCCCTTTCAATGGTCTACTGGCTGAAAAAGTCGAGGAAATGCTAACTGGGGAAGAGGTTTCTGGCCGCGAAACCATTGGCATGGCAATCGCTAGCTTTCCCAAAAGTATTGGCCGCGAAGCTCAAAAGCTACTCTATTACCTGGGTTTTGCGATTCTTACACTAATCGCCAGCTTTGTGATTTCGCCGCTCGCGCCAGTACTTTGGTTTGCACTAAATGCGTGGATGATGGCAATAGAATACTGCGATTATCCCATGGACAATCACAAACTCAGCTTTAAAGACGCGCGCAAACGCATTGCGAGCCAGCGTGGCACAAGCGCAAGTTTTGGCGCGCTTGTCATGCTCGGCACCATGGTGCCAATACTGAATCTATTTATTATGCCCGCCGCAGTCTGCGGCGGGACCTTGATGTGGGTTGAACGCCTTAAAGATAAAGGCTAGACAGGGAGTTGGCGAGGCCTAGCGCCCGCCGGTAAGCAAATGCTCTGGGGGACGCTCACAAGGTAGTTTCATACCCAGCTCAGCCTCAATACCCGGCAACAAAAATGCATCATCTTCACAGGCAAAACTAATCGACGTACCCGTCGCGCCAGCTCGCCCGGTACGACCGATGCGATGCACGTAGTCATCAGCATCTTCGGGCAATACGTAATTAATAACGTGACTGACACCCTTAACATGAATACCGCGGCCAGCCACGTCGGTGGCCACTAAACACTCAATATCACCGTCTTTAAATTGCTGCAGGGTACGCGAGCGCTTATTCTGCGGAATTTCGCCAGACAACATACCGCAGCGAATACCCGCCTTCTGCATTTTCTCGAACAGTCGCCGAGTTTCATCACGGCGATTCGCAAAGATAATGACGCTCTTAGCGCTGTCTTGACGAACAATATTAAGCAGCAGTTTGAATTTGTCCTGAGACTCAACTAAATACACTTTTTGATCAACGGTATCCGTCGCCACACTTTCTGGCTCAATTTCAATATTCACCGGTTCTTCGGTCCACTGTTCGGTAAGCCGAATGATGTCGTCGGTAAAGGTGGCACTGAACAGCAGAGTTTGGCGATGACTTTTTTGCGGACAGGAGCGCACAATACGTTTGACCTGCGGAATAAATCCCATGTCCAACATGCGGTCAGCTTCGTCGATAACAAGAATTTCGATTTGATCTAAATACAGGTCTTTGCGACCTTCAAAATCTAGCAGCCGACCCGGTGTTGCCACCACGATATCAACCATACCAGCCAGTTTATCTTGCTGCTTTTGGTAATCCATACCACCTATTAAGGTGACTACATTTAAGCCGCAGTGCTTACCGATTTCGCGGGCATCTTCACCAATCTGCACCACCAATTCGCGAGTAGGGGCAATAATTAAAGCCCGTGGTTCGCCCGCAAAACGCTCTTCAGTAATCGGATTGCTCAGTAGATCATTAAATATGGTGATTAGAAATGCTGCGGTTTTGCCCGTTCCCGTTTGCGCCTTACCGATCACATCATTGCCGCGCAAGGTGTGGGGTAGCGATTCAGCTTGGATGGGGGAACAATATTTGAAGCCGCTATCGGCAATACCGCGCATTAGGCTAAGGTCCAGACCAAGGTCGTGAAACCGAGTTTTACCTTCTTCAGGCGCCACCTCAAACTGCTTTAATGACCACTTTTCTTTTTCTACTACCGAGACGTTATTTTGACCTCGTCCTCCACGCTTATGCCCGTCGCCGTGCTTGGCTTTAACATCCGGCTTAGCTGATGACTTAACCGCCACTCGCGAATTATCGGTGGCGCTAGCAGTAACGGGCGCCGACGGTGAGGGTTTATTTGATCCAAATAACTTTTTTAACAAAATACAGTCTTCTTACATTGCTCAATAATCAGCCATTCTAGCATCATTCATTAGCTACCGTGACAACCTGCTTTTCTGAGGGCTTCACCGGTGCTTCTAATTCAGGTTCAGGCGTCACCTCCGGCTCCCCTTTAGTCTCGATATCTGGCTCCACCTTGGACGCCACCGTCTTTGGTTTGAGATACTGCCGCGCACTTCGATCGATAAAATAATCCAGACTCAAATAGCGGCCTGCGCCACTAAACAACAGGCTCAACAGCATTATAAAATACGTTGCGGCAAACTCAATACCGTTGTTCAGCACGGCAAAATTGCCCTTTTCGGTCAACCAGCCATAGTGGCCGTAGTCATTAAGTAGACCATCGGCCCGCGCCAAACGCTCACCAATGCCGATACTATTTTCTATACTTGCCCTTGCCATTGGCACGCCGATATCAGCGAGCGGCTTAGCTGTGCTGGTAATTGGATTACTAGGCGCTATGGCAAACCAGCCATTGTCCCAGTGCACCGTCGTCGCCGCCACTACCATAACCACCATCAGTGGAATACTTACCCAGCGCACCGCTAAGCCAAACAATAATAAAAAACCACCAATCAATTCGGTATACGTGACCAAATATGCCATCAATTCTGGGTAGGGTAGATTCAAACCTTGCGCCAACCACATCGCCGTCGCATCAAAGTGTTGCAACTTATAAAGCCCAGCAGCGAGCATGATTGGGGCTAAATAAAGACGAATTAAAAATGGGGCGACCCCATCAAGCTTGCCAAGCAGCGTAAAAAAACCGTTGTGTAGAAAATAATATGCCCCGAGAATCGCTCTCATAAGAATGCCTCATTATTGTTATTGTCGTGCTACTGCATGTCGCGATTTTATTTTAATAACGCCAGGATAAGTACCCAGTAAAACATCTTACAGCACCAGCCCCAGTAACTTCAGCCGCGCAGGCGGCAAACCGGACACTCTGGGTCACGGCGTAAATTTAGCTGCCGCACTTCCATACTCATACCATCAATCAACAGCAGCCGGCCAACCAGTGTTTCGCCAAGCCCAGTGATACATTTTAGGGTTTCCAGCGCCTGCATACTGCCCATCATGCCGACGACGGGAGCAAGTACTCCGCTCTCCGCACAGTTCAATGCGGCGTCATCCACCTCGTGATAAAGGCAGCGGTAACAAGGCGAATCATCTCGCCTAAAATCAAAGACACTTAACTGCGCCTCACCACGAATCGCCGCTCCAGAAATGAGTGGCCGGCGCGCTAGGGCGCAGGCTTCATTTAAAGCGAAACGCGTAGTGAAATTATCACTGGCGTCGACCACCACATCGACCTGCTGTACCGCTTCTGTCAGCGCCTCACCACATAAACGCATATCCAGCATCACGAGCTTAGTTTCTGGATTAATGGCTTTAATACTGTCAGCGACCGACTCCGCTTTTAAGCGGCCAATATCGGCCTGAGCGTGAGCAATTTGGCGCTGCAAATTACTCAATTCAACCGTGTCGTCGTCGGCCAAATGTAATTCGCCCACCCCCGAAGCCGCAAGATACAGGGCCGCAGGGCAACCTAGCCCCCCCATACCTACAATCAATACTTTACTGTTTAATAGAGCTTGCTGGCCGTCAATACCTAAACCCGACAGCAAAATATGGCGGCTGTAACGCAGCAACTGCTCATCAGTCATCACAACCATGTCCCCCAGCTAATTCGCTCATTGCCACCGTAGTCGGCCTGTGAGGCCACATCAACAAAACCGCGTTCAATTAAGGCCTGCCGCACCAACTCGCCCTGCTGATAGCCATGCTCCAGCAATAACTCGCCGCCACTGAGTAAATACGCCGGTGCCTCGCGAATAATACTGAGCAAATCTGCCATGCCGTCATTGGCCGCCACCAGTGCAGACGCGGGTTCAAAGCGAACATCGCCTTCACTTAAATGCGGGTCTTGAGCATCTATATAAGGTGGGTTACTCACAATGAGACTAAAGCCCTGGGCGGGAATAGCCGCAAACCAGTTTGAACAAACTAGCCGCACATTTGTCAGACCCAGCGCCATGCGATTTTGCTCTGCCAAAGAAACCACCTCGGCAGAAAAGTCTGAAGCCAGCACCAATGCATCTGCCCGCTCCGATGCCAAGGCTAGCGCAATGGCGCCAGTTCCCGTGCCAAGATCTAATATCTGCGGCTTAGCCCTTGAGGTCAGCATGGCCAGCGCCCGCTCTACTAAGCATTCAGTATCTGGGCGAGGAATAAGTGTAAGCGGCGACACAGCTAAGGGCAGCGACCAAAAATCGCGCTCGCCCAAAATATGCGCTATCGGCTCACCGGCCACACGGCGATCTAACAAGCTCAGAAATTGCTGAGCCTGAGCCGTCTCAACTTCACGCTCAGGCCAGGTGTATAGGTAGCTGCGCGGTTTTCCAAGACAATGACACAGCAGCAGGGCGACATCTAAATCAGGCGAATCGCTTGCCCCAAGTAAACGCTGTCGCATCGCCATCGCCGCAGCGATCGTCAATGCGGTCGTATCGCACTGATCCGTCATTATTCCGCCAGCGCGGCCAAGAGATCGGCTTGGTATTCCTGCCGCAGCGGCGACACAACACAATCCACATCGCCCTGCACAAATTCATCTAGCTTGTACAAGGTTAAATTGATTCGATGATCCGTCACTCGCCCCTGGGGGAAATTATAGGTGCGAATACGCTCTGAGCGATCGCCGCTGCCGACAAGATTACGGCGCTCTGTTGCCTGATCTTGCTGCAATTTACTACTGGCCGCATCGTTCACTTTCGCTGTTAACAAGGACATCGCCCGCGCCTTGTTCTTGTGCTGGGAGCGCTCGTCCTGACACTCCACGACAATACCGGTGGGAATGTGAACAATACGGACGGCCGAATCGGTGGTGTTTACATGTTGACCACCCGCGCCACTAGACCTAAAGGTGTCGATGCGCAAATCACCCTTATTAATTTCTATCTCATCAGCCTCTTCCGGCTCAGCCATGATCGCCACCGTACAGGCAGACGTGTGGATACGACCCTGTGATTCCGTTTCTGGCACACGCTGCACGCGATGTGCTCCGGATTCAAACTTGAGGTGACCGTATACCTCCTTGCCCTCAACGCGACTGATAATTTCTTTAAACCCGCCATGCTCGCCCTGGCGCTCACTCAATACCTCTACTCGCCAGCCCTTGCGCTCCGCATAACGGGAATACATGCGAAACAAATCACCGGCAAAAATAGCCGCCTCATCACCGCCGGTACCGGCGCGTATTTCTAAAAATACATTGTGGGAATCGTTGGGGTCACGGGGTAGCAGCAGGGTTTCCAACTCAATTTCTAACGCTGCCATTTTAGCTTTGGCGGATGCCACTTCGTCTTCAGCCATCTCACGCATATCAGCGTCATCTTCCGTCAACATCGCCGTCGCCTCGGCCAGATCTTCAGCAACCTGACGAAATCGACCATAGGCTTCAACCACTGGTTCAATTTCGGCGTACTCTCGCGACAGGCCGCGAAAGCGATCTTGATTGGCAATAATTTCACCATCGCTCAACAGCGCGCCGATTTCTTCATAACGATCAAGTAAATTGTCGAGCTTAATGACAATAGAGGACTTCATAGTTTCTCACTTAAGGTGTGGTGGCTGTGCTCAGGAATCGCTGTCTTTAAGCTGGAATAATTCCCGCGCCCAGTGAATAAGATCGGTCCGCCCTTTCGCACCCGCCTCTTTTATTTGTGTCGTCGGGCTATGTATCAATTTATTGGTTAAGCCACGTGCCAGCTGTTCCAGCACTTGCTCGGCATCGTCTCCCCGCGCCAAATTTCGCAGCGCGCGATCAAGTTCAGTGTCGCGTAATTGCTCTGCCTTTGCTCGGAAATCTCTCACCGTACCCACTGCGTCTAAGGCCCGCAACTGTGACTCCCACTCGGCGAGGGCGAGGGTAATAATATCGCCGGCTTTGCGAGCCTCACCCTGTCTGGCACGTTTGTTTTCTTCAACAATCTCGCGCAAGTCATCAACGGTATAAAGATAGACATCCGCTAACTCGGCAACCTGGGGCTCAATATCACGCGGCACCGCAATATCAATCATCACCATTGGCCGATGTTTGCGCTTTTTCAGTGCGCCCTCTACAGCGCCCTTGCCCAAAATAGGGAGCTGGCTTGCGGTAGAGGCCACCACAATATCTGCGCCAACAAGGCTCTGCGGGATATCAGACAGCATCACCGCCTCTGCCCCAAATTTTTGGGCCACTTCCCGGGCGCGCTCAAGGGTGCGGTTGGCAATAATAATGCGTTTTATCCCTTTGTCATGAAGATGACGCGCCACTAGCTCAATAGTTTCGCCCGCACCTATTAGTAGCGCGGTACAACTGCTCAGTGACGAAAACACATGTTGCGTTAAATTAACCGCCGCGTATGCCACTGACACTGGGTTCTCTCCCACACCGGTGTCGGTACGGACACGCTTAGCAACCGAGAAAACATGAGCAAAGATGCGGTGCAGAATACCGTTTGCGGTACCCGCATCAACAGCAAGCGCGTAGGCAGATTTCATTTGCCCAAAAATCTGCGGTTCACCCAAGACCATTGAATCCAGACCCGCAGCGACTTCCATCATGTGCCGCAAAGCGCCGTCGCGTCGATGATCATAAATACATGCGTTCAGTTCAGCACGATCAATATGGTGATACGCCGACAGCCAATCCAGCATACTCGTGGCCGCGGCATCACTATCATCTTCAGCAATCCCGTACAGTTCGGTACGGTTGCAGGTGGACAGAATAGCCAGCTCCGACACCCCGGTGCAATCCAAGGCGTCTTTCAAGGCTTGTTCCATTTGCTCAGGCACAAATGCCACCCGCTCGCGAACCGAGATGGGTGCTGAATTGTGATTAATGCCAATTACGAGCAAATTCATTAGATACCGAGTGCCTGCATTTCCGGAGCGAAGCTAAGATAGCAGGGAATTTTAGCAAGACAGGGGCCAAATGTGGATTTTATTACCAGCTTTCACTAAACAATCTGCGCCAAGGGCACAATCAACGAATTAAATTCTGTGATGAATGTCCTATGATGCAACCCTAACCACCAGCAAAGAGCCATGCTAATATTGGCTTTTAATTACGGTACCGACATTTTCGCTATGCCCCAGATCTTCACTAGTCTCTTCCTCAGCTTCGCTATCTTTACCCTGGGTGGCTGCGCCGCGCTAATGCCTGAGTCAGAACCGAAGCAAGCCAATGAAAACGCCTCCAAGCTAAGCTCGGAGGCGATCGCACGCCCGTTTCCTGAAGATGCTTTTTTCGATTTACTGGTTGCCGAAATCGCGCTTCGCAATCAAGACCTTGAAACCGCGCTGGACAATTACACCTACCAAGCAGAAAAAACCGGTGATCTCGGCGTCATTATCACCACTGCCAAACTGGCCCAATACCTTGACCGCAGCGATATCGCCATCATTTATGCCCAGCGCTGGGTGAGCGCGGAGCCTGATGCCGCAGAGGGCTACTTCATTCTGTCCTCAGCGCTAGCTAAAACCCAAGACCCGCTTACCGCACTGCCTTATATGGTGAAAGTACTGGATCTCGGTGGCGACAGTAATTTTGCCGCCTTGGCCGCAACCGTGCTTGCGCGTCCAGAAACCGAGCAATTGGAGTTTCTCCAAGAACTAAATACCCAGCTAAAACTTCACCCTGGCGACAACACCCTAAAAATTGCCAAGGCCTTAATCCTGCAATACCAAAAACAGGAAGCCGCCGCGCTGAAACTTATTCGCGAAGTGCTGAATGAGGAGCCCGACAACCCCCACGCACTATTAATTGAAACCCGCACCCTAAGCCAACTGGGCCGCAACGACGAAGCACTTACCCGTCTGCGCTACGCCGTAGATCAAAATCCCCGCCATAAACGTCTGCGACACGATCTCGCTAGACACTTGGTAAAAATCGATCTATTCCAAGCCAAAGCCCAGTACGAAGAGCTAGTCAGGCAAAACCCCTCCGAGCGGGATTTACTACTTGAGCTCATGCTGATCAATCGCGAACTCAGCAATACTGATGAAGTTGCCGCACAACTGCAGTCCCTTAACGACACCCCTGAACTTCGCAGCCGCGCCAACTATATTCTCGGCCGCCTAGATGAGGAGGACCGAAACTGGCAAAACGCAATTGACCATTATTTACAGGCTACCGGTAGCGATGAATTTCACCAGTCTAGCCAGCGTATTGCGAGCATCAGCCTGGCTATAGAAGACGTCGACAAGACCCTAGCACGCCTACGCGCACTGCGACTTAACCACCCTGAACAGACCGTCTTCGTCTATTTATTAGAAGCAGAAATATTACGCAAAGAAATGCGCTACCAACAAGGTTATGACTTACTCACTGCCGCCTTAAAAACCGATACTAACGACGAAGAGCTTCGCTACGCACGATCACTATTCAGCGAGCGACTAGGTAATATCGACGCCGTAGAGAGTGATTTACAGTATATTATTGATCGCGACCCAGAAAATGCCACCGCGCTGAATGCACTGGGGTATAGCCTCGCCAATCTCAGCACTCGCCTAGACGAGGCCGAAGCATTAGTGAAGCGCGCACTGGAACTAGAACCTAATGACCCGGCTATTATTGACAGCTACGGCTGGATAATGCTGCTAAAGGGTAATATCAAGGAAGCCGTAACGCTATTAGAGCGGGCATTTAAATATACCCAAGATCATGAGATTGCAGCCCACCTCGGCGAGGCACTGTGGCTAAGTGGCGATAAAGACCGCGCGAAAGTCGTGTGGGAAGCCGGCCTAAAAGATACGCCAAACAGCCCGATCATTATGGAAACACTTCGCAGACTCGGCCTTTTTAATGAGTAAACCAATTATGTCAACACCGCTTACAGTGCGAGGCCTCGCAATTTTCTTAGTGCTGCTTATTAGTGCCTGCGCCACCCCCCCAAAACCGCCTGTGGATAGCGAATCTGAAACATGGCAATTGCAGGGGAAAATAGGGCTTTGGTATAAGGACACGCAAGAGAGCGCTACTATTGACTGGTCGCAGTGCAGCACTGAACAAGTCCGTATTCGCCTTAGCGGGCCGCTTGGCGCCGGCGGCATAGAATTATCCGCCGATCAATCTGGAGCCCGCCTTATACAAGGCGGCGACACTAGCAGAGCCGACAGTATTGATGAGCTCGCCAGCCGTGCAGAGTGGCCGATACCCGTCGAAGCGCTTCGCTTCTGGGTAAGAGGCCGCCCCATACCCAGCGAAAAATTAGACGGTCGGGTGAATACCAATGGTCAGATAGAGCAATTGGCGCAAATGGGCTGGCAGATTAGCTATCGCTACAAAACGCCGTTTCACCAGCTACCCAATAGAATTTCAGCCGAATCAGCCAATACCCGCCTGACCCTAATCATCAGCGAATGGCAAGACCAGCCCAAGCTCTGCACCCCATAATGCAAACACTTATTCTGCCCTGCCCGGCTAAAATAAACCTATTTCTTAATATCACCGGCCGTCGCGAAGACGGCTACCATGAACTGCAAACACTCTTTCAACTCCTCGATTATGGCGACACACTGACACTAAAACACCGCACCGATGGCGAACTTAACCTCATTAGCGATATTAATGGCGTCAACAGCGAAGATAATTTAGTGATGCGCGCCGCCAGAAAACTTCAGTGCTTGGCCGTCGACATTCCCGCCGGTGCAGACATCACCTTAGAAAAACGGCTGCCCATGGGCGGCGGCATCGGCGGCGGCAGCTCAGATGCCGCTAGCACCCTAATAGGCCTGAATCAGCTATGGCAGCTTGGTCTCAGCATTAATACCTTAGCGGAGATCGGCCTTGAACTGGGCGCCGATGTACCGGTATTTGTGCGCGGCCGAACCGCATGGGCGGAGGGAATAGGCGAAAAATTAACGCCAATAGAAACTCCAAACTTATGGTATGTGGTGCTAAAGCCCGACTGCCATGTCGCCACAGTTGAAGTTTTTTCTCATGAACAATTGACACGCCATGACTCACCGATCAAAATAGCGACCTTTCTTGAGGGGGGTACCGGAAATAGTTGCGAACCATTGGTTCGAAAACTTTATCCGGACATTGATAAGGCCTTGATTTGGCTGGAACAATTCTCTCCCGCGAAGCTGACCGGAACAGGCGCTTGCGTGTTTGCCAGCTTCAAAGATCAGATGACTGCACAGGCAGTTTGCGCACAACGTCCAAATGAACTTTTTGGTTTTGTTGCCCGAGGCATAAATACCTCGCCACTGCATAACGCACTGGGCTTACTGTAAAAAGTTATCTTAAAAAGTTTATTGGGGTGTCGCCAAGTGGTAAGGCACTGGGTTTTGATCTCAGCATCCGTAGGTTCGAGTCCTACCACCCCAGCCAATTTCAAACCATGCTGCCAAATACAGCATGGTGTTCGACATCAGTCGCGCAAATAACGATCCGAAGACTGTTCGGTTTTTAATAACGCCGCCAGTAAGCACCTAACTTTTCAAAACACATGCCCAACAGGACTCTGACCGTGCCCAAGATGATGGTCTTCACCGGCAATGCCAATCCCGAACTTGCACGTAAAGTTGTTGAGCACTTGCACCTACCGCTCGGCGACGCCACCGTTGGCAAATTCAGCGATGGCGAAATTTACGTAGAAGTAAATGAAAACGTTCGCGGCGCTGACGTCTTCCTTTTACAGCCAACCTGTGCGCCAACCAATGACAACTTGATGGAACTAATTGTCATGGCAGACGCCATGCGCAGAGCCTCAGCCGGCCGTATTACCGCCGTTGTTCCCTATTTTGGCTATGCTCGTCAAGACCGTAGGGTTCGCTCCCAGCGAGTACCTATTTCGGCCAAAGTGGTTGCCGATATGATGAGCGGCGTGGGCATCAACCGCGTACTGACCGTTGATCTACACGCAGAACAGATTCAGGGCTTTTTCGACGTCCCGGTAGATAACGTTTACGGCTCACCGGTTCTCCTCGATGACATTAGCCGTCAGCAGTACACCAATCAAATGGTGGTATCTCCTGACATTGGCGGTGTGGTTCGAGCCCGCGCTGTAGCTAAGCAGTTAGATGATGCCGACCTCGCTATTATTGATAAGCGTCGGCCACAGGCCGGTGTTGCTCAGGTCATGCATATTATCGGTGAAGTACGGGGAAAAACCTGCTTACTGGTTGACGATATGGTCGATACCGCAGGCACATTATGTAAAGCAGCCGAGGCATTAAAAGAGCACGGCGCAGCAAAAGTTGTCGCTTACTGTACACATCCTGTATTATCTGGCGCCGCCATTGCGAACATCAATGGTTCTGAACTTGACGAACTCGTTGTCACCGACACTATTCCCTTGTCAGAAGATGCACGCAATTGCAAAAAAATTCGCCAGCTAACCCTGGCAAATCTATTGGCCGAGTCAATTCGACGGGTCAGTAATGAAGAGTCGATAAGCGCCCTGTTTCGTTAAACCACTGCGGTTTAATGGCAAGGCCATCGACATTTACCGCCGCACTGGTCGCAAGTCGGCGGTTTTCGCGTTATTAAGGAAACTATTATGTCTAACGATTACACAGTCAGCGCCAAAGCACGCGCAGATGTAGGGAAAGGTGCGAGCCGCCGCCTACGTCGTCTGGAAAGTGAAGTACCCGCGATTGTTTATGGTGGCGACAAAGCCCCACAAATGATCAGTATTCTGCACAAAGATTTCTTGTGGTTCTTGGAAGATGAAGCCTTCTTCACCTCTGTTGTCACTCTGGATATCGATGGCAAGCAAGAATCTGTTGTACTGAAAGATTTGCAACGCCACCCAGCTAAGCTAAAACTGCTTCATGCTGACTTTTTACGCGTTGACGCCAACACCATGCTTACTCTGCACGTACCACTGCACTTCTTGAACGAAGAAAGCTGCGTTGGCGTGAAAAATCAGGGCGGCAACATCACTCACGCCGCAACTGACTTAGAAGTGCATTGCTTGCCGAAAGATCTACCTGAGTTCATCGAAGTGGACATGGCGCTGGTTGAAGTCGGCACCACCCTGCACATTTCTGACCTGAAGCTCCCAGAAGGTGTAGAAAGCACCGCACTGGCACTAGGTGAAGATCACGACCAAGCGGTCGCCGCTGTACATGCGCCACGTGGCGGCAGTGACGAAGACGAAGATGACGACGCGGCTCCAGCAGCAGCTGTCGAAGAGTAAACTGCTAGCCCCTCGGGGCTAACAGTCACAGGCGCACCATTGGAAACGATAAAACTGATAGTAGGGCTGGCGAATCCCGGCCCGCAATATCAAGATACACGTCACAATGCGGGCGCCTGGTTTGTTTCAGAGCTGGCCCGGCAACAAGGCTGCACGCTGAATAGCGAAGCTCGCTTCTTTGGCGACACCGCCAGAATTCATTACCACGGTCACGACCTGCGTCTGCTTATTCCAAGCACCTTTATGAATCGCAGCGGACAAGCTATCGCCGCACTCGCTAATTTCTACAAAATCACTCCGGAAGCCATACTCGTCGCCCACGACGAACTGGATATTCCGCCCGGCACCGCGCGCTATAAAAATGGCGGCGGTCACGGTGGCCACAATGGCCTGCGCGACACCGTTGCTCAACTGGGTAACAATAGTAAATTTCATAGACTAAGAGTCGGTATCGGCCACCCCGGCCACGCCTCTCAAGTCACCAATTATGTGCTTGGCAAACCACCCGCAGATGAGCGAATCAGCATAGATCGCTGCATAGACGAAGCACTGCGCACTTTAGAAGACGCGGTGCGCGGCGACTGGGCCAAAGCCATGAATCAACTGCATAGCTACAAACAAGGGTAATATCACATGGGCTTTAACTGCGGCATCGTCGGACTTCCAAACGTCGGCAAATCCACCCTCTTCAACGCCCTAACCAATGCCGGCATTGACGCGGCCAACTTCCCCTTCTGCACCATAGAGCCCAACTCCGGCATCGTCATGGTCCCAGATCCGCGCCTGCACGCGCTGACAGAAATTGTAAAGCCAGAGCGCGTCATGCCCGCCACCATGGAGTTCGTCGACATAGCCGGGCTGGTAGCCGGCGCTTCAAAAGGCGAAGGCCTAGGCAATAAATTCCTCGCCAATATTCGCGAAACTGATGCCATCGCCCATGTAGTGCGCTGCTTTGAAGACGATAATATTATTCACGTCGCCAATAAAATTGATCCCGCCGCCGATATTGAAATCATCAATACCGAACTGGCACTGGCCGATATGGAAAGCATCGACAAACAGCTGCAAAAAGTTGCGCGCGTCGCCAGAAGTGGCGACAAAGAAGCCACCACACTAAAAAACCTGTTTGAAAAGTTGCTCGCCCACCTAGACCAGGGCAAACCCGTGCGCTCACTAGCACTGGACAAAGAGGAACTAGCGCGCGTCAACACCCTGCACTTGCTTACTATCAAACCGACAATGTACATCGCCAACGTCAACGAAGACGGTTTTGAAGATAATCCTCACCTCGAGACAGTCCGCGCCATCGCCGCCGAAGACGGCGCCATAGTGGTACCTATTTGCAATAAACTCGAATCCGAAATTGCCGAGCTCGACGAAGATGAAAAAGCCGAATTCCTCGCAGACCTCGGCATGGAAGAGCCAGGACTAGACCGTGTTATACGCGCCGGCTACCAACTCTTGGGTCTACAAACCTACTTCACCGCCGGTGTAAAAGAAGTTCGCGCGTGGACCATACCCGTTGGCGCCACCGCACCGCAATCTGCCGGCGTGATTCACACCGACTTTGAAAAAGGCTTTATTCGCGCAGAAGTTATCGCCTACAACGACTTCATTCAATACAAAGGCGAACAAGGCACCAAAGACGCAGGAAAATGGCGATTAGAAGGCAAAGACTACGTCGTTAAAGACGGCGATGTTGTCCATTTCCGCTTCAATGTGTAACACAAACTGATCGGCGCTTGACAAGGTGCGCCGATCCTTGGAAAATGCGCGCCTTCTCTCCTCAGAGAGACTGTGGCAAGGTAGCTCAGTTGGTTAGAGCACAACACTCATAATGTTGGGGTCGGCGGTTCGAATCCGCCCCTTGCTACCATTATTCAAAGAAACCACCTAACGGTGGTTTTTTTATGCATCCAGATAAGTAATCAGCGCCTGACGGGTGGATGAGAACCGCCGCGCGGTTCGATAAAATGCGCTCAGCATTTTAGACGGCGATAGCCGCCCGAAGGGGCAATAACAGGCCCTAGCCTGTTATTGATCAATCCTTACTCAGCCCCTTGCTACCATTATTCAAAGAAACCACCTAACGGTGGTTTTTTTATGCCCCCAGATAAGTAATCTGCACCTGACGGGTGGATGAGAACCGCCGCGCGGTTCGATAAAATGCGCTCAGCATTTTAGACGGCGACAGCCGCCCGAAGGGGCAATAACAGGCCCTAGCCTGTATTGATCATAAAATGCGCTCAGCATTTTAGACGGCGACAGCCGCCCAAAGGGGCACTAACAGGCCCTAGCCTGTTAGTGATCAATCCCAGAATATCCTCGCCTTCTGAGCAGTTACTTGTAGACTGAGGGAAACTGACTAGCAATTATGCTGGAACTAAAAATTCTATCGGGGTAATAAATGCCAGCTAATATCTTGCAGCGCGTATATCAATCTCTTGGTCTGATTGGCGATCAGACGCCGCGCGATCTGGCTATGCCGCCGCAGAGAAACCCACCATCACCGCTTCCGACTTTTATTCAGTTTATTCGCTCTCGCCTCAGCCTGCTAAATCAGCCGCCAAAGGCCGATGATATCGCCGCCGCCTTTGTCCAGCGTTTAGAGCTAAGCCTTGAACGCCTTGATAGCCAGCTGAGTAGTTGCACCTGGTTTACCTTGGTCGCCGGTAGACAGGAATGGCTGGATACCGGCATTGATATGGCAGCAGGCGAGTCGGTAACCGTAATGGGAGATGGCCGCTTATATCTTTCACGTCCGCTGGATGTGGCCATCGGGCCGAGTTTTGGCTTGTGGTATCGAATCGTCGACCGGGGTGGCGCAGGACTCATTAATAAAGTGCCAACGGACGGCGCTGCGATAAGCGCAGAACAGGGCGGAAGATTACAGCTAATTACCGCCGTGCCCGGCGAATTTGGCGATCCGCAGGGCGGCTTTGATGCGAGTATCGCTAAACTACCTACTAGTGGGCAGTTTAGCGTTGCGGTTTTACGATGGCATACCGATATTGAGAACGCATTGACTGCCGCGGCTGCGGCGGACGTAGATTTGTTCGGCCCAATACTGGCGCGCTTTAAAAATCCTGTTCGGCCGCCGAAGGGCTGGCACTATCTTTGGCGCCTGGGCGCCAGCGAAATCTACCACGCTGATGACAATGGCTTGTGTTGTACCACCCATGCTGACGGCGGAATCTTGCAATATCCACTTGATATGCGGCTAAGCAGTGATTTGGTCTTCAACTGGCAATGGTGTGTTGACGCCCTGCCTTCTAAATTGGCCGAGCATATCCAACCAACACACGACTATCTGTCTATCGCGATAGAATTCGACAACGGCCTCGATCTTACCTATATGTGGAGCAGCACCCTGGATGTCGACACGATTTTTCAATGTCCCTTACCGTGGTGGGATAAGCGCGAAACCCATTGGGTACTGCGCAATGACTCGGCAGATCTAGGACACTGGCTGAGTGAATCACGCAATATTCAGGCTGACTATCTTAGGGCTATCGGCGGGCCGCTGCCGGAAAAGGTCGTTGGCGTATGGCTAATTGCCAATTCTGCTTTCCAGCGCGGTGAAGGCCATTGCCGCTATCGTCAGATAGCGTTAGAAAGTAATAGCGGTATAGAAAGCATCCATAAGTAACGCGTATTTTGGGCGTCAGGTAACCGTCGCAAGGGCCGATAAGAGGCCCGGTAGGCCATCGATAGAGGTGTTCGCCCGCACAACTGCACATAAGATGAGCCACGAACACTATTTTTGACCTCCCCCTTGCAAGTTTCCCGCACAAATCAGCAAACTACGCTAATATGCTTTCATAGTTAGTAACTTGCTAAGCCGAGAAAATATAACATCTGTCGACCACCACGGTCCGCCAGAACCGCCGAAGAGATAGAGGAAGTCACTTATGAAGGTCTTGTTTCGTACCTGCCTATTAATGTTCACAGTATTTTTATTTGCTGGCTGCGGCGGTGGAAGTAGCAACGGCGAACCATCGTTAACACCTTCTGAGACTCCTTCCTCAAATGATGGCACTACAAATCCGGATACCGGAAGTGTTGATACAACAGTTATTCGTTTCGGATCATTTGATGGTGGCGGTACCTTTACAGCGGGAACAATTGCGACGAACGCAATTGATCTAAACGCGAGTGAAAGCGCGGCGCTCACTGTTGCAATAAGAGACAACAACAATAATCCCGTAACGGACGCTGCTGACATCTTCTTTTCCTCAACCTGCATAGATGTAGGGCTTTCTGAAATAAACCCTGTTGTGACACAAAATACCAATGGAACAATAAACGCGACTTATACAGCAAGAGGGTGTTCTGGCAATGACGAAGTAACCGCACAGACAACATTGAACGGCACTAGCTTTAGCGCGGAAGTAACGATAAACACGACTCCGGCACCCCTAGGATCAATTACCTTCACAAGTGCCGAGCCTAATATTATAGGTATAAAAAGTTCTGGCGCAATTCCCGAACAGTCAGTAGTTAGCTTCAAAGTTACGAACACATCCGGCGGACCAGTTCCCAATCAGGACGTAACATTTGAGCTAGACTCAAGCGTCGGAGGAATATTTTTAAGTAATGCACAAGGCATTACAAATGAAAGCGGCATAGTAACCACGACGATCAATGCAGGTAGCATTCCAGTTCCCGTTCGCATAACTGCCACGGCAAACCAAAACGGCACGATTAGTAAGGCAGTTTCAAGCTCTTTAGTAATTACGACTGGAATCGCGGATGCCGACAGCTTTTCAGTAGGAGCAGTAACTCCAAACATTGAAGGCTGGGAACGAGACGGCATTAGTACACAGATTGTCGCAAGAGCAGCCGATCGCTACAACACTCCCGTTCCAGATAAAACGTCTATTGCATTTCAAGCAGAGGGAGGCGTTATTAATCCCAGTTGTGAAACAACTAATGGAGTCTGCTCTGTTACTTTTACATCCCAAAATCCTCGGCCTCAAGACGGTCGAGTTACAATATTGGCGACTATACTCGGGGAAGAAAATTTCATTGATTTAAATGGAAACGGTCAATTCGATGGCAGTTTATTAACTCCGAACGAGATTCAGATCGACCTAGCGGAGCCATTCAGAGATGACAACGAAAATGGAATACACGATAACGCAATTGAGCCCTTTATCGACACTGACAAAAACGGCTCAAGATCTACTGCCAACGGAGATTTTGACGGTCTGCTATGCAATGACAATTGCGGCTCGTCCACTTTAATCATATCGAGCCAAGTGGTCATAGTCTTATCTCAGTCAACTCTTTCGATAGATATATTAGATTCCACAGGAGCAGCTATCACCCCGCCACTAAACATTACTGGCGGCTTAACGAAGGTAACAGTAGACGTCTACTCATTATTTAATGCCGCCACTGCGCCAAGTAATCCAAAACAAATACCGCCGGCAGGAACGGTGATTTCAGCTTCAACTAGCCAGGGAACAATTGATGGTCCAAGCAGTTTTACGGTTCTAGCAAGTTCAGCGCAAGGCCCGCAAAGAGTAGAATTCAGCATCTCTCCTAGCAACGCCGCAGGAACTGGCGTCTTCAGAATTACCGCCACCACTCCAAGTGGCATAATTTCGAGAAGCGACGTAGCAATCATACAGAACTAAAATTCTATTTCACAAATTGTGGCCTAGGAACTCTTCTAGGCCACACAACCCAAATCAATCAATTTCAACGCCACGAATTCCTTATTTACGGCGGCACTTCCCCATGATCCTAATGTGCTAAAATCCCCAAATACACATGCTCACTAGAACCCTATGACCAAACACGACACCATCTACGCCCAACCCCAAGCTAGCCTCACGCGCTTCGCCTTTGACGAACACGTTGTTGAAGTATTTCCCGACATGATTCAGCGGTCGGTGCCCGGCTATGCAACCATCATTGCAATGACCGGAGTCATGGCAGGTCGATATGCGCAGAGCGGCAGTAATTGCTATGACCTTGGCAGCTCACTGGGCGCCAGCACCTTGGCAATGGCGCGGGAAATTGGCGAGCGCGATTGCCAAATTATCGGAGTCGATAACTCGTCCGCCATGATCGAGCGCTGCCAACACTATATTGCTGACATACCGCAATCTATTGCGCTTCGCTGCGAAAACATTCAAGACACAGCAATCGAAAACGCATCGGTAGTCGTTCTTAACTTCACCCTACAGTTTGTGCCCGCCAGTGAGCGCGCCGCACTGATTCAAAAAATCAGCGACGCCATGCGCCCCGGCGGCATTTTAATTCTGTCGGAAAAAATTGTGTTTTTAGATCCGCGCCTACAGGAACTCAACACCGAGCTTCACCACGCATTTAAACGCGCCAATGGCTATAGCGAGCTAGAGGTCGCGCAAAAGCGAAGCGCACTTGAAGATGTGTTAGTCCCCGAGTCTTTGCAGCAACACCAACAACGACTGCGCGAAGCAGGATTCAGCAGTATTGATGTGTGGTTTCAGTGTTTTAATTTCGCCTCTCTCGTGGCTATCAAATGATCAACTATCAAGTATTTTTAAACCATCTTAGCGAGTACCCTCAACTCGCAAATTGGTCAAAAGAGTTACCCCAGCAAATAGCCGCCGGCCTCAACGAATCTCGTTTTGGCGATCTACCCCGCTGGAAAGAGGCGCTTGCGGCGTTACCGGATCTCCGCCCTGATACCATCGCGCTGAATACCTCGCGGGTGGGCGCTGATGGCAGCGTCAGTGATAGTCAGCGCGAGCAACTGCACGAGGCGCTAAAAGGTTTACACCCATGGCGCAAAGGTCCGTACGAACTCTTTGGTGTGCACATAGATACCGAATGGCGCTCAGACTGGAAATGGGATCGACTCAAAGATGCGATAGCTCCACTTGAGGGACGCACAGTCTTAGATGTTGGCTGTGGCAGCGGCTACCACTGTTGGCGTATGCGTGGCGCCGGTGCAAACTTAGTTGTCGGCATAGACCCGACACCACTATTTGTTATGCAGTATTTCGCCTTGCAAAAATACCTTCAAGACCAGCGCGTCGCTGTTTTGCCAATGGGTATTGAGCACCTTCCAGAAAAGTTACAGGCCTTCGATACCACGTTTTCAATGGGCATTCTTTACCATCGCCGCTCTCCTTTTGATCACCTAATAGCACTGCGGGACAGCCTCCGCCCTGGCGGACAACTGGTGCTAGAAACCTTAGTCATTGAAGGCCGGGCGGGTGAAGTGTTAGTCCCTGAAGGACGCTACAGTAAAATGGGCAACGTGTGGTTTATTCCAAGCACTGCCACCCTTGAGGCCTGGCTGAAAAAAGCCGGTTTTAAATCCCCAAAGCTCATCGACGTTAGCCAAACCTCAAGGAATGAACAACGCAGTACTGACTGGATGAAATTTCATTCGCTGGCCGATTTTCTCAATCCTGACGACCCAAACCAAACGATTGAAGGCTACCCCGCGCCGCGACGAGCCACTTTTATTGCAGAAAAACCCTAACAAGCTCACAAAATCGATAAAATATAACCCTAATGACCTCGCTTAGCCGCGGATCAACGTCACAAAAAGACACTTTTGTGCTATGTTTGAGAAACTTTAAAGTGTGCGCACGCGCCAAAACTTTCAAGAATAGGCACAACAGGTCGAATCATGCAGCAAACTGGAACAGGACTTCTAGCTGACCGCTTAAAATCTCAGTCTCGACTGTGGTTCGGCGAGCACCTGTACCGCTACTTTGACCGCCTCCAAGACAACTTCCATCGTCGTTCTCTAACGGCAACAGACCCGGCCGAAAAATCCGAACTCCTCAGCCAGCAGCACGCCGTCAAACTTGGTCAAGACGAAGGCTTTCGGCTTTTTGCCGAGCACATCAATAGTAGCTTTGATAGCAAACGCGCCTATGACACCGGCAGCTACCCGACCCTAGATCGATTGGCGCAGCGCCTTGAAAAATTACCCGACGCGTATTTTGAAAGTGAAAAGCCACAACTCCGAAATTTTTGCCGCGCAATAGCGCCCATCACGATACTGGCGGGGTTTCAGCAAATTTTGGCGCCCCTAAAACTAGAGGCGGCGCATCGCCATCACGCGCTGACGATGTTCCAGGGCTTGTTAATTCAGGAACTCAGCAAACTCTATGACGAGCTACTCGAATCTCTGCCGGTGGAAACCCAAACCGAAAACGTGGAAGCGTGGATCAGCCATATAAAACAACAGCTAAAAGAAAAGAACCTGTCTACCCAGGAGCGCGCGCTGACAGAAACGCGACTCCAACGTTTACTCAAAATGCACTCCCATCGCCGCAGTGTCACTAGCAATGCTGCGACAATAGAACCCAGTGACAGCGAGCTACTCGACGCGGTGGCAAATATATTTCAGCAATTACCTGCTAAGCGCAGGCTATCTTCTGGAGTGCTCGCCTCGCTCAACACCATGCAAACTTGTATTAGCGCGCTGGCGCTGCGGGATCGCAGTGAATTTATGCATCCCCTACACCCCGCCAGACAGGTCTGTTGTCAGATAATCAACACTCTCGACCAGTGGGACGACGCGCAGCCCATTCAGCGCCAGCAGTTTGAAGCCGAACTAAAAACGATCAGCAGAAAATTTAACGACCACAATATCGAAGCGAATCAGTTCAATAGTATTCGCACGCAAATTGATGCCTGCTGCCAACACTTACTGCAAAGCATCAAACTCAATGACAGACGCAACTTGAATGCCGAAGTTGGTCAGAAGCGACTTACTCGTTTACGCAGGAAAGTGCACGACATGCTAGACGAGAAAACCCAGCATATTGATCTCCCCCTGAGCATCGACAATATGCTCTACGGTCCTATGACAACGGTCATTCTGTATCACTGGCTGCGCCACGGCAGTAACGGCGCTCCGCTACGCCGCAGCCTGCAACTTATCGATGACATACTCTGGTATATTCAACCGCACTCGGACTGGTCAGAGCTTCGCCGCGCGAAAGCAATGAGCAAAGATATAGAAACTGAACTAAGTGACGGTTTGCAGCGCATCAATTACGGCTACCATGCCACCCAAGCATTAATTGAAGACCTTCATCAACTCCGCTTAATCGCATCTGGTCGCAGCGTTAAGGTTAGCAAACCCGACGTCAATCACTAGTCCCACTGAGCAATAGCCTGTGTCAATCGACGCTGACTGTTGTTGATACCAATCAAAACTAGGTATAATTTCCGGCCCTCATGTTTGACCATCGCGGTCTAACGCGATCCAATTTCTACAGTTTGATCGCTTATCGTAGCGATCACGCATTTAAGGTGATGACTTTGCAACTAGACCAAGCAACTACCGAACAGCTGCGCGAATGGGAAACCACGCTGACTCAAGAATATCAGCAGTTTAAAGCCTCAGGTCTGAATCTTGACCTCACTCGCGGCAAGCCCAGTGCAGAACAACTCTCGCTATCAGACAGCATCAACGAAATTCTAGGCAGCGACCTCAGCAACGAAAGCGGCACTGATTTACGCAACTACGGCGGCTTAGATGGCATACCAGAGTGCAAACGCTTATTTGCTCAAGTACTTGGCGTCACGCCAGAAGAAACCCTAATCGGCGGCAATAGCAGCCTGACGCTAATGTATATGGCCGCACAATTTGGCCTATACCAAGGTTTTGGCGAACTGGCACCCAGCTGGATTAGCGAAGGTGGCAACACTAAGTTCATCGCGCCGGTGCCCGGCTACGACCGCCATTTCAGTGTTTGCGAACACCTCGGCATTGAGCTTATTACCGTGGCCTTAAACGACGACGGCCCAGACATGGACGCCATCGAAGAATTACTGAAAAACGACCCGTCCATCAAAGGCATCTGGTGTGTGCCACGCTTCAGCAATCCCACCGGCACCGTATACTCTGATAGCGTAGTTGATCGCATTGCTCAACTAGGCAAGATTGCCAGCAGCAACTTCCGAGTTTTTTGGGACAACGCCTACGCCGTTCATCAGTTGAGCGACGATGCTCCCGAAATAGCAAACCTGATGGCCAGCTGCCGCAAATATAGCACTGAAGACAGCGTATATTTGTTTGGCTCTACCTCAAAAATCACTTATGCCGGCGCTGGCGTCGCCTTCGCAGGCATGTCTAAAGGTAATTTAAAGGCATTTACCCACCACCTCGGCATGTCACAAATTGGTCCAGACAAGATCAACCAATTGCGCCATGTTCGACTGCTAAAAGACGCCGACGGCATAAAAAATCATATGAGCAAACACGCCGCCGTGCTTAAGCCGCGTTTTGATATTGTGCTTAAACATCTGCGCGAAGGTTTGGGCGAGTCTGGTATGGCTAGCTGGACCGAACCCCAGGGCGGCTATTTTGTGTCCTTCGACACCCTGCCCGGTCTGGCGAAAGAGGTGGTGAAATTAGCCGCCGAGGCCGGCGTTAAGCTAACCCCAGCTGGCGCCACATTCCCCTACGGCAAAGACCCCGCCAACAGCAATATTCGTATTGCTCCCAGCGTGCCCAGCCTAGATGAAATTGACCGCGCCATGGCAGTATTCGTGAACTGCGTTAAGCTGGCCTCAGTAAAACAGCGCCTCCAAAGCGCGGCGTAATGGCTTTATCTCTTAAGTCTATCAGCGGGCGTTTACACTAGGCTCCGTAATACGAGCGAAAAAAAGGGCGCCAATTGGCGCCCTTTTTTATATCTGCGGAACATCACATTACTGCGATGTATCAGCACTATTCACTATCGGGAGTACGGGTAATCGGCCGTCCCGGAACGCTGGGAAAGTGCCGCACATTGCTACCACCCTCGGCATCCACTATTTTGCCGGTGCCTTCCTTTTCAACTTCGTCAATTCGAACAATTGAATGCATAGGAATATAGCTACGCGTTACGCCACTAAATTCATTTTTCAATTTTTCTTCACCTGGATTGACCACAATCTGGCTTTGCTCACCAAACACAAACTCTTCAATTTCTATAAACCCGTACATGTCGCTCTGGTAAATTGCGCGCGCGTAAAGCTCATAAACCTTGCTGTTGTTGTGAAAAATGACTTTATAAATAGGTAGTTGGGCCATAGTCTTTCCATTGTCTCTGGGTACTGCTTTGGGGCACTAATGTAGATAGTTATACACCGGAAAACCGGGCCGCGGATGATAGCATAAATTTGCTAAATCCACCGCACTTCTGGGTTTTAGACGATATTTTAGCTATAATACCTGCCCATTTTATCAGCAGCCTGTTTGCGCCTTATGCCAGAAGAACTCACGTCAAATAACGCCAGCAAAGCGCCAGTGACGGCGACCCCAAGCATCGCTGACAAGCCTAAAAAGCTGTTTATCAAAACCCACGGCTGCCAGATGAATGAGTACGATTCTTCCCGCATTCAGGATTTACTCGGGGTTAGCCATGGCTATGAGCGAACCGACGACCCCAATGAGGCTGACGTGCTTTTGCTCAACACCTGCTCAATTCGCGAAAAAGCACAGGAAAAGGTCTTCCATCAACTTGGCCGCTGGAAAAAACTTAAAGACAAAAACCCAAACCTCAAAATAGGTGTCGGTGGCTGTGTTGCTAGCCAAGAAGGTAGCGATATCGGCAAACGCGCGCCCTATGTCGATCTTATTTTTGGACCACAAACACTGCACCGCGTGCCAGATATGCTCGACGCCAAGAAATTCGACGGCCCGATTATTGTCGACGTCACCTTCCCAGAAATAGAGAAATTCGATTCACTGCCTGAACCCAGCGTGGATGGTCCCAGTGCTTTCGTCTCCATTATGGAAGGCTGCTCCAAATACTGCACCTTCTGCGTCGTGCCGTATACCCGTGGCGAAGAAGTCAGCCGGCCCTTTGAAGACGTTATCACCGAAGTTTCGCAGCTAGCCGCCAAAGGTGTACGCGAAGTAAATTTACTAGGCCAAAATGTAAATGCCTATCGGGGCGAAAACCACGAGGGAGATATTATCGACTTCGCAGAACTGGTGCATTTTGTTGCCCAGGTCGATGGCATTGATCGCATTCGCTACACCACCTCACACCCGGTTGAATTTAGCGAGGCACTTATTCAGGCCTATGCCACCGTGCCGGAATTAGTAAATCATCTTCATCTGCCAGTCCAGCACGGCAGTGACCGCATTTTAGCAGCCATGAAACGCGGCCATACCGCGGATGAATACCGCGCGAAAATAGCCAAACTGAAGACCATTCGTCCCAATATTAGCCTGTCATCAGATTTTATCATCGGCTTCCCCGGCGAAACCGATGAAGACTTCAACGCCACCATGCAGCTTATAAAAGACATTGGTTTCGATCACTCGTTTAGCTTTATCTACAGCGCGCGACCCGGCACGCCGGCAGCGCAATTGCCCGATGAGACGCCAGAAGATGTGAAAAAGGAAAGACTGGCGACCTTGCAGCACCATATCCTGCAAAATGCTGCGCAAATCAGCAGGCAAATGGCCGGCAGCCAGCAGCGGATTTTAGTCACTGGCGTATCGCGTAAAGACCCGGGTGAATTGCAGGGCCGCACCGAAAACAATAGAGTAGTGAACTTCCCCTGCTTAGATAGGGCCGTCATCGGCCAATTTGTGGATGTAAATATATTAGAAGCCTATACCAACTCACTGCGCGGCGAGCTGTGCAACTAAGTGATACTTACTAAGCCTATGCTTTTTATATCTCTTTTATCGCCGCGCCTGCGGCATTCGGTGAACCATTGACTGCACAAGACGTACAACGCGTACTGACACTCGAACCCAATGATAGCCGTCTACTGGCTGATCTTTGTGGCCATCTCGACACCAATCTCAAATTGATTGAGAGACGCTTAAACGTTCGCATTGCCGCACGCGCCAACACCTTCCAAATCAATGGCAACACCAATGCCGTTGATGACGCGGTGCAGCTAATTAAACACCTCTATAACGAAAGCCAAAACGGCAGCACCCTCAATACTGAAACGGTACACCTGCACCTACAAGAATCAGGCATAGAACAACTCAGCAGCCCCACGACCATCGACGACGTGCCCGTGGTTATTCAAACTAAAAAAGCCAGCATCAAACCCCGTGGTAAAAATCAGCAGCTCTACGTCAAGGCGATTCAAAGCTGTGATATCAACTTTGGCATTGGCCCCGCCGGCACAGGCAAAACCTATCTCGCGGTGGCCTGCGCGGTAGAGGCATTAATATCGAATCAAGTTCAACGTATTTTGCTCGTTAGACCCGCGGTGGAAGCGGGTGAAAAACTGGGTTTTTTACCCGGTGACTTGGCGCAGAAAATAGACCCCTACCTACGCCCACTTTACGACGCGCTCTATGAAATGGTGGGCGTAGAAACCGTCACCAAATTAATTGAACGCAATATTATTGAAATCGCCCCGCTGGCCTATATGCGCGGTAGAACCCTGAACGACTCCTATATTATTTTGGATGAAGCGCAGAACACCACCCGCGAACAAATGAAAATGTTCTTAACCCGCATCGGCTTTGGCTCTACCGCGGTAATCACTGGTGACGCCACCCAGATAGATTTACCCCGCGGCACACCGTCTGGACTCACTCACGTCATGAAAGTACTTGGTGATATTGACGGCATTAGCATGACCCATTTTGCAGCCAAAGATGTGGTTCGCCACCCGTTAGTCCAGCGCATTGTTGAAGCCTATGCTGCCTTTGAAGCTGACAACGAAGCACCGCGATGAATACTGCCATAGCCCTAGAGCTGGATTTGCAAATTGCCTGTAATGCGACAAATCTGCCCACAGAACAAGACTTTAGACTTTGGGCTACAACTGCACTCCAAGGGCTGCGCGACGAGGCGGAACTAAGCATACGCCTCATCGATGAGAGCGAAAGCGCCGAATTAAATATGCAGTATCGGCAAAAAGCCGGCCCAACCAATGTATTATCGTTTCCGGCTGATCTCCCCCCAGAACTCGAACTCCCACTGCTTGGCGATCTCGCCATCTGCAAGCAAGTGGTAGAGCGTGAGGCGGCGGATCAGCACAAAGCCTGCCTAGATCACTGGGCGCATATGGTAATTCACGGTACACTCCATCTTTTAGGCTACGACCATATTGAAGATGACGAAGCCGAAGATATGGAAGCGCTAGAAATTGCGCTCCTAAAAACGCTGAATATCAGCAACCCCTATACCCCTATTTTGTGAGGACAGCACCCAAAACCATGAGCGAAGATCGATCTAGCACCGATCCAAGTGACAAATCTTGGATCGAGAAAATAGCCTATGCTTTTTCATCTGAACCCAAAACACGGGAAGATCTATTTGAATTGCTTGCTGTTGCCAAACAGAATGAAGTCATTGATGACGACGCCATAAGTATTGTTGAAGGCGCGATGCATATCAGTGATATGCAGGCCAGAGAAATCATGGTCCCTCGCCCGCAAATGGTGGTATTGAAAGCTGACCAGCCGCTCAGCGAACTCCTCCCTATGATTATCGACACCGGTCACTCTCGCTACCCTGTCATCGGTGACACCCTCGACAACGTGCTGGGCATTTTGCTATCCAAAGATTTGCTGCCGCTGTTATGGAAATTTGAAACTAGCGCCGACATCGACATCCGCGATATTTTACGCCCCGCCACCTTGGTGCCAGAGAGCAAGCGCCTGAATGTGCTGCTGCGGGACTTCCGCGAAAAGCGTCACCACATGGCGGTTGTTATTGATGAATACGGCGGCGCCGCCGGCCTTATTACCATTGAAGACATCCTTGAACAGATTGTCGGTGAGATTGAAGACGAGTACGACGAAGACGACGATCTGCCCATTCGCAAGATTGCTGAAAACGATTTTGTAGTGCAGGCGCTCACACCAATCGATGATTTTAACGACCACTTCAATGCGCGCTTTAGTGACGATGAGTTCGACACCATCGGCGGCCTGCTGCTGAAGGCCTTTGGCCATCTTCCCAGCCGCAATGAAGTCACGCGACTCGAAAATTACGAATTCAAAGTAGTGAACGCCGATAGTCGGCAAATTCATCTATTGCGGATGCGCAAGCTCGAGGAAGAAGAATAGTTCTAGGTCGCGAATCCCGAATACAAAAGGGGCCGGAAATTTCCTACCCCTTTTGCACTTACCTCTATATTAGCGTCTACAATGACTCTAGCAATCGCTTATGTTTACCCGCGTAGAGGCCAGTATGTTCGACGACCAAACCCTAACCACCCTCAAGACCATCGCCAGCACCTTTATAGAATATAGCGCCTTGCTATTTTTAGTCGTCCTGGGACTAGGAGCGATCTACTTAGTTTTTCTCTACATCAGTGATATCACCCAAACCCAACACGCCATACGCCGTAACTATCCTATTATCGGCCGCTTTCGCTATATCTTCGAACACCTTGGCGAATTTTTCCGCCAATACTTTTTTGCTATGGATCGCGAAGAGCTGCCCTTTAACCGCTCGCAGCGTTCTTGGGTATACCGCGCCGCCAAAAATATCGACAACACCATTGCATTTGGCTCCACGCGGTCACTGAACCAAGCTAATGAAGTGCTGTTCATGAACTGCTTATTCCCCACCCTAAGCCAAGACGCCGCGCCCACCAATGCCGTCACTATCGGCGAGGGCTTTGCCAAGCACCCCTATACTAGCTCAGCGATCTTTAATATTTCGGGCATGAGCTTTGGTGCAATTTCCAAGCCCGCCATCCGCGCTCTGAGCGCCGGCGCAAAAGAAGCGGGTATTTGGCTCAACACCGGCGAGGGCGGACTCTCGCCCTACCACCTAGAATCCGGCTGCGACATCGTGTTTCAAATCGGCACGGCAAAATACGGCGTCCGCGACGCCGAAGGTAATCTCAGCGACGAGAAACTAAAAGTTATCGGCGCCCACCCCGAAGTGCGAATGATCGAGATCAAACTCAGCCAAGGTGCAAAACCCGGCAAAGGCGGGATATTGCCCGGCGGTAAAGTAACAGCAGAAGTCGCAAAAATTCGCGGTATCGAAATCGGTAAAGACTCCATCAGCCCCAACGGCCATCCCGACATTCACAATATCGACGAACTCTTAGACATGGTGGTAAGGATTCGCGATATCACCGGCAAGCCGGTGGGCTTCAAGGTGGTTATCGGTTTCTCTGAATGGCTGGACGAGCTAGGTGAAATCATTCACAAACGCGGCCTTAAATACGCGCCGGACTTCATCACCATCGACAGCGCCGATGGCGGCACCGGCGCCGCACCGCAAAGTTTAATGGACTACGTTGGCCTGCCTATTCGCCGCAGCCTGCCCTTGGTGGTAGACAAACTCAACGAATACAATTTACGCAAACGCATTAAAGTTATTGCCTCGGGTAAAATGATCAACCCCGCCGAAGCGGCATGGGCGCTGTGCGTAGGTGCTGATTTTATTGTTAGCGCCCGGGGCTTTATGTTTGCGCTAGGCTGCATCCAAGCCCTGCAATGTAATAAAAACACCTGCCCCACCGGCATCACTACCCACGACCCCGAATTACAGCGCGGCTTAGTACCAGAGAATAAGGCCACTAGAGTTAAGAACTACGCGCTAAATTTAATGCACGAAGTCGGTGTTATTGCCCACTCCTGCGGCGTTAAAGAAGCCCGCGCCTTAACCCGAGAACATGTTTATCTTATCGACAACAGAGGCAGTCCAGAGCCACTGACCGATCGCTTCCCTGAAAAGACCCCCAAACCGCAGTATCTAATTGCCAGCACCGCTGACGATAGTCACAACAATGAAAGCGCTGACACGCATTCGGCAATACCTATCACCGCGAGCAAAGATGCACGGCCGCGCTAATTCATGGTTTTGCGCTAGCCCCAAGCCCGGAGCGTCGATACACTAGGCCTCCATAAAATCTTGAATGGCCGGATCAACGCCCTGTGAAAATCAGTCCCTACCTATTTGTTGCAGTCGCCGGCGCTAGCCTTACCCTTTCACTCGCCCCCTTTGACTTGTGGTGGCTAGCCATTATTGCCATGGCCACCCTCGCCGCCAGTATGAACACCGCCTCAGCAAAACAGGGCTTTATGCTTAGCTGGTGTTTTGGCAGCGCCAGCTTTGCCACCGGCGTGTCCTGGGTTTATGTCGCCATGCACGATTTCGGCGAAACCCCCGCGGTACTTGCCATCCCCATGACCGCTGTATTTTGTATCGGTCTGGGCTTGGTACCCGCGCTCTTCGGCTACTGCTACTGTCGTTGGATTCGCGATGGTATTGCGGGCAAGACCCTGGGCTTTGCCGCCATGTGGGTATTATCAGAATGGCTGCGTGGTTGGGTATTAACCGGCTTTCCCTGGCTCTACCTCGGTTATGGACATCTGCACACCGCCATGGCCGGATGGTCGCCCATCATCGGTGTTTACGGACTGAGCTTTTGGGTGGCATTAAGCGGCGCAGCGCTTGCCCACTGCATCACCGCCAGCCCATCAATAAAACGTCAAGGCTATGCCACTCTGGCCGGCTGCATCGCTTTATTTGGCTTGGGCTATTCTCTGCAGCAACATGAATGGACCACAGCCGACGCCAAACCACCGCTGCGTATTGGCGCGGTGCAATCCAATATCTCGCAAGAAAGAAAATGGGCCTACGAACAGTACTGGGCGACACTTGAACTCTACGATCTGGCCTCTGAGCAATTGTGGGCAGACTCCGATCTAGTGATCTGGCCAGAAGCCGCCATCCCTGCGCTCTATCACAACGTCACATCTTTTTTTGATTATATTGCCGAACGCGCAGCGGCCAACAACAGCGCCCTTATCACTGGCGTTCCCACCAAATCTGACGACGACATGTACAACTCAGTAATGGTTATCAGCGGCGGCGAAGGCATATATCACAAGCAACGCTTGGTTCCTTTTGGCGAGTATGTGCCCTTGGCCCATTACATTCGTGGTCTGATTAAATTCTTTGACCTGCCAATGTCGAGCTTTTCCCGTGGCGGCCCAGATCAGGGGCACCTGCAAGTGAAAGGCTGGCAGCTAGCGCCATCAATTTGCTACGAAGTAGCCTACCCCGACCTCGTTGCCCGCAGCGCACGCGATTCCGATCTGCTATTCACCATCAGTAACGACGCCTGGTTCGGTCACTCAATCGGCCCGGACCAGCATATGCAAATGGCGCAAATGCGCGCGCTGGAAAATGGCCGCGAGCTAATTCGTGTCACTAGCACCGGCATCACCGCACTGGTCGATCATCGCGGCAATATCCGCACTCGCATTCCCTCGTTCACCGCCACCAACCTAAAAGGCCTAGTACACGCCCGCAGCGGCACCACACCGTTCACGCGTTACGGCTCAACGCCGATAATTCTTCTGTGTATCGGATTGGTGCTATGCGCAGGATTTAGACGCCGGTCGAGTCCGGCCTGATCAAGGCGAATAGTGCCAATGAGTCGCTGAATTTCGAATCATCAACTTAAGCAGTTAATAAAATTGGCTATATACGTGTCTCAACACGCCAATTTCGCCAGAAATTCACTGCTTATACATTCTCATATTTTGTTATCTCTGTGTCTTACGGCGCGGTGAACAGTAGCGCCATTCCCACTATCTCCCTGACGACTTACATAACTCATTGAAATCGCGCTATGATCAGGAGCAGGGAATATCTGGTAGAAATACAGGGAATTAGTCGTCGTTTGACCGGTGCTCATTAATAGTGATGCAGCCATCTCATTGAATTCCCCTAATTTTTTTAACGCTCACTAAAGTCTCTGCTTTGATAAGGGGGCAGAGTGATAAAAGGCGCGAGTCCATAGATACTGTTATGTTACCAAGTTAGATTGAGCCAATTATCACAAAAGCGAGGATAAGCAATGGAAGTGAATAAAAGTTATGTAATGTGGAACAATAAAGGAGGTGTCGGGAAAAGTACTATCACTTTTCATGTGGCATCAGTATATGCAGAAAAGAATTTGGATCGTGATGTAATTGTTGTGGATATGTGCCCACAGGCAAATTCATCTTCAATGTTGATGGGAGGGGGCAAACCTAGTGAAGCGAAACTCCAGGAGTTGATATCGAAGTATGAACCACAAAGCATTGTTGGTTACATTACAGAGGCAACCCTTAACGGGGATGCGGATGTAAATAAATTCATCACTAAATTGAGTGATGTAAACGGTAATGTTAGCGACAATTTATATCTGATTTCTGGGGATGGTAATCTGGAGCTTATCGCACCACTACTTTCTGAGCGGGCGGAGGCCACCCCATTATCTGCCTCAGACAATCCGTGGATAAAAATTCACTCTATAATTCGAGAATTGACTAAAAAGAGAATTAATACTGAAAGACCTTGCACCTACTTTATTGATACAAATCCTAGCTTTGCAATTTACACCCAATTAGCGATAGTGGGTGGTGATAAATTACTAGTCCCCATAAACGCAGACGATTCTTCAATTTTTGCAATAACAGGGTTGTTCAATCTTATTTGGGGTACATCTGTAAGTCATCCCGTATATGGTAAGTACACATTTGCCTCTAAGGCAAAAAGTCATAACCTTGAATTACCTAAGATTTCATTTTTGCTCGGTAATAGATTCACGCAAAAAAAGGGAGCCGCACATGCATTTAAGGCGCTGTCAAATGAAGCAATTCAAAAAATGTACACTGAGTTTAAAAATAATCCTGACAAATTTGAAACTTCAAGTGTTGAAATTAACAATGTGAGTGATTTTGAGGCAGCATATAGCGTCGAGTTAAGGGACTTCAATAGCGCTGGCGTGGTAGCCGCAAACCAAGGTTTGCCTCTCAGTAAAATGGATCAGCATACCTACGAAGTGTATGGAGAAAAAATACAGGTTGCCAAAGAGCAGCGTGATAAATGCAAAGAAACAATTGAGTCTTTAGTATCAAAACTTTAATCAGCGGAACATACAAGGCCAGGCAATCCGACCGCGCTGCGGCTGGGACAACAAAACCTACGGCTTCGTCTGGCCGAGTGTAAGGCGTTTAATTAACTATGCCATCACTCAAAGAAATAAACGAAGACTCAATACGACGTGATATACAAGAGTTATTGAGACGATTTGAAAGCTCTTTGCCAACTCGTGTTGACCCGGCTGGATTGACGCTGAAATCAAAAATCCCATTCAAAGCGCTCTCGCTAAAAGAGCTTTTGTACCACCGAATTACATCTATTTCTGTATCTGCGATCGAGCTATATGACCAAAATCGAAGAGTGCCAGCATATATTTTGATGAGGTCAGCATTAGAAACAAGTGCTTTATGTTTTATGCTTCGAAAAAAGCTGGAGGAATACCTAGAGAATAAAGACATTGATCAGCTCGATGATTTTTTAATGAAGGCCGTCTCGGGTGGACGAGACCAAAGTGCGAAATTACCTGCTATCAATGTACTGACCTGCATTAAACATGTAAGCAAAGATTTTTCCAATTTTGGCACAATGTATAAATTGCTCTGCGAGTATGCGCACCCCAATTACCATGGCACCCTCGCCTCTTTCGGGACAGTTGATCAAACTAATATATGGTTAGATTTAGGGGTCGAGAAAATACAACCACCGCCAGAATTCGGACTAGTCCCGTTTTTTATGGCGCTTCTACTATTTGAAAAACAATACAATGGATGTGCCAGCTTAATCGAAGAACTAAGTAACCATTTCGAAAACAAAAGTTAACAAGTACGCGCAGTTGCTAACTAGAAGCAGAGCAGAGTAAATGTGAAGAATTGAAGTTGTTAACTGTGAAAATGAATGGCCCCATCTATTTTATGATTGAAAAACAATTGTTAGTCTCAAGTTTGCCTATAAAGAATTTATGGGTTCACCATATTGGCAGCAAGACAATATATGGCCTTGCAGCTAAACCAGTAATTGATATATTAATTGACCTTTTTTCGCCCTCCCTGGGCGACTTAGTTATTCGGCACTAGGTGCCTCACCCTACGGGTCGCCAAAAAGCGGCGATCAATTAAAAAGCGAATTGTCTTTTTACGAAAAAAGAAGTAAGCAAGAAATTCGCCCGCTATCACTCACCCTTCGGGTACCCTCTCCTCGCAAAAATCCAATGGGAACGCTGCGGAACTCGCCTTCGGCTCAGACAGTCCTCGCTAAAAACATCCCATTGAATTTCTGCGATGCTCGGTGAGTTCAAAAGCGGGACTGCGAGCGGTGCCTTATTCTGGCATCAGAAAAATTTGTAGTTTTGCTAAGAAACTTGCAGCTTACGCCAATGTCCCTTCAGCGCCGCTGAGCACTGCAGCAAGTAACAGGTTAAGCGGGAAACTGTTTGAGCCGGAGGCGAGTTTTTTCCGGGGCACGCTGCCCGCGCCGTTACTTGCGAAGCGCGGACAGAATCGATGGCGCTTTTTGCCATCGACGGTGATGTAGGGTGCCTTTTTTCTTTGCTTACTTTCTTTTTGGGCAAGCAAAAAGAAAGTGAGTCGCCCAGCGAGGGCGAAACCAAGGCTTGCAGTCGGCGCAAAAAACATTCCGATGATCAGATATCGAGACAACGGCATTCGCTGCGCTCACATGGATACCCGATCGGAGTCGGGTATGACAAGACACCAAGAATACTCATCGTCACGAACAATGTAGTTATTACCAAAACTATAGAAACCCGCGCCAATGTCCCTTCAGCACCGCTGAGCACTGCAGCAAGCAACGGATTAAGCGGGAAACTGTTTGAGCCGGAGGCGAGTTTTTTCCGGGGCACGCTGCCCGCGCCGTTGCTTGCGAAGCGCGGAGGGAATCGATGGCGTTTTTTGCCATCGACGGTGATGCAGGGTGCCCTTTTTCTTTGCTTACTTTATTTTTGGGCCAAGCAAAAAGAAAGTTAGTCGCCCAGCGAGGGCGAAACCAAGGCTTACAGTAAATCTCCAAAACATTTCAATTAGCGAGCATCAAAACAACGGCATTCGCTTCGCTCACATGAATACCCGATCGGGGTCGGGTATGACGGTGGTCTTGCTTGCGATCCACTTTATTCTGTCATCCTCAACTCGATTGAGGATCCATAGACCGCAGACTTGTCACCGCGGCGTACTCCGCTAAAACCAAAGACATTCGCCGCGCTCACATGGATACCCGATCCAGCCTAGTATGACGAAATACTAAAGAATACCGCCCCTTGCGGAGCGTAGTTTTAAGCAAACGCCCACAGCTCCCGCCGCGAGGGCAAAAATAGACACTTATTCATAGACCTCTTAGCTGTTAGAATACCGGCCCACAACTTATTCGCCCGCTGTACAGAGACCTGACACCGCCAATGGACCAACATTACGCCCCCCGTGACATCGAGACCTGCGCCCAACAATTTTGGCAGGATCAAAACAGTTTCGCCGCCGTCGAAGACGCCAGCCGCGAAAAATACTATTGCCTGGCGATGTTCCCCTACCCCAGCGGCAAACTGCACATGGGCCATGTTCGCAATTACAGCATTGCAGATGTGATATCGCGCTATCAGCGCATGCTGGGTAAAAACGTCTTGCAACCTATGGGTTGGGATGCGTTTGGTTTGCCAGCAGAGAACGCGGCGGTAAAAAACAAGACTGCGCCAGCTAAATGGACCGTTGAAAACATCGCCTATATGCGCGATCAGCTCAAACAACTGGGCTTTGCCTACGACTGGAATCGCGAGTTTGCCACCTGTAAGCCAGACTACTACCGCTGGGAGCAGTGGTTCTTCACCCGCCTTTACGAAAAAGGCATGGTCTACAAAAAGACCTCCGCGGTGAACTGGTGTCCGGTTGACGAAACCGTATTAGCGAACGAGCAGGTCATCGATGGCTGCTGCTGGCGCTGCGACACCCAGGTTCAGCGCAAAGAGATTCCCCAGTGGTTTATTAAAATCACCAGTTACGCCGATCAACTACTTAACGATCTAGACCAGCTAGACGGCTGGCCCGAGCAAGTTAAGACCATGCAACGCAACTGGATTGGCCGTTCACAAGGCGTACAAATGCGCTTTGATCTTGACGCGCCGATCGCGGGCATGGACAGCTTTGAGGTTTATACCACCCGCCCCGACACCCTCATGGGCGTTACCTACGTGAGCCTGGCGGCAGAGCATCCTATCAGCCTTGAAATTGCCAAGAACAATCCTGCGCTAGCCACATTTATTGACGAATGCCGCAATAGTTCTGTCGCCGAGGCGGACATGGCCGTCATGGAAAAGAAAGGCATGTTCACCGGCCTAGCTGCGCGCCACCCCATCACCGGCGAATCCGTACAAGTGTGGATCGCCAATTACGTCTTAATGGATTACGGCACCGGCGCCGTCATGGCAGTGCCCGCTCACGATCAGCGCGATTATGAGTTCGCAAAAAAATATGATCTGGCTATCAATCAAGTTATCGCACCAGAGAATGGCGAAGCCATCAATATTGATGACGGCGCCTTTACAGAAAAAGGCGTGCTAATCAATTCTGGCGCTTTCGACGGCTTGAATTTTGAAGACGCATTTACAGCGATTTCTGATGAACTGGTCGCGCAAAACAAAGGCCAGGTCACCACCAACTACCGACTTCGTGACTGGGGTGTTTCTCGTCAACGTTACTGGGGTGCACCGATCCCGATTTTCAATCTACCTAACGGTGGTGAAATTGCGGTCCCCGCGCACAAGCTGCCCATCCTACTCCCAGAAGACGTTGAGATGGACGGTGTGCAATCGCCCATTAAAGCCGACCCAGAATGGTGTAAGGACGATCTCGATGGCGTCGCGGTAGAGCGTGAAACTGATACCTTCGATACCTTTATGGAGTCTAGCTGGTACTACGCGCGCTTCACCTGCCCCGACTTTGAAGACGGCATGCTTGACCCCGATCGCGCCAATTACTGGCTGCCGGTAGACCAATATGTCGGCGGCATTGAACACGCCATTCTTCACCTCTTATACGCACGCTTTTTTCACAAATTAATGCGTGATGAAGGTCTGCTGGATTCCGACGAGCCCTTCAAACAACTGCTTTGCCAGGGCATGGTATTGAAAGACGGCAGCAAAATGTCCAAGTCCAAGGGCAATACTGTCGACCCACAATTCCTGATTGAGCAATACGGTGCCGACACGGTTCGCCTGTTCATCATGTTTGCCGCGCCGCCAGAACAAAGTTTGGAATGGTCTGACAGCGCAGTGGAAGGCTCGCACCGCTTCCTTAAACGGCTGTGGAAATTAGCAGCGACCCACCTTGAAGCTGGGAATGCACCCGCGCTTACGCCTGAGAGTTTAACTGGACCGCAGCAAGACCTGCGCCGTAAAACTCACGAGACTATTGCCAAGGTAAGCGATGATTTTGGTCGCCGTCTAACCTTTAATACCGCGATTGCGGCGGTGATGGAATTAATTAATGAAGTGTCTCGCTTCCAAGGCCAAAGCGAGCAATGCATCGCAGTAGAGCGCGAGGCCATAGAAGCCGCCGTGCTTTTACTGGCGCCGATTGTGCCGCATATTAGCCACCAACTATGGCTCAACCTTGGCCACAGCGATGCGGTTATTGATGCGCCTTGGCCACAAGTAGACGAGGCCGCATTGGTACGCAATACTATAAAAATGGCCGTGCAAGTGAATGGCAAACTGCGAGCGACCATTGAAGTCGCCGCCGATGCCGACGGTGAGAGCATCAAGAAATTGGCGCGGGAGCAGGAAAACGTGCAGCGTTTTCTAGCAGATTTAACCATCCGCAAAGAAATTTTTGTTCCTAAAAAACTGGTAAATATCGTTGCTAACTAAGCTGACACTAAAAACGCTCATCGCCGCAGCCTGCCTGATACTGGCAGGCTGCGGTTTTGCACTACGCGGTGACACCAGCATAGACGCTATGTTGCAACCGATTTATATTGCCAGCGACCGCCCTAGCCAGGAGCTTAGCCTGTCACTAAAACGGCAATTTGCGATTAACGATGTCGCGATCAGCAAGTACCGCAAGAACGCGAAATTAATTGTGATTGTAAAACTGCTGGACGAAGACAAACGCAGTGTTGCCATAGATCGCGAAGCCCGCGACGCGGAGTACGCGCTATTTGAATCTGCCAGCATCGAACTGCAAAACCCCGATGGCACTAATCTGCGCGGCCCCCAAACTCTGCAACAACGTCGCCTGATTGTTAACGACCCAGACAACCCCCTTGGTGAAGAAACCGAATCGACCATTGTTCGCGCCGAGATGCGCGAGCAGCTGAGTATTCGCCTCGCTCGGCAAGTAGAATTCTGGTCACATCAAATTCAAGACGCTCGCTAATGCGGATAAGGTCAGAACAACTCGCCGGACAACTCAGCAAGCAGTTACTGACTGCCTACTTAGTGTGTGGCGACGAACTGCTTATTACCCAGGAATGTTGCGACACCATTCGCCAGCACTGCCGAAAAGAAGGTATTAGCGAGCGCGAAGTCCTCAATGTTGATCGCAGCTTTGACTGGGGCCAATTGCTAGACGCCGGCCAGTCGATGTCATTATTCGGCGAGCGCAAGCTTATTGAACTCCGCCTTGGCGGCAGCAAAATGGATCAAAAAACGTCGGCGGCACTACAGGAATATCTGCAGCGCGCCGACGGCAGCAACATCTTATTAGTTAGCTGTGGCAAGCTCGACAGCCGCAGCATGAACAGCAAGTGGGTGAAAGCGCTGGACAGCGCTGGCGCCGTTATTCAAGTCTGGCCGATTGATCGCCAACATCTGAATAACTGGATCATGCAGCGCATGCGCAATATTGGTCTGAATGCCGATAACGACGCAGTACAGCTCTTGGCAGACCGAGTTGAGGGTAATCTACTCGCCGCCGACCAAGAAATTTCTAAACTCAAAATTTTAGCCGGTGAAAAAACCATCACCGCCGACATTGTCGCCAATGCCGTCGCCAGTAGCGCTCGCTATGACGTATTTAAGCTAATTGATACCGCACTGGCAGGCAATGCCGGCAATGCCCTGCAAATGCTAAATAGCCTGCAGGCCGAGGGCGGCGAAGACATCGCCATGTTAGGTGCCATCACCCGAGAAATTCGCACCCTCTACCAATGCGCGCAGCAATTGGAACAGGGCGGCGGTGTAGACCGAGTTTTAGATGGCGCCCGGGTATGGGACAAACGCAAAACACTCTACAAAAATGCGCTGCGCCGCTTAAAAAGCGTTCAACTCGGCAAACTTCTGCAGCTCGCCACCCGCATAGATGCCGCGCAAAAAGGCCAGAGCAAGGAAAACGGCAGTGTGCTATTCGCTAATTTGGTCGCACTCTTAGCCGGCCAGCAACTCTCCGAGCTCGCTTAATCCTTAGCAAACTCAGTCAGCATTTACCGTCATCAAAAAACTGGAATGGATTCAGAATCTGAATCTTGAATTCGACGCCCCGCAAGCAAAGCAAAGGGCGTCAACAATATGAGTTTAACCACCAATCCCAGCCAAGCCCTCAAATAAACTATCTAAAGCAGACAGGGGCAATACACTCAGGCCTTGCAGCAACGGTGGCAGCACTAGGGTATCGAGGTCATAAGTCACTTCACGCACCACTACAAGCAAGCCGGTGCTGATAAATTTAGGACCCAGGCCAATGGCATCGCTAATCTCGGCGGGGGCAAATTGCTCTATTGGAATAACCTTAAGCAGCAAATTAGCCAGCAAATCGTCGGTGGTAGACACCAGCACTTGACCGACTTCACTAGTGCTGACATTGCCCACTGCGTCGATAACGCGGGTCACGTCAAACAGTAATTCTGACAGCAAACTCAAGGCGCCACCTACCACCGGCACACTGCCGCCTTCCTCTTCGATACTGTCGACAATACCTTGGATGTTGGCGGCCAAATTACTCAATGGGTCAGTCAGACCTCGCAAGTCGGCGCTCGCCGCATCATCTTCGCTACCCGCCTCGCCGCTAAACTGCTCCAGCGCGGCACTGAGCTGATCAAACGGTGCGGGTAGGCCTTCATCACCAGTAGCCGGTATTGCGCTCTGCAAACTTTGCAATGCGTACAACAGCGCTTGCGCCGCACGCTCACCGCCGGCTAGAGCCAATTCTGGGTTCTGCTCAGTTGCCGCACCCTGCAGGCCAGTTAATAGGGAGTCCGCCACTTCCAACAGCGCATTACCAGACTCACCAACCGCCGCCACCACACCTGCGAGATTTTCCTCTGGAATCGCAGCAGCAAGGGTCGCGAAGCCATCCGCAAACTGGGCTTGAACAGGATCAAGATTACCGTCCTGAGCACCGACATCAAATCCCGACTCCCCTGCTAAGGGATTGGTAAAGCCATCTGATTCAGGCAAGCCAATGGCAGCTTGCTGGCTTTGTTCACGTCGAAATGCAGGCTGCGGTGCGGTCAATGAACCCAAACCTAGGGCCGCATCATCTGGATTGACTTGATAAACTTCAGCGACCATTTTATCGCCCTTAATCTCCACCCAAACAAAACCGTAGCTATCGCCTTTTTCGTAATAGACCGCATTGTCATCACGGTTCTCCAAACTGCGGGTTTTACTCGCCGCGCCAGAAACGATAAAACTAGTTTTGCCGCAGGACGCCACTGGCATTAGCCATTGCAGATCATGATCGTGGCCGGCAAAGAAGAAGTCCGCTTTATCACACACGGTCTCTTCTAAAAATGCCTTATAGCGGCTGCCTGCCAATACTGGCGCCACAAACCCCGGTATACCATCATAATTACCGGCATTGCCGTGGGAGCCGTTGGAGAGATAGGGGTGATGTGCAAAGGCAATTTTCCACTTGGCTTTGCTGTTTGCCATTGCCGCCTTTAACCACTGGGCTTGCGCCAGACCATAGTTGTTGTAAGAGTAATTTTCATCGCTGTCGGGAAAGCCGCCGGCGATTTGATTAGAGTCAACAGCAAAAAATTCGACCAACGGCTCCGCCGCATCACCACCTTGAATTAAACGATAGTAGCGTGCAGGCATATGCCAGCGTGATGTTTGGCGTGGCTGCTCGGGATGCAGCGCATCACGGTAGTGGTAATCGACCTGAAAATCACCATTCGAATTGTTCGCGCCATCGCCACCAAAGAATCCGCTATTATCATGGTTGCCCAGCACCATATAAAACGGCAAGTCGATGGGCGCAAAAGGTAGTTCAAATTTTTCTTCAAACTGGGGATCTAGCTCGGAGCTCACCCCAGATTCATAAATATTATCACCCAGCCCCAGCACTATATCGCACGATTTTACAGCGCAGACTTTAGCGACCGCCTCACCCACCGCATAGGCGCCAGCACTGCCGCTACCACTATCACCGAGCAAGATCATTCTTACCGCCGGTTCAGTGATGCCATCGGGTGTTTCGTCTACCGGTGTTTGGTCAACAAGCTCGTCATCCACCGCTGCCGGCGAAGGACTGTTAGAAGACGAACCACCACAGGCGGCCAAGGCAACCATAAAGCTAAGTAGTAGTAAATTGGCTAGGTATCTCATTACATTTCTCTCGGATTCTTTTGTGCTGATATTCTGCGGCTGGTGTAATTTCAATCTCTACAAGCACGATCAGACTTTAGGATATGACACCGGCGTATCTTCAATAAGCCGACTGCTACCGCTATTTACCATCAGGGTTTTTACCTTAGCCGACTCCACCCCCGACTCCGCGGCGGAATCAATATTCTTGGCATAGTAGAATTCTGCCTGCGCGCGCTGATGAGTTACATCCATCAGTATAAAACCGTGATTCTTCAGGTCGGTATATTTCATATGTGGATTCACCACCGGCAATACCGCAGACACCAATTCCGCAGCGCCATCGGGAAAGCCGGGAGAGGTGATACTAGGCGCGACAAACTCAACACCCAAGGGCTCTTCAAAGACGCCACCTGTGACTACCGCACTGCTTTTATAAAGCTCATTCGCCCAGCTGGTGTGAATATCTCCGGTGAGTACCACCAGATTATTAATGCTATTTTCCTCGACAAAATCGAGTATTTCTTCACGCTCTACCGGATAGCCATCCCACTGATCCATATTGATGGCTACCAGCGGACTGAAATCATTAGTCGGGACGCCCGGCAGCAGACGTTGGATTTCAAGTAATTGCAGTTGCGCAAACATCACCTGCTGACCAACAAATTTCCATTGCCCTTGGGCGATACCTAATTTATTTTTAAACCATTCTTTTTGGGTTTGACCCAAGAGATCACGGGCATCGGCTCGGGCGGGATCAACTGGATTTCCGAGCTGCTTAACACGGCCCTCAAGCCGCGTATCAAGCATAATAAAATCGGCTAAGTCACCGTAGCGAAAAGCGCGATATATACTGTCTTCACTCGCCGTTGGCGGCCGAATAGGCATCCACTCAAAATAAGCCTGTATAGCCTGCGCCTTACGCGCTGGCCATTCGCCCTCACCCTCGCTGTGATTTTCTGCGCCATCCATATAAGAGTCATTTGCGGATTCGTGGTCATCCCAAATGGTAATAAAGGGATGCAGCGCATGCGCCGCTTGAAGATCGACATCTTTGCGGTAGTGAGCGTAGCGACGACGATAGTCATCAAGCACCAAAATCTCATGGGGTGGATCGAGTAAGCGCTGGGCATTATCGCCGTATTCACCATCAGCATATTCGTAAATATAATCGCCGAGGTGCAAGACAAAATCGAGATCGGGGCGATTGGCAATCATGCGGTAGACCGAGAAATACCCGTGGGGATAGCTACTACATGAACATACCGCATAACGCAGACGTTCTGCGTACTGCCCTGGGGTCGGCAGAGTTAATGCCCGCCCTAGTGGCGACTGGGTATCGCCAACTGAAAAGCGATACCAGTACTGCGTCTCTGATAATAAACCCGCCGCATCAAACTTAACCGTGTAATCCCGTTCGGCACTGGTATTGAATATTTCCGACAGCACAATGCTGCTAAACTCACGATCTTCAGAGACCTCGCACAACACCGGGATATCGCCCGAGGGCGTTTGTGTTGGGGTGACTCGCGTCCAGAGAATCACGCGATCATCTAAGGGATCACCACTCGCCACGCCGTGAACAAATGACACATCGATATCCGAGGTCGGCGGAATCGATGGTGACGAACTGGAACCAGAATTACTGCTACCACCACAGGCGGTCAGTATTGGTACCGCGATGGAAGCCGTAGTCACTGCGCGTAAAAAATGTCGTCTCTTCACGGAAAACTCTCTCGTGCTGTCATCAAAAAGTAAAAAAATGATAACCTAGCGGTGTTACAAAGAGATTTCAAAAATCGCACTGTTACAAAGTCGTTACGGAGACAAGCTCGACAGATGAAGAAGCTCACTATTTTTTCCACCTGCGTTCTATTATTGGCTTGTAGCAGTAAGCCCATTCCGTTTACTGATTATTTGGTAAAAAACCTATTGCGCGATAATCTTGAAGCACTGGCGACACCGGCTATTTTTGATGTCGAAGATATTGCGGTGAAAACCATCGAGGCCACAGAAACAACCGGCATAGCGACCGCCCACGTGAGACTGCGCTTCCCCGAAGATTTCGATACCGTAGTGAGCTTGCGCAGATTAGAGCCCTACAGCGTGACATACCTGCAATACAAAAGTAGCTTTGGCAAATTTGCTGCAGGAGAAAGCCAAGTCCACTACGCGGAATATAAATTTGAGCGCCGTGACGGCAAGTGGTTTATTGCGGGCAGCCGCGCTATGTCCCCGCCGGAAGTCTTCCCCGCGGCGGGAAGTGCAGCCACCCAAGAATGAAGCCGACCTTATGCAATTCGCATTAGGGTAAAAATAAGCTAGCCTATGAGTTTTGATAGCCGTGATTAGCGCCCGGCCGGCGGTTGATAAATAGTCATTAAGCCCGACACAAAATTCAGCGGCCTCAGATAAAACGGTGTTAAACTGGAGTTTCAGTTTTGACCTGCCACTATTCCTCAGCCGCTTCCCCGCTTTTTTCATGCCTCAAGCTGGGTGGCTCAGGAACGACGGACTTGCACTAGGGTGCCTCACTCTAGCTTAGTTTTACTGTCAGGCAGTTATATCACTGTCACTTTGTAGTTTGTCTATTCCGCTTTCTTAGCCTCCCAGACAACTACTCAGTTTTTTCCAAGGGCCTTTACGTCTCTATCGTCAAACGCAGTGAGAGTCTTATGCAACAGTTAACCGATGCCGGCAACAATATCGTCAATGACCTGTCAGGCCGCTACAACTTAAGTCGAGATGCTGTGATTCATATGCTGGTTGCCGTCAACAACGGTGGCAGCTCCATGGCCCAATTTAACTGCCCTGAGCTTGGCGGTTCCGGCCAATGGATGCGCGGTGGAATGACTATGGTAGGCGATATGTTCAACTACGGACTAAAGAATACCGTCAATAACCTGTGTGGTGAATTAGCTAACGCACTGGCCAATAACCAAATGTTCCCAGTGATCCCCGCCGGCACACCCGGCAGTCAGAACTGGTGGCCTGGAAATTTGGGTAGGCCCTTTAGTAGTGGCTCACAGAACAATATCCGCTATGCGGTCTTTCCCAATCGCTTAGCGATTGAGTTGAATGGCCAGGTGTCGGTATACGACACGCTCAATAACAATATTAGCGGCGTCAGCCAGCAACAGGGTGGCAATACCTCACTCACTTTTAGCAGTCAGTTTGGCACCATAGCCGTGAGTAGTTTGCCGTTAATTTCCGGCCCCGGTATTGCACCCGCACCACAAACTAATTTTGCCTCGCGAACGCCGCAAAAACCCGCGCCCACATATCAGGAACAAACTTCCAGCAACAATGCGCCACGGGCAAATTCGTCGTCATCAACAGACACTCAGACCATCCTTGGATTGATAGAAAAATTAGCGCAATTACGCGATGCCGGCGCCTTAACCGAAGATGAGTTTAATACCAAAAAACGCGAATTACTCAGCCGCCTTTAAGACCGCTTAGAGCCCTAGCTAAATACTTTATGTCACTGCCGCAATTATAGCGGCAGCGACTTTGTATGTTGTACCAGGTCGCTAGTAGTGACTGCCCAACTGCACCCAAGGTTTTTTACCTTCTTGGTGGTAGACATTAAATCGGGTAAGACCAGCATAGGGAACACCCACGCGGGTCATTGAAGACATGGGCATACCAAGCCAATGGCAAATCATCACTCGAATAACGGCGCCATGGGCAACCAATAAGACCGATTGACCTTGGTACTGCTGGGCAATCGCGTCGAGCTCGGTGGTAATGCGCTGACAAAAGTCAGGCATGGCTTCGCCATTTGGCGGGCTAGCATCGGCGGGAGACGCCCAAAAGTCAGACCACTCCTGCGGAAAGCGTTGACGCGCAACGTCATGCGCCAAACCTTCCCAATCGCCAAAGTGTATTTCTCGCAGATCGTCACGCACTGCCAAGGGTGTATTGCGCTCTGCCGCCAGCATGTCTGCAAAACGCTGACAGCGCTGTAGCGGCGAACTCACAATATGATGCCAGCCAGCATCGCCCATAGTCGCAACCTTGTCGCGCATTTGCTGCCAGCCAAGATCGCTGAGCGCAACGTCGGTACTGCCGCGAAAGATCTCGCCACCTTCGCAAGCGCCGTGACGTAACAAGTCAATTTTGGTTGTTATTACCTTGGCCATAGCGGCATTCCTACTTTAGTTATCGCCGCGGCTGACGCCGGCTTGTTCAAAACTCGCCATTTCTATTTGCAGCCGACAGGCCGCCTGCATAATTGGCAGGGCCAAGGCCGCGCCGCTGCCCTCCCCTAATCGCATATCCAACTGCAGCAGCGGTTCAGCTTCCATTTTATTCAGCAGGCGGCCATGGCCGGGTTCTGCCGAGCAGTGTGAGAAAAATAACCAGGGACGAATTGAGGGATTGATCCGCACCGCCGACATCGCCGCCGCTGTGCATATATAGCCATCGACCAATACCGCTATACCCTTCTGCGCGGCGCGAATATAGGCGCCGGCCAAGGCACTAATTTCGTAACCGCCAATGCGACGCATCACTTCCATGCCATTTTTCATATGCGGTAAATGCCGCGACATAGCGCGGGTCACTACCGCTGATTTTTTCGCCAACATTTGGTCGCTAATACCGGTGCCGCGTCCCACCATAGCCGTTGCCGACAAACGGGTATGCGCCACCGCCAGCGCGGCCGCTGAGGTGCTATTACCGATACCCATCTCACCACCAATAAAGATATCAATATCGCCGGCTTGATCAATAATATCGCGGCCGACGGCCATGGCTTCCTCGCATTGATCCAAGGTCATGGCTTCGGTAACGCACATATTCTGGGTGCCTGCACCAACGCGCATATCTAACACATTAGGCAGATCTTCCAGTGCGTAGACCGTGCCAACGTTAATCACTTTAAAATCGACGCCCATAGCCTTAGCCAAAATACTGATCGCCGCACCGCCGCTGGAAAAATTGCGTACCATCTCCGAGGTCACCGACTGCGGATAGGCAGATACATCCTCGGTGGTCACACCATGATCACCGGCAAAAACAGCGATCAAGGCTTTATCGACATGGGGCTGCAGTGTCCGCTGGACCGCGGAGAGTTGAATGGCAACATCTTCCAGTCGACCTAGGGAGCCAAGCGGCTTAGTTAAACTTGCCTGCCGCGCCTGCGCCGCAGCGCGAAATTCTTCGTCAGCTTCTGGCGCTAACTCCTCATACCAATGTGACATACTCTATCCTTTCAGAACTTGCTCTAAACCCGCGGTAACCAGCACGACCCTATCTGCCATCGCAGCGAGGTCCTGATGCAAGCGTCCCGATTCATCGACAAATTGCCGACTTAATGATCCCAGCGGCACAATTCCCTGCCCCACCTCGTTACTCACCAATACAATATGACCATCGGCCTGGCGCAACACCTGGTAAAAAGCATCGCGCGCAGTGTGCCAATGCGACAAATCATCCTTCATTAGCCAATTGCTCAACCAAAGCGTTAAGCAGTCCACCAATATTGCGATATCTGTGCCAGCATGACTGCGAATGGCAGCTGCCAGCTCTTCTGGCGCCTCTATTGTTTGCCAGCCATCATCTCTGCGCTGACGTTGATGATGGGCAATACGCGCCGTCATTTCCTCATCACCCGCTGTCGCGGTGGCAATATAAACTCGCTGCACATGACTTGCCGACTCACGAATTCGGCGCTCAGCCAAAGCGCTTTTACCCGACCGCGCACCACCAAGATACAGTTCCAGCACTGCAACGCCTCCTATAGATCACTGTCAATACTGCCACGCTGAAGTGATCTGACGTATAGTTAATCGCTTATTCTACAAGACGGGCCACAACAGAGGGAAATATGGGACATAGATTATCTAAGATTTATACTCGCACCGGCGATGACGGTACCACCGGACTCGGCGATGGCTCGCGTATCGACAAAGACCATCATCGCATGGAAAGCATCGGCACAGTCGACGAACTCAATTCCTTTCTTGGCTTATTAATGGCGGAACTCCCCTCCGATGATGCCTATATGCCCTTGTTGGCGCGTATTCAACACGATCTATTTGATCTCGGTGGCGAACTTGCCGTACCCGGCTATACCATGATTAGCGCCGAGCGCATTGGCGAACTAGAAAGCAGTTTAGATGCCTTAAACGAAGACTTGCCGCCCTTGAAAAACTTTATTCTACCCGGCGGCAATAAACCCGCAGCTCTGTGCCATATCGCCCGATCAGTATGTCGGCGCGCTGAACGCTGCCTGGTTGCACTGAACAAAACGGATGAGGTTAATGCGACTGGCCGGCAATATTTAAATAGATTGTCAGACTTTTTATTTGTTATGGCCAGACTGCTAGCGCGCCGCAATGGCAGCCAAGAAGTGCTGTGGCTGCAGGCAGACAAACGATAAACCCAACTGCTTTACGGTCTTGTTTTCCCTGCGCCGCTCGTGAAAACAAGACTTGAGAGAACAGGCTTAATCAAATCGAGCCGCGCACTCATTCACCACAGCCATGCCGCGCCCCGCACACCGCTGCTATCTCCGTATTTTGCTTTCACCAAGGTCGTCATGCAATTATCGCTAAAGACATATTCCATCCAATACTGCGGGACTTTTTGATAAATAATATCGATATTCGATACCCCGCCACCCAGCACAATCGCAGCGGGATCGAGCAAATTGATAACACCTGACAGTGCCCGCGCCAGTTGCCGACAGTAATTGTCCAGCACGGTTGTGGCTAAGACCTCACCCACCGCGGCGCGGCTGGCTATCTCTGGGGCCATAATCGCTTCACCACCGGCCACCCGATAACTCTTGGCTAAGCCTCCACCGCATAAATAGGTTTCAATACAGTCTAGCCGCCCGCAATAGCAGCGCCGTGCCTCTGTCGCACCGGGCATTAAGTTGTGCCCCCACTCGCCGGCAATACTGTTCACACCGGCCAGTACTTTTTTATCTATTACCACGCCCCCACCGGTGCCGGTGCCGATAATAACGCCAAACACGGTCGGGTATTCTGCGCCCGCTCCATCCACTGCTTCAGACAGCGCAAAGCAATTGGCGTCGTTACTAAAGCGCACTTCACAGCCGAGTCTAGCGCCCACATCGGCGGGCAGCGCTCGACCGCTAATGGCAAGGGTATTACTATTTTTGATTAAGCCGGTTACTGAAGATATTGCGCCTGGGCCACCTAGCCCCACCGTCGCTGCACCACTGGCTTTTGCCTGCAAGCGTTCGACCAGCGCGGCAATGGCTTCTACCACTGCCTCATAGCTATGACCGGGGGTTGCAACCCGTTCCCTTGCAAGTTGCTCACCGCCGTCCGCCAGCAAAACGCCTTCAATTTTTGTACCGCCAAGATCAACGCCAATCCGCAAAATAAGCTCCCTCTAATTTTATTAATACACCGGTCATTATATCAACTGTAGCACTGCCACCACACACACCCACACTAACAAGCTGCGAGACAGTAAATGCTGAACTGCCGACAATTCCTCCGCCGCCAATTTTATAAATTGCTCACCGTCTACCTGCCCTTCAGGCAAGTAGACTGGTAGCGCCTTCATTCCCACCGTATCTAAAAGCTCAGCTGAAGGCTGCTGGCTTTTAAAATTCTCTCGCACTGAGGCGATACAACTGTCGAAATTGCCGATGACGGCAAAGGCAAGCACCAAGAGCCGAACCGGCAACCATTCCATATAGACCAAAACGGCGGCAGCGCGGTCGCGATCTTGCTGTTTAAGTTGATCGTCATTGGCGAGCAGGAATAATAAACGATAGGCCAAGGCGGCCGCAGGGCCCGCTAATACAAACCAAAATACCACCGCAAACCAGCGCTCAAAACCTTGGTAAAACATCGCTTTGCGAACGCTTAAATGAAGTTGCAGTGCGTTATCAGCGCCGGTTTCACAGAGCTCGGCACTAAATCCGCGACCATGCTGATAAGCACCTTCCAAATCGGCACGCTGCCAACTATTAAGATAGAGTTTGAGCAATATCTGAAAATCACCGCGTCCCAAGCTATAGAGCAACAAGGCAACACTTAGCAAGAACACCGGCAGACCAAATAATATCGGCGCCAGCCACCACAGCACTATAAACACGCCAAACACTGGCAGCCCGACCAGTAATAATAATCGCAGGCTACTATTGGCCACGCCGGTCGTTTTCTCTCGGTAGCTTATAAACCAATTATCTTCCTGGATAACGCCGCCACTACCCCAAAATTGCACCGCCGCCCAAGCAATTAGAATTGCAAAAAATTCCATAATCTATCCCAATGCATTTTTATAAGAGACCCAATCAAATGCCGAACCCGGATCGGTTTTACGCCCCGGCGCTATATCGCAATGCCCAACTATACGTGCTGCGGTGATGGCGGGATAGTAGCTCTGCACGCTTTCGGTGACCGCTATTAACTCTCTGTATTGGGCCTGCGTATAGACAATATCATCGGCGCCTTCCAGCTCGATACCAATACTGAAATCGTTGCAGCTATCCCGACCGTCAAACTGCGACACACCGGCATGCCAGGCGCGGTCATTAAAAGAAACAAATTGGTGGATTGTGCCATTTCGATCAATAAATACATGTGCAGAGACATTAAGGCCTCGTAAATCGTCGAAGCTAGGATGGGCGTCACAATCTAGGCAATTGCTAAATAGCTGATGGACATAGGGTCCACCGAATCGGCCCGCAGGCAAGCTGATATTGTGAATAACGAGCAGACTAATCTCAGCCCAGTCTGGGCGCTGATTATAGTTTGGCGACGGATGCTTAATCGCATTGGCCAGCCAGCCCGAGGGCTCTATTAGGTACATATTTCCTTACCTTGAATAGTGGTATCAGTCTTTTGGGCGCCGCAGGCCAATAACAAGATGGCCTAGCCCGCATCAATCTATAAAACCTTTGTCGTTATTATTTAAGTATTCTCACTAAACGCCGCGTGCTCATCGCCATCAAGTAAGCGCAGCAAACCCTCTTGCACAACTGTCGCTACCAGCTCACCCGTTTGGGCAAATATATGACCGATCACTAAGGCTCGATCGCCAAAGCAATTCGCACTGTGAACATCGTATAAATGCCAATCGCTAAGATTAAGGGGCCGATGAATCCACATCGAATGATTCAAGGTCGCCATCTGAGATGGCTGCTTAGAGATCTGCTGGCGATAAGGCAAAGAGGCTGTGCGAATAAAATTATGGTCGCTGACATACGCCAACATTGCGCGCTGCAAGGCTTGATCATTGGGTATATCTTGCTCGGCCCTTAACCACATCCGCTGCGCCGCCGGACGATTGCTCAGTTCTAAATAAGAGGGCAGCTCTATACAACGGAATTCAAAAATACTCTGGGTCACAAAAAAATCATAAAGCCTATCCAAACCCAGCGCTTGGAAATTATCCTTGTAAGACGTCATTGAGCGACACGATTCCGGCCCCAAGACCTCGGGCATGGTCGGCTGCTGATCAAACCCCTGAGCGTCAACATGAAATGAGGCATCTAGTGTTAGCAGCTCCCGCCCAGCCTGCACCGCAGACACTCGTCGCACACTGAAATTACGGCCATCACGGAGCTTTTCAAGCTTGAAATGAATCGCTCCATCCAAGCTCCCTGCTCGCAAAAACTGGGCGCTTAAAGAATGGCATTGGCGATCATCAAGGCCCCAACTCGCCGCGAATAAGGCCTGTCCCAAAACCTGCCCACCATAAACATGACTCTTTGCCGCTGAATAAGGGCTGTAGCCGACAAACTCATTGTCGCCAATCTGTTCAAGTTTTAAATGTGCGACAAAGTCTTCCACTAAGCTCATAACCACCCCTATATCCCAAACACTAGGATACAACAGCTCTATCGGAAATAGTTACAGTACTGCGCTGCACGCTTTCTAAAAAAAGCTAGCGGACAGTTGCGGCGCAAATACAGCGCAGAAATAAGTTTGCTATGATTGCGTCCATATTCGCCGCAAGCCCGCTAAATATTCAAGCCGCACCGGAGACTCAAATGCGCGTCGTATCCATCAATAAGCCCGTGTCACTGGACACTATCACCGTCACTGACGCACTAGAACCCACACCCGGGCGGGGCGAAATATTGGTTCGGTGGCGGGCCAGCTCACTAAACTACCATGACTATCTCGTCGCCAATGGCAGCCTTGCTGTTGAAGATGGCAGAATTCCAATGTCTGACGGCGCCGGTGATGTTATTGCCACAGGTGAAGGCGTCAGCAAATGGCAGGTGGGCGATAAAGTGATGTCGACTTTTTTCCCAAATTGGCTAGAGGGCCAAGCCACAAAAGCCAAAACCCGCGCCGTGACCGGCGATACGGTTAACGGCTGTGCGGTCGAGAAATCATGCGTATCGCAAGATTCATTAACCGCAATACCTCTCAACTATAGCTACGCCGAAGCGGCAACCCTGCCCTGCGCCGCACTCACGGCCTGGCGCGCACTGATTGTTGAAGGCCGGCTGCAAGCCGGGGATACGGTGCTGATAGAGGGCTCCGGCGGAGTGTCAGTATTCGCGCTCCAAATCGCCAAAGCAGCAGGTGCGTATATCTATGCGACAACGTCTTCAGACCACAAAGCTGAGCGACTCACCCAGCTGGGCGCAGATAAGGTCATCAACTATAAAAACGATCCAAAATGGGGAGCGACTATTAATAAACTCTCGGACGGAGGCGTCGACCATGTTTTAGATATTGGCGGTCACGCTACCCTAGCGAGTTCCATCAACGCGGCTCGCGTCGGCGGCCATATATCGCTAATCGGTGTTCTCGGCGGCTTCACAGCGGAGTTAATGCTACCCAAGATGTTTAGCAAGCAACTGCGGATGACGGGGATTTCGGTAGGCAGTGCAGATATGCAGAATGCCATGGTAAAAGCGATCAATACCTCAGGTATACGCCCGGTCATCGATCGCAGTTTTGGCTTAGAAGAGCTCGGCGCAGCATTTCGCTACCAAGAAACAGGGCAGCATTTTGGAAAAATTGTTATCGAGTATTAATAGCCGCGTTTAACAGCGTCGCCAACTGATCGAAATGACGGATACGGATGTCCGCCAAATCTGCAAAGCTAGCATCACCACCAGGATCATACAGACAGCTCCGCATCCCAGCTGCTCTGGCGGCCTGTAAATCGTAAACATAATCACCTACGTAAATGGCATTTCCAGGTAAGACCGAAAACTTCGCGGCTAAATTCAGTAAGCCGGTAGGGTCAGGCTTGGCAGGGGCATCTTCACGGGTGATGACGTCAATTGGCGGTATTGCTAAGCGCTTGCTGCACACATCAAAGGCTGCGCGGGTGTTCCTGGTCACTATACCAGTGCTAATTCCCGCCCTAGCTAATGCCTCGAGCAACGCTTCAGCGCCCGGCATCCACGTGGATAGTGCGGCGCCCGCCATTTCAAATTCATGTATGGTTTGCTCTACCTCAGCGCGTTGCTGCGGCGTCGGCAAATCAGCCAAATAGCTTAGTATGTCTACGTCTGCTGGACACGCCAAGTTCTTGCGCAGCAGCTGAAAATCTAAGCCGGAATCAATGAGCGTGCCATCCAAATCAAATAACACTGCGGAAACATTTGCCAACATCGAACTCAACTCTTTAGACGGTAGCCAGTGCGAAATATCCATGCAATACCGAGCAAGCATAGCCCCATAAATAATAAAATCATTGCCACGCTGACACCCACATTGACATCCGAGACGCCGTAAAAGCTCCAGCGAAAGGCGCTTATCAAATACACCACCGGATTTGCCAAGGTGATAGATTGCCACAGCGGCGGCAACATACTAATTGAATAGAAGCTGCCACCCAGAAAGGTAAGCGGCGTCACGATCAGCATCGGTACAACCTGCAGTTTTTCAAAACCATCTGCCCAAATGCCAATAATAAAGCCAAATAGACTAAACGTAGCCGCAGTAAGCACTAAGAAAGTCACCATCCAAAAAGGGTGCGCAATATGATAATCGACAAATAAATTTGCGGTAATTAAAATAATGCTGCCAACAATCACTGACTTCGTTGTAGCCGCACCGACATAGCCCAATACGATTTCTTTCGCAGAAATCGGCGCCGACAAAATTTCATAAATGGTGCCGTTATATTTAGGAAAATAAATACCAAAGGACGCATTGGAAATACTTTCAGTCAGCAGTGCGAGCATAACCAAACCAGGGATAATAAATGCCGCGTAGCTCACCCCGTCAATCTCAACCATACGGGAACCGATCGCCGATCCAAACACCACAAAATACAGTGAGGTAGAGATTACCGGTGACGCAATACTTTGCATAATAGTGCGCCAGGTTCGATTTAACTCAAATTTATAAATCGCTTTTATCGCGTTAATATTCATTCTGCGGCCTCCGTTGCAGGGGTCGCTCGCTCGGTGACTAAACTCACAAATATTTCCTCTAAGGAACGCTGCTTAGACTGTATATCTTTGTAGTCGATACCATGTTCATTTAAGCGCTGGAATAAATCTGCAATACCAGTTTGATCGCCGGTAGTATCAAAGTGGTATATCAGCTCTAAGCCATTATGGGTCAGAGATAAGGGGTAACTTTTTAATTCCTCAGGCAATTCAAGCAGCGGTTTTTGCAATTGCAGTCGCAATTGTTTTTGCCCCAGTTTCTCCATCAGCGCATCTTTTTCTTCCACAAGAATTAACTTGCCACGACTGATTACTCCGATACGGTCTGCCATCTCTTCGGCTTCTTCAATGTAATGGGTGGTTAAGATAATGGTGACGCCGCGCTTGCGAAGGTCGCGCACCATGTCCCACATATCCCGACGCAACTCTACGTCGACGCCCGCAGTCGGCTCATCAAGAAACAAAATTTCGGGCTCATGAGACAAGGCTTTGGCGATCATCACCCGGCGCTTCATGCCGCCCGAAAGCGTCATAATGCGAGCATCGCGTTTTTCCCAAAGGGATAATTGGCGCAGAATTTTCTCGATATACGCCTTATTTGGCGGACGACCAAACAGCCCGCGACTAAAGTTCACGGTGGATATCACACTTTCAAAACCATCCGTGCAGAGTTCCTGTGGCACCAGGCCAATTTTGCTGCGCGCGGCTCGAAAATCATCAATGATGTCATGACCATCGGCGGTAACAAGGCCCGAGCTTGGGTTCACAATGCCGCAGATAATGCTAATCATGGTTGTTTTGCCGGCACCATTGGGACCGAGCAGCGCAAATATTTCACCGCGGCGGATATCAAGAGAAACGTCGTTTAGCGCTTGAAATCCAGATTCGTAGATTTTGTTCAAATTTTGAACACTGATAATGGCTGACACGAACACTCCTTACTGACAGCGACCGAAGCGAGCGGCCGCAATTGAAAATAAATCGCCAAAGAGTGTCGGCGATGTGTGGACCCTTGGCAAGCAGTAGTGCGGCACCCTCGTAAGGGCGAATCAAGGCGAGCAGATTATATAACGATCTACGCTGGCATGCAGAGCTGCTGCCAAAACATCTTCGCAGCAGCGTCACTCATTACATTGATGGCCGTTGCATCAAGATAAATACCATCAATCAATAAACGACTCATACCATGCAGCGTAGACCAGCTAACCTGGGCAAAACGCAAGGCATCGATATTAGTATTACCGATGGACTGCTGCCAAATACGTATGTGTTCCAGATAGATCTTAAAGGCGGCATACGCCTCAAGCTTAAGCGAATCGGTGAGCTGCTGAGACTTCCATAGACGCGCCCCGAACATCAACTCATAGTATTCCGCGTTATCAATGGAAAACTGCACATAGCGTCGAACAAATTCACGCACCGCCGCTTCACTAATCTGCGCACCTTCCATATAGGGCTGCGCCCGAACGACTTCTCGCAGGCGGCGAAAGCCCTCCTCCGCCACGCCACACAAAAGTGCCTGCTTGTCGGTGAAGTGATGGTATGGCGCGGTGCGGGATACCCCAAGATTCTGCGCCAATTTACGCATGGACAATCCCGCCTCCCCTTCTTCTTTCAGCAAGCGGGCCGCCTCATCAAGAATTTGGCGGCGTAAATCCCCGTGATGATAGGGCTTATCACTCAATGGGTAGGGTTCAACTGAAGATTTGTCGGTATTTATCATGGCGACAATTTAACAAGCAATCTTGACACTGTCTATATTGAGCGTTAATCTCGACAAACTTGACACTGTCTAGTTTCCCTTTCGGCAGTAAAAAACACACCATCGCCGAATAACTTAGGCCCAAACGATACACCGGAGCGCAATACCATGAGCCAATACCCAAATATGCTGAAACCGCTGGACCTCGGCTTCACTGTACTGAAGAACCGCGTGATTATGGGCTCTATGCACACCGGCCTAGAAGAAGTCGACAATGGCTTTGAACGCATGGCTGCCTTCTTCTCGGAACGTGCCCGCGGCGGTGTATCGCTAATTGTGACCGGCGGCTTCGGCCCGAATATACGCGCGGCAACCCACGAGCACACCAAAATGCTCCGCAGTGAAGACGACTGCGTCGGTCACCGCATTGTCACCGACGCCGTCCATGCTGCAGATGGCAAAATCTGTTTGCAAATCTTGCACACCGGTCGCTACGCCTTTAACGAAAACCCTATCGCGCCATCAGCCATCCGCGCGCCAATCAACGTCTATACTCCAGAAGCAGCCTCTACGGATCAAATAGAAGAACAAATCCAAGACTTTATACGCACCGCAGTTCTAGCTCAAAAGGCCGGCTATGACGGTGTCGAAATCATGGGCTCTGAGGGCTACTTCATTAATCAGTTTTTAGCCCAGCGCACCAATCATCGCGATGACGAATGGGGTGGCAGCTATGAAAATCGCATGCGTCTACCGGTAGAAATCGTCAGACGAGTACGGGAAGCCACTGGCGAAAACTTCATTATTATTTACCGCCTATCCATGTTGGATCTTGTCGAAGGTGGCAGCAGCTTCGATGAAGTAATGGCCTTGGGGAAGGCCGTTGAGGTCGCCGGCGCCACCTTAATAAATACCGGTATCGGCTGGCATGAAGCACGCGTTCCCACCATCGCCACCAAGGTTCCCCGCGCCGCTTTTACTTGGGTAACCGCAAAGTTCCGCGCTGGCCTGTCTGTGCCGGTAATTACCTCAAACCGCATTAACACTCCAGAAGTTGCCGAGGAAGTATTGGCTCGCGGCGATGCCGACATGGTCTCAATGGCTCGTCCATTCCTTGCCGACTCTGACTTTATTGTTAAAGCAGCCGCCGGGCGCAGCGATGAGATCAACACCTGCATCGGCTGTAATCAAGCCTGTTTGGATCATATTTTTAGCGGTAAATTAACCAGCTGTTTGGTTAACCCCCGCGCCTGTCACGAAACCGAAGTCATCATCACGGCGACCAGTCATCGTAAAAATATCGCTGTGGTCGGCGCAGGCCCCGCAGGCTTGGCATTTGCCACTACTGCAGCCGAGCGCGGCCACAATGTCACTATATTTGATGCCGCAGCCACCATTGGTGGTCAGTTCAATATCGCGAAAAAAGTGCCCGGCAAGGAAGAGTTTGAGGAAACGATTCGTTATTTTACTCGCCGTTTAGAAGTCACTGGCGTGACAAGCAAACTCGGCGTGACTGTGAGTCAAAAAATCTTGAACGATGGCGGTTTCGATGAAGTGGTACTGGCCACCGGTATCAAACCACGCACACCACCTATTGAAGGCATAGGTCATGCAAAAGTCATGAGCTATCTCGACGTCATTCGCGACGGCAAGCCCGTGGGTAAAAAAGTCGCTATTATTGGTGCCGGCGGGATTGGTTTTGATGTGGCTGAGTTTCTTACTCATAGCAGTGACGCCAGCACCAACATTCCTACCTTTATGCGTGAATGGGGTGTCGACATGAGCTTACAAGCCCGCGGCGGCATAGAAGGCATAACAGCTGAACCCTCAGCGTCACCCCGTGAAGTGTTTTTACTGCAGCGCAAGGCGTCTAAGATTGGCCGCGACCTAGGTAAAACCACAGGCTGGATTCACCGCGCCGGCCTGCAGAAGAAAGGGGTTAGTATGATGCCGGGCTGTGAGTACGTAAAAATCGATGACGCCGGCCTCCACATTCGCATCGGCAGTGAAGAACGGGTACTAGATGTTGATAACATTATCATTTGTGCTGGTCAGGATTCACTAACGGAGCTTACTGAAGGGCTAAACGCTCCCTGCCATCTAATTGGTGGCGCCCATTTAGCCACTGAATTAGACGCTAAACGAGCGATCGATCAGGGCACACGTTTGGCCGCTGATATTTAAAACCGACAATGCGCGGGGTGCTTACATTAATCACCCCGCGCACGCTCAGCGCGTCTTCTCGTTCATCTCCAAAATCAATCCGCAATGTAAGTCCGCAACCAACAAGGGCGAGCGCCACGGCAACTTAAAACTCACAATCAGTCACTATGCTGAGGATTCAACGCGAAGATTCTAGTTTGAGCTCACAAAACCTCTTACTATCCGTGCAATACCCGTGACCCCTTGTTTTCAGCAAGACTACGCGAATCATCTTTGCCTGGAACCAAGCCGCTAAAATAGCCTCCAAGGATATCGAAGCGCATTACTATCAAGCTCACCGTCGAATTGCCGCTTAAGGATTCCAATTAAAAAGGACCTGCATGCCCCTTTCATCTAGCCATCTTTTCCGCGCATTTACACTCATGCTGTTTCTGCCGATTTATTTTACGTCCGCAGCAGCGGCACTAGACCTCAAGCAAGCAGATCATCAACGCTTCGCAGCGAAAGAGACCTTGCTGACAGAAATGAGTGGCCTTGCCAGCAGCTACCTGCGCAAAAATCACTTTTGGGCACACAATGACAGCGGTGATCGCGGACGACTGTTCTCATTCGATGATAAGGGCAACGCTGTGACCCAATTAATCATCAATGGCAGTAGCGCCTTTGACTGGGAGGATATGAGCAGTTTCAAGGATAGCAGCGGCGCGTATTTACTCATCGGTGATATCGGCGACAATATGATGCTGCGACCATTCACCGATGTCTATCTTGTCCGTGAGCCAGAGAACGTCAGCAAAGCAATAGTCCAAAGCAATATCCTCCGTCACTACTCCCTGGTGTATGAAGATGGCCCCCACGATGCCGAAGCCCTTGCGGTTGATGCCGCCGAGCGCCTTGTATACATATTAACCAAACGCGACAGCCACCCTCGCCTGTATCGATTTTCCCTTGATGCGATAACCGCTAAGGCTATACCCCTGACCTATATGGGTGAAGTTCGCAGTATTCCCAGTATTGAAAAGCACACTGCTCAACGACAAGGTGGTATCAGTGGCGGTTCACCAACGGCCATGGAATTTAGCCCCAAGGGTGACATGGCACTGATTGTGACTTTACGAAACACCTATTATTTTAAGCGCGAAAAAACTGAAAGCTGGCTAGAGGCACTTAATAAAAATGCCTTCGCAATTACCAAAAATCGCATGCGTCAGACAGAGGCTGCAACCTTTACTGCAGATGGGGAAAAAGTACTAATTGGTTCAGAAGGTCGGCCTGCCATTCTAGAATTGTTCGACACTCCGCAGCACTAAAAAACCAAAAAATAATGCCGGCGGCACACACACGCCGGCACTACTTACAACGTCAGTTATCGACGCAAAAGGGTACTAAGCTGACACCGCTGGCGTAATGCACAGCAAACTTAGAATCACACCAATTCCAGCAAACCATACCAAACTGCGCAGTGTTGCCCAATCTTTTAAATAGCAAATGGTAAAGACGACCCGAATACCAATGTAGCCCATAGCCAAGAGGTTGACACTTTCCTGAGCGGCACCACCAAATTGTGCAATAATTACTGCTGCCGCAAACAGCGGGAAACCCTCGAAGCCATTTTGCATTGCGGCAACAGATCGCGCGCGCCAGCCATCTAAACCGCCCAACCACTGACGGGGATTATTATTATCAAAGTGACCTTGTTCAGTTTTACCAATCTTAGCAATCAAGGACGTCAAACCAGGCATAACGCCCGCGATAAAAACACACCAAAACGCAATACTCATTAACACTCACCCACATCATAGTTGTTAGTTTTATTTATTCTTGCCGCCATTCACTAGCCGCACAAACGGAAACATGTCGTAACTAAGAATAAAACATCCTTTAATTCTTAGTTAGCAGCCTTCAATCTCTAGCGTTGGGCATTATCAGTGTTCGCAACCAATTTAAAAAGCCATTATTGCTTAAGACCATTTTGTCGACTCCGTCGAAAAAAGTCTCTAATTGAGCTGGATTAGAAAAATAATCCGCGCGGGTTTTCATCGGTCTGTCGGGGTCAAGTTCTTTGACAACAACCGCTGGATTCCCCGCCACAATTACATTAGCAGGAACGTCTTTACTAACCACTGCACAGGCAGCCACAACGCTGTTCTCACCAATCGTAACGCCTTTCAAAATTGTGCAGCGATCACCTAGCCAAACATTATTAGCGATATGCACCGGAGTGACTGCCTCACTCCGACGGCTGCGATCATAAAGCTCATGCCAATCACTGTCAGTAATGTAGACGCCATTCGCCATCATCACGCCGTCACCGATCAGAATTTCATTGGCCGCAGAAATACGTGTACCAGGGCTAATCAACACGTAGTCACCAATTTTTATGCGGCCACTTTTTTCATCCTTGCCCCAAACTCCAATCTTGACGCGATTCTCGGGCTCACCGATCACCGTCGCGCACCGCCCGATTTCGATATTGGGTCCTGAAATGGAGATATACCAAGGCTTCATAAAAGTGGGATAATCGCCAAGATAGTCGCATGCAGGCTTTAAGAATTGCTGCGTATACCAACTGCGGAAACGCAAATAATTTTTTTTCACCCAGTAGGGTCTTCTGTCCTGTCGCATTAGCTTCCCATTATTTTAATGATGCGCTAGTGTCGCAAGGAGCGCCCCCTAGGGCAATCGATACCATATTACCAATTCATGAAAAAACGCAGTGACAATGCCCCGCCGAGGGAAGTAAGCAGTAATCAGAGCGCGATTCACCCGAACTTAGAAGCGACGGTGACCAAGCACCTGCGTCATCATTTTCAAAAGCCCTATGCACAGCATAATGTTGACGCATTCATAGCCGCCTGTGATTGGTTAGCACCGCGATCGCAAAACATCATACTCGACTCCTTTTGCGGCACTGGTGAAAGTAGCCGTGAACTGGCGCGACAATTCCCCAATGCTTCGATTATCGGCATAGACAAATCTGCAGCGCGATTACAGCGCCATCAGTCCACGCAAGCAGAGACTCCAGCGAATTACATCTTGGTACGAGCCGACGTAGACGATTTTTGGCGCTTAGCCGTCGATGCTAATTGGCAACTGGATAAGCACTTTTTACTCTACCCCAACCCCTGGCCGAAAAGTGTTCAACTACAATACCGAGTACACGGCTCCGCGGTTTTTCCAGCACTACTGCAGCTTGGCGGCAAAATCACACTGCGAAGTAATTGGAAGTTGTATGTAGAAGAATTCGCCGCGGCGCTAAAAATTGCCGGCCATAGCGCCGACAGCACCGCCTATCTACCCACAGAGACAATCACCGCCTTTGAACGCAAATACCATCTTGCCGGACAAGCGCTATGGGAATGTAACTGCACACCCGAGCGGCAAATTTAAGCCTATATCTACCCCCTATTCTCTAGCCCGCTGGCAGCGTTATACTATGGCTACATTTACCGACGTTGCATTAACGATGAGCAATCCCGCAAAAACAACCGCTATCAACCCGGATCCTGTTTGGCAGACCATCCGCAAGGAGACCGCCTGCGAGGTCGAGCGCGAGCCGGTACTGGCAAGCTTCCTACACGCGACCATTCTGAATCACGACAGTTTAGAAACCGCGCTCAGCTTCCATCTAGCGCATATTTTAAACAGCCCCGCGGCCTCAGCTTTATTAGTGCGGGAAGTGATTGAAAAAGCCTTTGCCGCAGACCCCAGCATAGGCAAGGCGATAAGAGCCGATATTTGCGCGGTATTCGAGCGCGATTCTGCCTGCTCTAGCCTTTCGGTACCCTTTTTGTACTTTAAAGGTTTTCACGCGCTGCAGTCCTATCGCATTGCCCACTGGCTCTGGAGCCAAGGTAGAACTTCATTAGCGCTATTTTTTCAAAACCGGATATCTTGCGAGTTCAGTGTTGATATTCATCCGGCAGCCAAAATCGGTCGCGGTATTTTAATGGATCACGCCACAGGGATTGTCATCGGCGAAACGGCCGTGGTCGGCAACAATGTGTCGATCATGCAATCGGTTACCCTGGGCGGAACCGGCAAAGAAGAAGGCGATCGCCACCCGAAAGTGGGCGACGGCGTACTCCTCAGTGCTGGTGCTAAAATTCTTGGGAATATCCGTATTGGGGAAGGCGCGCAGGTAATGGCAGGCAGTGTGGTTTTAAGAGATGTTCCCGCACACACCATGGTTGCTGGTGTTCCGGCAAAAGTCATTGGCAAACCCGACTGCGCGGCACCAGCCCTGTCTATGAATCACCGCGCTTGCTGCGACGAATAACTGCGACCAGCAAAATACCCTGCAACCAAGATGACCGCAGCACAGAAATTATATTCTAGATTTGCAGTACTACCGTTTACAAGCCGGCCGAATGCCGTTTGCCTTGGCCTTCTCATAAAGTGGTGTTGCCGTTACCATTTGCCTCTGTAAATCTTTAATCCGCGAAGAATGCGAAGGGTGAGTCGACATAAACTCTGGGGGCTGGCCATCGCTTAAAGCACTCATGTTTTTCCACAAGTCGACGCTGGCGGCAGGGTTAAATCCCGCCTTGGCCATGAGATCTAAACCAACGATATCCGCCTCCGACTCCTGCGCGCGGCCATAGGGCAGCACCACGCCGAACTGGGTGCCTAAACCAAGCAAGCCCATGACGGTCTCTTTTCCTGCACCTTCACCCAGTAATACGCCAACTAGCTGAGTGCCGGTTCCCGCCACACTCTGCACCGACATTCGCTCAGCACTGTGATGTGCCAATACATGACCAACCTCATGGCCTATTACTGTGGCTAGCTGATCGGCATTTTTAGCCACTTGAAATATACCGGTGTGCACGCCGATCTTTTTGCCGGGCAATGCGAACGCATTGGCCGATGCCTCTTCAAACACCACCACTTCCCAGCTACCGCGCCACTCTGCGGGTAGTGAGACGGTAATAGCATCAGCGATACAGCTTACATAGCGATTAGTTGCGCTATTGGTATTGATGGTCATTTTCTTTTTCATTTCGTCAAATGCAGTGCCACCCATTTGCGACATTTCGCCGTCTGAGAATAGCAACATCTGGCGACGTCCTGTAGGCGATTCCGCGCAAGAGGCCAACAAACTCGCCAGCACTATCGCCAATATCGGCTTTAACATTGTCATAAACTTACCCGCATTTATCTGCAATTTGCAGCTATTATGGCATAGCCGTGGTGGCGATCAACGGTGTAACCTGCCAGATTCCAATAAGAGAGCGCATATAGTGAACGAGCCTTGCCCATGGTGCACCGCCACGCCGGATTACATGAGATACCACAACGAGGAGTGGGGTATACCCTCTGACGACGATAGCATTCACTTTGAATTTTTAGTGTTGGAGTCGGCGCAAGCTGGACTGAGCTGGCTAACGATTTTGAAAAAACGCGAAGGCTACCGCAAAGCCTTCGCAAACTTTGATCCCCAGAGCGTCGCCGCCTTCGACGACGCGATGATTGACACCCTTATGGCTGATCCGAGCATCGTCCGCAACCGTCTAAAAATAGCCACCACCATTACCAACGCTCAGCATTTTTTAACAATTCAGCAAGAATACGGGAGCTTTGCCCGCTATATGTGGTCTTATTTCAATGACGCACCGATACAAAACAACTGGAAAGCCATGACAGAGGTCCCGGCCACCAGCAGGGAGTCTGATCAAATCAGCAAGGATCTTAAAAAACGGGGCTTTAAATTTTTCGGCAGCACTATTTGCTATGCTTACCTACAGGCACTGGGTTTTACAAATGATCATTTAGTCACTTGCCCTCGCCACCAGGCTTGCAAAAAACTCGCTAAGGACTTCCGAACGCACTGGCTGAAATGACAACAAAGGTAAGTATCATGAAATTACTCGCTTTACTGACGCCCCTCTTGCTGATTGCGCTGACTGGCTGCAGTAGCACTAAAGTCGTCACTGACTACAATCCCCGCGCTGACTTCAGCCGCTATGAGCGCTACACGATTTCAGACACCAGCGGCGCAGATAAGGTGATATCACCATTTATTATTGAGAATGTAAAAGAATCACTGCAACGCCAATTGAAAGCCGGACTCTACACCTTAGTCGACACTCAGAGTAATGCCGACTTTCTGGTGCGCTACTACATTGCTGAGGCAGCAGAAACCATAGATAAAAGTCCGCGCCTAGGACTGGGGTTTGGCAGCTTTGGGGGTAACTTTGGCATAAGTACTTCTGTGGGTGTACCGCTGGGTAAAGACAAAATTAATCGCAATATTCAGATCATCATCGACTTATTAAATCCCGTAGATAAGAAGTTAACGTGGCGCGGCTCACTGGTCATTGAGCTAGATGACCGCGACCCCAAAGTAAACGCCAACACGATAGAACGTGCGGTTACTGCGATCTGGAGTGAATTCCCACCTGCCTGAGCTTTACTAAGCCGCCAAACCGCGGCTTATTTAAAACAATAGGGAAATAGCGCCCGCAGGATATTGGGATCCATCTCACCCATCAAGGCAATATTGCGCTCAGGGATACTTTCAGGGTCTGGGTAAGACGATAACGCTTTCTCAAGACTGTCCTCACGAAGCAAATGAAATATTGGGTAGGGAGCACGATTAGTGAAATTTTCGGGGTCAGCCTTTTCAGTTCCGGCAAACTGATAGTCAGGGTGAAAACTGGCTATTTGAATCTCTCCCTCCCAACTCCCTTCCTGCAGAACGGCGTCGGCAATCTCTAAGAAATCATTGTAGTCATAAAAGTCCTGCAGCATATTGGGGATTACTAGCAAGCTGGTCTCCAGTTTGCTAACTCCTGTTTCTTCCAAGCGGGATAAGGCCTGGTGCAAGTCATTGATTAGATCTTCGGCATTGCCAGCATGGCTGACATCAACAGCTACCCGCATTTCCTGCAGCGGCTTAGCCGCAAAGGGACACAAGCCCAAGCCCACCACCGCCTCTGTCAACCAACGCCTTACTTCGCGCTCAATTACATCATTGTCAATTATCATTTCACAGCTCATTTTTGTTAGCGAAAAAGCCCTCAGCACTCTAATTCCGAACTATTCATTAGAGGATTCAGGTATTACAGCAGTGTTACTTAGCAATAAATACAATAATACAGGCTCATCGAGAGCAAGGCAGCCGTCACGCACACTGCTACACTAATACCGTAACCTGAGGCTGTAATGTAAAGCCGTAAGTAAGGTAGTTGCCTGTCTTTTGTCGCGACAACAAACCTATATAAAAACCAGACAAAGTTAGGAGCATAGTATGAAACGCTATTATTTTCTGACGGACAATTTAGACAAACTCAGCACCGTCGAACAAGACCTTGCCAGCAATGGTATCTCTAAACCCCAAATTCACGTTCTCAGCCGCGATGACTCCGGCGTGCACAAACGCAAACTCAACGATGTAGAAGCGGTTTTACGCAAAGACGTTGTACAAGCTATGGAGCGCGGCGCGCTGATTGGCTTGGCTGCCGCAGCCTTGGTACTCGCCGTAGGTCATTATTCAGGCGCAACCACTAGCGTTGGCTGGATGCCGTTTGTATTTCTATCTATTGTGATGCTTGGATTCTTCACCTGGGAAGGTGGATTATTTGGTATCCAAGAGCCTCATCATGACTTCAAACGCTTTGAGCAGGCATTGGCTGCTGGCCGCCATTTATTACTTATTGATATCGAAGAAAAAGATCACAATATTCTAAGTAGCGTAACCGCTTACTACCCCGAGTTGGAATTTTCGGGTACGGGTAATGGATCACCAGGGTGGTTTATCGGACTACAAAATAAATGGCGGAATTTTGTTGAAGTCATGCCATAGCCAAGACGGGTATAAATAATAAAACAACTCGCTTAAAACAAAAAAACTCGGTGTTAATAACACCGAGTTTTTTGTTTTCGCCATGGCTAATCACACCATCGCTTTTGAATTAGCCCTGATGATACGGGGCAGATAGTTCGCGCACACACTCTATAAATGCGCCTGCATTAGCAGGGTCCACCTCTGGGGTAATACCGTGACCAAGATTAAAAATATGTCCGGGTCCGCTACCAAATCGCGCCAGAATTGAGGCTACTTCTTGGCGAATTCGCGCAGGAGAGGCGCGCAGCATAGAGGGATCCATATTGCCCTGCAATGCAACACGATCACCAACCCGAGCTTTAGCAGCAGCAATATCCGTGGTCCAATCTAAGCCTAGGGCACTGGCACCCGTATCAGCCATCATCTCCAACCATTGACCACCATTTTTAGTAAAGAGGATTACCGGCACAACACGACCATCATTCTCTTTAATTAAGCCATCAACAATTCTCTGCATATAACGCAAACTAAACTCTTGGTATGCGTTATGACTTAGGGCGCCGCCCCAAGTATCGAAAATCTGAACCGCTTGTGCACCGGCACGAATCTGGTCATTCAAGTAGGCCGTCACGCTCTGGGCCAATTTATCTAGCAGTGCGTGCATTAATTCAGGCTGATCAAAGGCTAAGGCTTTGCTCCGGCCATGGTCCTTAGAGCCACCGCCTTCAACCATATACGTTGCCAGCGTCCACGGACTACCCGAAAAACCAATAAGTGGCACACTGCCGTTTAACTCACGTCGAATGGTTCTCACGGCGTCGCAAACGTAGGTTAGATCATTTTCGCCATCCACTATCGGCAAGGCATCGACGTCGGCCATAGTACGCACGGTTTTTCTGAAACGTGGACCTTCTCCCGTTTCAAAATACAGCCCTAGGCCCATGGCATCGGGAATGGTTAAAATATCAGAAAATAAAATTGCCGCATCAAGTGGATAACGAGCCAAAGGTTGCATTGTGACTTCGCAGGCGAGCTCTGGATTCTTGCAAAGCGACATAAAGTCGCCTGCGATCGCTCGGGTTGCACGGTACTCAGGAAGATAGCGCCCTGCTTGACGCATCATCCATACCGGGGTGTATTCAACCGGTTGACGCTGAAGTGCGCGAAGGAAAGTATCATTTTTTAATTCAGTCATTTTTCTCTCAACGCTTTTTCAAATAAGGAAAACACCACAGTAAAGACCTGATACGACACCTCGCACCCCGCTCTTATTGTGGTGTTTAACAATTACACTTTAAGGTAATCCAATATGCCTTCGCCTGCCTGGCGACCTTCCCAAACGGCGGTCACTACTAAGTCCGAACCGCGAACCATATCACCGCCGGCAAAGACCTTGGGGTTACTAGTCTGGAATTTATAATCTTGCTCTTCCGGTGCCACAATACCGCCCCAGTCGTTAATGTCGACGCTCGCCTCAGTCAGCCAAGACGGTGGGTTAGGCTGAAAGCCAAAGGCAACCAATACTATGTCCGCAGGAATCACTTCTTCACTACCCGGAACCGGCTCTGGACGGCGACGTCCATTTTCGTCTGGCTCGCCAAGCTTAGTCGTAACAACTTTAATACCTTCAACCTTGTCATCACCAACAATGGCGATTGGCTGGCGATTAAAGAAAAACTGAACACCTTCCTCGCCCGCGTTCTTCACTTCTTTACGCGACCCCGGCATGTTCTCTTCATCACGGCGATATGCGCACACCACGCTTTCTGCGCCCTGGCGAATAGAGGTACGGTTACAATCCATCGCGGTATCACCGCCACCCAACACCACTACACGCTTGCCTTTTACATCTATAAAGTCGGCGGCGTTGTCTTCCCAGCCCATATTCCGGTTTACATTTGAAACTAAGAACGGCAAGGCATCGTAAACACCGGGCAGATTTTCACCAGGAAAACCGCCTTTCATATATTTATAAGTACCCATGCCCAGGAACACCGCGTCGTACTCCTCGAGCAGTGACGCCATGCTAATGTCGACACCGACGTTAACGTTAACGCGAAACTCAACACCCATGTCTTCAAGTACTTTACGACGGCGCTGAACGACTGACTTCTCTAATTTGAACTCGGGTATACCAAAGGTCAGCAAGCCACCAATTTCTGGGTAACGATCAAAAACAATGGGCTTAACACCAGCGCGGACTAGAATGTCAGCACAACCGATACCTGCAGGACCAGCACCGATAACCGCAACTTTCTTGTCTGTCCAAACTCGCTTAGACATATCTGGACGCCAGCCCATAGCTAAGGCTGTGTCGGTGATATATTTCTCAGTAGAGCCTATGGTAACTGCGCCGAAGCCATCTTCTAAGGTACACGCTCCCTCACAAAGGCGATCCTGTGGGCACACTCGGCCACACACTTCGGGAAGACTATTAGTTTGATGACTCAGTTCTGCAGCCTCAAACAAATTGCCGTCGGCAACTAGTTTGAGCCAATTGGGAATGTAATTGTGCACCGGACATTTCCACTCGCAATATGGATTACCACAACCCAAACAGCGGTGAGACTGGTGTTTTACCTCTTCCTCTTTATACGGCTCATAAATTTCTACGAAGGACGTACGCCGCTCAACAATGTCTTTCTTGCCGGGGTCTTGACGACCCACATCGAGAAACTGGAATGAATTCTGTAAACGCTCTGCCATATTAAAATTACCTCATTGCTACTCGGCGGGCTTATTCCGGACGTCTTCTGGTGGAGTCAAGCAAACGGCTGAGGCTGGCCGCCTTCGGCTTGATCATCCAGAATTTACCAATGTAATCGTCAAAATTATCGAGAATATGCTGCCCCCAAGCCGAACCTGTTTCCGCAACATATTCAACGATATTGCCACGTAAGTTTGCTCGGTATGCTTCCATATACTCGGAGTTTATCCGACACATTTCGACTAGTTCGCTGTTATACATATCAACGAAACGATTTGCCTGATCCAGCACGTAAGCAAAGCCGCCGGTCATGCCTGCACCAAAATTGACCCCCGTCGGCCCCAAAACGGTGATAATGCCGCCCGTCATGTATTCGCAGCAATGATCGCCAGCGCCTTCAACAACAGCGTGTGCACCAGAATTACGAACCCCGAAACGCTCACCCGCAATACCTGCTGCAAAGAGCTTGCCGCCAGTAGCACCGTAGAGACAGGTATTACCAATAATCGTGGTGTCTTGGCTTTTAAACACGCTACCTTTTGGCGGATATATCACCAGCTTGCCACCCGCCATACCTTTGCCAACGTAATCGTTGGCGTCGCCTTCAAGGTACATATTCAAACCGCCAGCATTCCACACACCAAAGCTCTGGCCTGCGGTACCCTTCATACGCAGAGTAACCGGCGCATCTTCCATACCCAGATTGCCATGACGTTTGGCGATTTCTCCAGACAAACGGGCGCCAATCGACCGGTCACAGTTTGTTACGTTGAATTCCAGATCCACACCCGACATTGACTCAATGGCTGGTAGCGCTGCGGCAACCATGGCCTCGGCTTTCTCGCCTTTATCGAACGGTGCATTCAGGTCAACTTGGCAAAACTCTGGTTGATCCTTCGCCGCAGGATCTTTGAAAAGGATCGGCGACAAATCGAGTAAAGCTTGCTTCTCGGTCTCGCCCGCCTTCTGAGCGAGCAAGTCGGTACGGCCAATAAGCTCTTCCATGGTGCGTATACCAATACTGGCCATCCACTCACGGGTTTCCATGGCGATAAAGGTGAAGAAATTCATCACCATTTCAACCGTGCCGATAAAGTGCTCGTCCCGCAGACGCTCATCCTGAGTTGCCACTCCAGTGGCGCAGTTATTCAGGTGACATATCCGCAAATACTTACAGCCCAGCGCCACCATTGGGGTGGTACCAAAGCCGAAGCTTTCCGCACCCAGCATCGCTGCTTTAACAACATCTAAGCCGGTTTTTAAGCCACCGTCAGTCTGTACGCGCACTTTGCCGCGCAAGCCATTGCCACGCAGTGTCTGCTGCGCTTCAGAAAGACCCAGCTCCCACGGTGATCCCGCGTAGCGAATAGACGTAATCGGACTCGCCGCTGTACCACCGTCATAACCAGAAATAGTGATCAAGTCGGCATAAGCCTTGGCCACGCCCGCTGCGATGGTGCCAACACCGGGTTCAGATACCAGTTTTACTGATACCAGCGCCGAGGGATTAACCTGTTTGAGATCGAAAATCAGCTGAGCCAAATCTTCAATAGAATAAATATCGTGATGCGGTGGCGGCGAGATCAGAGTTACACCAGGCACTGAATAACGTAACCTGGCAATCAGGGCGTTAACTTTACCACCGGGCAACTGCCCACCTTCGCCGGGCTTAGCGCCCTGCGCCACTTTGATCTGCAATACTTCTGCATTCACTAAGTAATGCGGGGTAACACCAAAACGACCAGATGCTACCTGCTTAATTTTCGACACCCGCTCAGTCCCAAAGCGAGCAGGGTCTTCACCGCCCTCACCCGAGTTAGAGCGACCACCAAGACGGTTCATGGCGGTAGCCAATGCCTCGTGTGCCTCGGGGCTCAAGGCACCCAGCGACATGCCCGCAGAGTCAAAACGGCGGAATAAACTTTCGATCGGCTCAACTTCATCTAAGGGAATCGGTTTAACGTCATCTTTAAAGCCAAGTAAATCCCGAATAGTCGCAACCGGCCGGGTATTCACCAGATCGGCATATTTTTTCCAGTGGGCGTAATCACCACTTTTTACTGCTTGCTGCAGGGTGACGACCACATCGGGATTAAACGCGTGATACTCCTTACCGTGCACATATTTCAGCAAACCGCCTTGATCAAGCGGCTTACGCGGCAGCCATGCCATGGTTGCCAAGGCTTCTTGGTCACGCTGTAATTCTGCAAATCCGGCGCCGGCAATACGGCTAGCGACGCCCTTAAAGCAGGTATCAACAACGTCAGTCGCCAAGCCAATAGCTTCAAATAACTGCGCACCACGATACGATGCGATAGTCGATATGCCCATTTTGGACATGATCTTCAGCAGGCCTTTGTTAATGCCTTTAATATAATTGGTATGGGCAGTTTGCTCGTCACCCAAAATTTCGCCGCAGCTCAACATATCGCTGATGACCGCAAAAGCCATATACGGGTACACCGCAGTGGCGCCAAAACCAAATAAACACGCCATCTGATGCGAATCGCGGGCACTGCCGCTCTCAACCACAATATTTGCGCCGCAACGCAAACCTTGCTTAATCAGATGGTGATGAACCGCACCCGTTGCCAGCAAGCTATGCACCGCCAGCAGACCGGGCTCTACGGCGCGGTCACTCAGTAATAGAATGACCTTGCCATTGCGCAACGCTGTCTCAGCCGCCAACGTGACCTCCGCAACGGCTTCTTTCAGAGACGTCAGCGCCGGATCATAGGCCAGGTTAATACGGGCGAGCGGATAGCGCGGTGAATCTACGCTCATCAAACGGTCAAACTTGTCTGGAGACAACACCGGGCTGGTTAAAATAAGTCGGTCGGCGTGATCCGCAGTTTGCTCAAACACATTCTGCTCCGCGCCCAGCAAAGTCTCCAAACTCATCACGATAGTTTCGCGCAGCGGATCTATCGGTGGGTTGGTGACCTGCGCAAACTTCTGGCGGAAGTAGTCGTAAAGCGAACGCTTCTGGCGCGATAAGACCGCCATCGGCGTGTCGTCACCCATCGAGCCCACAGCTTCGTTGCCACTGTCTGCCAATGCGGACAGTACTTGCTCGCGCTCTTCAAAGCTAACTTGAAAATACTTCTGGAATGCAGCCAGGGTCTCACTTTCAGGTAGCGCAGGACGGTTGCCCTGGCCAAGCTGGTCCTGCAGACGGTTGCCATTCTCTCGCAACCACTTTTTGTAGGGATGAGCGGATTTAAGGCGATTATCCACTTCTTCAGTGTGCAGGACTTCGCCTTTTTCGGTATCCACCACTAAAATCTGGCCAGGCCCAACACGGCCTTTGGAAACCACATCTTCTGGCTGATAGCCATAGGTACCTATCTCTGAGGCAACCGTGATGAAACCATCTTTAGTAATGACCCAGCGTGAAGGGCGAAGACCGTTGCGGTCTAGGACACAAACCGCGTAACGACCGTCGGTTAGCACTAGACCGGCGGGGCCATCCCAAGGCTCCATATGCATGGAGTTATACTCGTAAAACGCCTTCAAATCAGCGTCCATATGCTCAATGTTTTGCCAAGCTGGCGGCACTAACATCCGCACGGCGCGGAATAAATCCATTCCGCCAGCAACAAGCAATTCAAGCATATTATCTAGACTTGAAGAGTCGGAGCCGGTGCGATTAACCAATGGCGCCAGTGCAGCGACGTCGGGAAGTAAAGGGCTAGTGAAATTACGGGTACGCGCCTCCGCCCAATTGCGGTTACCTTCAATGGTATTAATTTCGCCATTGTGGGCCAGCATCCGAAATGGCTGAGCCAGTGGCCAGCGCGGCATGGTATTAGTAGAAAATCGCTGATGGAATACACAAATTGCGGTTTCTAGCGCTGGGTTAGCAAGGTCCAGGTAGAAACGCGGTAAGTCCACCGGCATCACCAGGCCTTTATAGGCAATAACATCAGCCGATAAACTGGAAATATAAAAATCAGGATCATCGGTCAACGCGATTTCGGCCTCACGCCGAACAACAAATAGGCAGGTGCGTAGTTGTTGCGCATCCATACCGTCAACATTGATAAATACTTGCTCTATGCGCGGCAAACTTGAAAGCGCGATCTCGCCACACACTGTTTCGTCCACGGGGACTACTCGCCAACCAGCAGGTTGGAGGCCGTTTTTGACCAGCACGGCTTCAAAGCCAGCGCGAGCGGCGGCGGCCGTTTTTTCGTCCCGCCCGAGGAAAATCTGACCAACCCCGTATATTTCACTCAGCTCGCTACCGCATGACTCTTTCGCCATGGCGCGCAAGAAGCCGTCCGGTTTCTTAAGCAATAAGCCACAGCCGTCCCCTGTTTTACCGTCGGCAGCGATGCCGCCACGGTGCGTCATGCAGGTCAGCGATTCGATTGCGGTCTGCAACAATTTATGGCTCGGCTCGCCCTGCATATGGGCAATCAGGCCGAATCCACAGTTGTCGCGCACATCTTCAGGTCTGTACAGGCCTGTACTCATAAAACGACTCTCGCAAAATTACTAAGGAAAACAAAAAGATAGTCGAAAAGAATGTTTCGGGGATTTTACACATACCCGAAAAAAGGAGTGACATTCTACACGGATGCAGCAAAAGCAACAAACGCCGCCCCAATAACGCTCAATTTTTACACAATCCGCAAATAGCTATGGGCGAACACCCGCAGCGCGCAGCACGACAGCAATGGTCTCTTTCTTTGCCTCGCTGCTCACCACCGATTCTCCCAAGCCCTTTAACAGCACCAGACGTAATCGGCCATCCAAGACCTTTTTATCACGCCCCATTAGCTGCAAAAATTGATCCACATCCATGTTTTCTGGCGGCAAAATCGGTAAGCCGACGATTTTTAGCAGCTTTTCTCCGCGAACTAAGATATCGGAGCTCAACCAACCCAGCTCAACCGATAGTGCCATCGCCAGCACCATGCCCGCCGAAACTGCTTCACCATGTAGCCAGTTACCGTAGCCTTCAGCTGTTTCAATGGCGTGACCGAAGGTGTGACCAAGGTTCAAAATAGCACGGCGACCGCCTTCCCGCTCGTCCTCTGCGACCACGCCGGCTTTATTGACGCAAGACCGATAGACGGCCTCGGCAAGTAAATCGCTATCGCGGCTCATCAAGCCTGCAATGTTTTTTTCCAACCACTCAAAGAATGGCGCATCACAGATCAAGCCGTATTTAATGACTTCCGCCATACCCGCTGCAAACTCACGATCCGGCAGGGTGTCTAGCAAGCTCAAATCGGCGAGCACACAATTAGGCTGATGAAATGCACCAATCATATTTTTACCAAGCGGGTGATTAACCCCTGTTTTACCGCCGACGGAAGAATCGACCATCGACAATAAGGTGCTTGGAATTTGAATAAATTGCACGCCCCGCTGGTAGCACGCCGCAGCAAAACCACACATATCACCAACCACTCCGCCGCCCAGTGCGATCAGGGTTGTAGTCCGGTTATGGTTTTTCTCTAGCAAGGTGTCAAAAATTTGCTCAAGCGTCGCCAAGGTTTTGTATGCCTCGCCATCAGGCAGAACCACCTCACAAACCTCTTTGTCACCAAGCTGAGCTTTCAATTTCTCCAGATACAGCGGCGCGATAGTGTCGTTCGTTACAATACACACTTGTCGGCCGGCAATATATTTACACCACAGATCGGCCTTGCCGAGAAGATCACGCGCTATAAAAATGGGATAGCTACGCTCTCCCAAATCGAGTTCGAGGTTTTTCATCAAAGATGTATCCGGGAAAAGATTAATATATTGACCAAGGTGGCCAGTATATCAATATTGCGCGCTCAGGTCGTCAGCGCCGAGCTGAGAACATAGTTCCTGTACGACAGATTTGGGCGTTCGGTTGTCGGTCAGCACCGTATAATCTGCTATTTCCTCATATAATGGCTCGCGCAAAGCCATTAAATTACGCAGTGTTGCACCGGGGTCGCCGGTCTGTAGCAAAGGCCGCTTGCGATCACGCGCAGTCCGCCTAATTTGCTCATCAACAGACGTTTTTAGGTAGATGACCGTGCCTTTAGCGACCATAAGCTTTCGGCTATCACTACGCAAAACCGCACCACCACCAGTTGAAATAACAACCTGAGTGGCATCACTTAACTCAGCTAACATGGATTCTTCACGGTCGCGAAAACCCTCTTCGCCTTCCATATCAAAAATCCACGGAATATCGACGCCACTGCGCTCTTCGATCTCACGATCAACATCGCTAAAATCAAAACGCAGGGTATCGGCGAGCAAACGGCCTATTGTACTTTTTCCAGCACCCATAGGGCCGACCAAAAATACCGCTCCAGACTTCATCATCACAACATTAATCTACCAAACTGTCGGCCAGAATACGCGGAGTAATAAATATCAGCGTTTCCTGTTTTTCACGCGACACCGTCGTACTCTTAAATAAACGCCCTATAAACGGAATATCACCGAGGAAGGGGACTTTGGTCTCAGATGAGATATCCAACTGGTCATATACACCACCTAATACAACGGTCTCACCGTTGCTGACCAAGACCCGAGTTTTAAGCTCGGTGGTGTCGATAGTCGGTACTTGCCCACCCAAACCAGTGGCTATAACTAAGGAGCCAATCGTATCCTGGTTAATCGTTAAGTCCATGATAATACGATCGTCGGGGGTAATAATAGGCGTGACGTCCAGTTTTAGAACAGCCTCTTTAAAGGCGATCGTCGTCTCGCCATTAGCAGAAGACTCTGGATACGGAATCTCAGTACCTGATTTGATAATGGCTGGCTCTTTATCGCCGGTCACAACCCGCGGCTGCGATACAATCTCACCGCGACCTTTAGACTCTAGCGCAGATAACTCTAAGTTTAAAAGGACATCCGAGCTAATGAAGCCAAGCGCAAACGAACCCGCAGCACCCGATACGCCCAAATCAGTCACTAAACCTGGTACTGCGGTATATGTCGGCGAACCCGCAGCCAAAGCGCTTAAGAAATTATTCTGAGTGGCTTGATCGCTAGCGATATCACCGTTTGCAGAATAGACTTTGTCGCCATCAGCTTTAACATAAGCACCACCCCACTTCACACCGAGCGAACGGTCAAAGTCAGAGCTGGCGCGCACAATTCTCGCCTCTATTTGAACCTGGCGGACCGGCACATCAATTAACGCGATCAAGCGACGAAACTCTTCTAACCGCTCGGCGGTTTCGGTGATCAATAAAGAATTTGTGCGCTCATCGACGATAACCTTGCCTCGGGGCGACAAAATACTACCGGTCGAGTTTTCGTCTTCTTCACCATTTCGGTTTCTACTTGGCCTAAACAGCTTAAATAATTCTGCTGCGTCAGCATAGCGAACGCGAATAAACTCACTTTGCAGCGGCGCAAGCTCTTCCACCTGTCTCTGAGCTTCAATTTCCTGACGCTCGCGCTCCGCTATTTCGGCGGCAGGCGCCACCATTAATACATTGCCAACTTGACGCTTATCCAAGCCCTTGGTTTTTAATACCAGCTCCAAAGCCTGATCCCAGGGTACATTTTGCAAACGCAGGGTGATATTGCCCTTCACCGTGTCGCTGGCAACTAAGTTTAATTCGGTAAAATCAGCTATAAGTTGGAGTACCGAGCGAACTTCAATATCCTGAAAATTCAAAGACAGTTTTTCACCAACAAAGGCAAACTCACGACGACGATCTTCCAACTCTCTTTTCGTTAGCGGCTTAACACTAACAACATACTCAGTATCAGTCTGATAGGCTAAATAGTCGTACTCACCGCTGGCTTCCAAAGCCAATTTGGCGCCCTTGTCACCCATACGCGCATCAATACTTTTCACCGGCGTCGCAAAATCGCCAACATCAAAACGACGCTGCAAATTCTGCGGCAAGCTAACACCACCAAAATCAACTTTGATTTTTGCCCCTTCAACAAACACATTTACATTCGCATTGGCATTTGCGAGCTGAACGACTAAACGCCCCTCGCCATTTTCACCCCGACGAAAATCCAAATCTGTAATACTGTTCACGGCGCTTACTGCCGGCGCAGTGGAGGTTAAAGGTTTGTTATACTTCTCTTTAAGATAAGCTTGGCTGCCGCCACTCCCTACCTCAACAATTAATACATTCCCTTCTTGGCGCGTTTGATATGACGCCAGTTTGATCAAATTTAGCACCACGCGCGTGCGATCACGACCTTCTAAGACTACGGCGCTGCTGGCATTATCATAGGCCAGAGGAAATTTTTTCTGCTTGAGCATATTACCCACACCCACTAAATCTAGGGCAATCCGGGCGGGCTTTTCAATCGTGTAGCCTTTCACCTCAGGCGCTGGGCCATCGAACGTTAATCGAGCCTCAAAACTGCCACCTTGCAGCGAATTAAACTGCACATCTTTTAAATTAGCGGCCATGGCAGTCACTGATGCCAAGAGCAAACATATTCCGGTAAGGAGTTGTCGTCCCAGACCGCTTTGACGGCAAGGACTTTCGCACTGTATTTGCACTCGGGTATTCATGTACTTCTCCGCCTTTATATTTCTTACTTACGGACTCTCAATTCAAGGGAGCGAGGTCTCTCAACCCAACCATCCCCGCCGGTAGAAACAATTTCCACCACTGTCAGGTAATTTTCAGCAACGCCAATGATTTTTCCGAAATTACGGCCAAGATAGTTATTCTTCCGCACTCGGTGAACGCCACCATCGGGATCTTTTACTAAGGCCCACAATAGACCATCTAAGCGCACGGTTCCGACCACGGTTATAGAGTCCAGCGAGAACTGCTCTAGGAACTCTTTCTCGCGCTTTAAATCAGGCTTGATATTGCCACCCGACTCCAGTCGAGCGATCTCTTTCACATCTACCGGCCGATTGAACGGTGCCCGCAAACCGGAGGCCGTATAGCTAAAGGCGCGATAGGCTTTTAAAGCAGGGATCGGTGCAATTTGTCCAGATGGCGACGCACGCTTCTCGGCAACAAAAGCATCTAAATCGGCATATTGATTACCGCCACTACAGGCAACAAGTAACAATGCAGTCATAACGACTAAGGCCAAACGAGAGTTCATCATTAGCTGCCTCCCCCCTGATCTTTATATCGATAGGTCTTGGCCGTTATCGACATAGTTTGTCGACTTAACTTGTTATCAGAATTAATCGTGTAATTATGCAGCGTAACTATTCGTGGCAAGCCGGCAATTCCACTCACAAACGCGGCAAGATCGTGGTAACTACCACTAACTCTAATCGCAATCGGCAATTCCACATAAAACTCTTTCACACGCTCCGACTGCAGCTGGATACTACTTATGTCCAAACCGTTAGACACCGCTTTCTCAGTCATGTCCTCGAGCAGGCCTGGCACTTCAGTGTCGGCGGGAAGCTGACTTAAAAGAATACCAAAGGACTCCTCCATTTCGGCCATTTGCTTCTTCAGAGGTATGAGTTTAGCGGCTTTAAACGCTTTTTTCTCAAAGTCACCTTTAAGCTTCAGCTCTTTGGCCTCAGCACTGTCTAGCTTTAGACGCAAATCTGCGATGACATAAAAATACCCACCAACGATACATAAAATGAAGACACCGACCCAGGCGCCGACCCGGATTAACTGCGGCCAAGCACCAATATTATCGACATTGAGTTCGCTAAGGTCGAAGCTCTTTAGCTCGTCTACCAGCTCTTGCCACGCTGCCACGGCCATCGTCTCCTATTTCTCGTCATCAGGCGCAGGCGCACTGATTTTGTAGGACAGTTTAAAACTGCTCGCCTGCTCGCCATAAGCTGATGCGGCACTTACCGCCGTCAGATTTGGATCAGCAAACCACGGTGAAGCATCTAACTTACGCATCAAGCTGGACACGCGGTTATTCGACTCTGCAATCCCCTGAACATCAATACGTCCGCCCCGGCGACTTACCGAGGTATAAAACAGGCCGTCGGGTAAGGTTCTTACCATCTCGTCAAAGACACGAACAATTAATGGTCGGGTACCCTGGAGATCTTGAATAATGGTCATTCGATCTAGTAACTGCTGGCGACGCGCTTCAAGATTTTTAATTTCCGCCACTTCTTTGTTTATTTTCTTAATTTGCCCGTTTAAATAGGCGTTTCGACCGTTTTGATGACTGATGGCACTGTTAACGACCGACATAGCCAGCACCACCAACAATACGGCCAACAATGCGGACCCGCCTAAGACTACCAAAAACTGAGTCTTAATCAGCTGGCGGCGCTCTTCACGCCAAGGCAATAGGTTAATAGTTGCCATTAATCAAAACTCCTAAGCGCCAAGCCACAGGCAATTAACATCGCCGGTGCATCGCTAGTCAGCTTCATCGCGTCCACCCCCGGTGCGACAGACATGGAGGCAAATGGATTCGCTATAACCGTGCTAACCTCGACACGCTCTTCCACCAATTCTGCTAGCCCCTGCATTGCGGCCACACCGCCGGCGAGTAAAATAATATCGACACTGCTATATTGACTAGCTGAATAAAAAAACTGCAGCGAGCGTGAAACCTGTTGAATAACTGCCTCTCGGAAAGGCGCTAAAACTTCGCTATCGTAGTCATCGGACAGTCCGCCCTGCTTTTTAGCTAAACCGGCTTCTTCCACCGTTAATCCGTAGCGACGCTGGATCTCTTCTGTTAACTGGCGGCCACCAAACATTTGATCGCGGGTATATATTGTTTCGCCTGCCACAATGACCGTGAGCGAGGTCATACTGGCACCCACATCCACTATGGCAACTACAGTGTTTTCGTCTGCGCCAATCTGCTGCGAAATCAAGTCATAACTGCGCTCTATCGCATAGGCTTCTACATCGACGACTTTGGGCTCAATCCCCGCAATGTCTAAGGCTTCAACGCGGGTGTCGACATTGTCGCGCCGACAAGCAACCAACATCACTTCGACTTCTTCTGGGTTGTCTTCAAGCTCACCTAGTACTTCGAAGTCGAGCGCGACCTCATCCAAGGGATATGGAATATATTGATCGGCCTCTAAGGAGATCTGTGTTTCCAGCGCGTTTTCATGCATGCCCGCAGGCATGTGAAGAATCTTAGTAATAACGGCGGAGCCGGGCACTGCCACGGCAGCCCGCTTCAATTTCGACTTTGAGCGCGCGTGAACTGCTCTCACAATTTCACCGACCGCCTCAACCTCGGCAATATTTTTTTCCACCACAGATTGCGCTGGCAGAGACATAACCGCGTAACTTTCTACACGATATTTCTCGCCATTACGGCTTAATTCCAGCAATTTTACGGCACTGGAACTAATGTCTATACCTAGCAAACTGCGGGAACCGCGACCGCCAAACAAGCCATCTAGCACTGTAATTTTCCTATTTACATCGTGGACTTAGGGCGAACTCTTATATACAAGATTAAATACCAGTGTATACCAATGCGCAAATAGTTCTGAAAAAAAAGACATCGAAAATCCACACTTTTCGTTATCCTATCGTTCGAACTGTAATTTCCACATCTATTCAAAGGAACAATATGTCCAGTAAGACGCACTATCTTCGTATTTTCGCAGGCCTAATCATCCTCGCCTGCTGCGGTGCATTGATGGTGTTTGCCACCGCGTTCCTTTACATCAGTCCCAAGCTACCCTCTATCGAGGCGCTAAAAGACACCCAATTACAAACCCCGCTGCGTATTTTTAGCGCCGACGGTAAATTACTTGGGGAGTTTGGCGAGAAGCGTCGGTCACCGATCAGCATTCAAGAAGTTCCCGAACTCTTCATCGATGCCTTCCTCGCAGCCGAAGACGACCATTTCTACACCCACCGCGGCGTTGACATCAGCGGTTTACTCCGAGCCGCTTCCCAGTTAGTCACCAGTGGCAGCATCCAATCCGGCGGCTCTACCATTACAATGCAGGTAGCAAAAAATTATTTTCTCAGCCAAGAGCGCACCTTCACCAGAAAATTTACTGAGATCTTCCTCGCGATCGAAATTGAACGCGCACTCAGCAAAGGCGATATCTTAGAACTGTACTTAAACAAAATCTTTCTCGGCAATCACGCCTACGGTATAGAAGCTGCAGCACAAGTCTATTACGGAAAACCCATACGTGAACTAAATCTAGCACAAATGGCAATGATTGCCGGCTTACCCAAAGCCCCCTCTGCCTACAACCCCGTGGCCAACCCTTCAAGGGCAAAAGTGCGCAGGGATTGGATACTCGGTCGAATGCTTAGTCTAGGCTATATCAGCGACACCGATTATAAAGACGCCATGCTAGAACCCATTAGCGCCAAGGCCCACGGCACCCAGTTCGACGTTGACGCTCCCTACGTCGCAGAAATGGTGCGTCTCAATATGCTGAAGAGATTCGGTCGCTCAGCTTACGAAGAAGGCTACACCGTCATCACGACAGTAAAGGCTACTTTGCAAGAAACCGCCAATAAATCACTTGTCGACGGCGTGATCGAATATGACACTCGCCACGGCTACCGCGGCGCTGAACGTCAATGGGTGCTACCTGCAGAAATAGACCCAGAAAACCGTCGGGATCTCAGTCAAAAACTGGAAGAAATTGGTAATATTGGTCCGTGGCATCCGGCATTAGTATTAGAAGTAGCAGAAAAAAGCGCGTCAATTTTACTCTCGGGAGAGCTGCAAACCACACTCGAATGGGAGCACGGACTTGCTAAGACTGTGCGTTATATCAGCGAAGATCGCGTAAGTTACGCCGCCGAATCGGCCTCAGAGCTTTTAAAGGCCGGCGACGTTATCCGCGTAAAAATGAGTAGCACCAGCCCAAGGCACTGGGAACTATCACAACTACCCAAGGTTCAGAGCGCCCTGGTATCTTTAGACGCCGACAGCGGCGCTATTCTAAGTTTGGTTGGCGGCTATAATTACCAAAGAAGCGCGTTTAATCGCGTCACTCAAGCTGAACGTCAGCCCGGCTCAAACTTTAAACCGTTTATTTACACCGCCGCGCTAGACAATGGCTTTACACCAGCAACCATTATTAACGATGCCCCCATCGTCTTTGATGACGATGCCCTAGGGAATACCTGGCGCCCCAGCAATGACAACGGTCGCTTTAATGGACCGATGCGACTGCGTCAAGCGCTCTATCTATCTCGCAACTTGGTTTCTATCAGAGTATTACGCGATCTTGGCATAGGCAAAGCGATTAACTATGTTGGCCGCTTTGGTTTCGACCCAAGTAAACTCCCCAGAGACCTCTCCCTAGCACTGGGCAGTCACTCTTTAACCCCGCTAGATATCGTAAGTGGTTACGCGGTTTTTGCGAACGGCGGCTACAAAATCTCGCCCTACCTCATCGACCGGATTATCGACCGCGACGGCAATACCATTTACCGCGCAGACCCAGACATTGTCTGCCGCAGCTGCATTGAGGAAGACAGCGCCCAAGCCCTTAGAAGCGTCGAAGCCGATACTCTTGATGACATTATTTCTGCCGGCGATGATGCCTTGCAGCCGCGGCTCGCCAAGCGCGTACTCAACGAAGAGGTCGCCTTTCTTATTGATAGTATTCTGCAGGATGTCATTACCCGAGGTACCGGCCGCAAAGCCTTAGTCTTAGAACGCGGAGATGCCGCAGGTAAGACCGGCACCACCAACGGCCCAACCGACGCCTGGTTTTCCGGTTACAGCGGCGGCATTGTGACCTCAACGTGGGTGGGCTTCGATCAAAACCTTAATCTCGGTCGCCGCGAATACGGCGGGTCTGTGGCGTTGCCCATCTGGATCGATTATATGCGCGAGGCGCTAAAAGACCGCCCTGAACGCCAACTTAAACAACCTGACAGTATTATTTCTGTTCGCATCGATCCAGATACCGGCAGCCTCGCTCACCCCGGGCAAAGCAACGCGATTTTTGAATATTTCAGAACGGACAATGCGCCCAGTGAAGACCCCAATCAAGCGACTAATCCCTACGGTCCCGGTAGCGACGATCCGATAGAAATTTTCTAAAGCGATTTAAGCTCCGCCGAGGTCGAGCTCGAGCTCGGCGGAGCCTGTTCTTTATATGGCCTCTAAAGCTTCCGCCAAGGTTTTCACGCCAGTCACGGTCATCCCTAAATCGCCGCGCGGCATATTGCCGTGGGGCACAATAGCGCGCCTAAAACCATGCTTCCTCGCTTCTTGCAAACGCTCTTGCCCGCTGGGCACTGGCCTAATTTCACCAGACAAACCGACCTCACCAAACACCACCAAATCCTCAGGTAGAGGCCGGTCGCGAAAGCTGGACACAATCGCAAACAGCAAGGCCAAATCTGAGCCTGTTTCTAGCACCTTAACGCCACCAACAACGTTCACAAATACATCTTGGTCGCCGACTTGCAAGCCGCCGTGGCGATGCAATACCGCCAGCAGCATCGCCAAGCGATTTTGCTCCAAGCCCACCGCCACTCGGCGCGGATTTCCAAACCCAGAGCTATCTACCAGCGCCTGAATTTCTACCAAAAGGGGTCTTGTGCCCTCCCAAACCACCATGACCGTGCTGCCTGAGGTGACTACATCGCCGCGATTCAAAAATATTGCCGATGGGTTTTTTACTTCTTTCAGACCCTGTTCAGTCATGGCAAACACACCGAGCTCATTCACCGCGCCAAAACGGTTCTTGCTTCCACGCAAGGTTCGATAACGACTATCACTACTGCCCTCCAACATAATCGAACAATCGATAATATGCTCCAGTACTTTTGGTCCCGCTAAGCCGCCGTCTTTAGTCACATGGCCAACCATAATCAACACGGTGCCGGTCTCTTTGGCAAATCGGGTCAAGACCGCCGCGCACTCCCGTACCTGGGACACACTGCCCGGCGCAGAGCTCACATCGTCGCTATGTAGCACCTGTATAGAATCAACAACCAAGACCTTGGGCTTATTTGCCGCCGCTTGGCTAAGTAATCGGTGGAGGCTGGTTTCTGCACATAATTTTAAGGTGTGTGCCTTTAAACCTAAGCGTTGCGCCCGCATGGCAATTTGCGGCAGAGACTCCTCACCCGTTGCATATAAACATTCACAGTGCTCCGCTAAGCGACATAGCACCTGCAGCAATAAGGTGCTCTTACCCGCACCAGGATGCCCACCCAGCAGCACCGCCGAGCCCGGCACCAAGCCGCCTCCGAGCACACGATCAAACTCATCAAAGCCTGTAGGCTGTCGCGGCAAAGCCTCAATACTGACATTCGCCAACATCTGCACTTCACCGCCCACAGCACCAGCATAGCCTTGCCGCGACGATGTAATCTTAGTCGAGCTTGCCGGGCCTAGCCGTATTTCCGACAAGGTGTTCCAAACCCCGCAATCCTGACACTGCCCCTGCCATTTATTGTGCTCAGAGCCACAATCTACACATACAAACGCTGTTTTTTGTTTTGCCATAGAACTACCTAAAATGCCCTTAACCTTTTTATTGAAGCCCCAACCATTTATGGAGGCCTATTCGCCCTGACACAGGGCTGACAGCCGACCCACCAACACCGTACAATGACCCGCTATTATTAGAGTACCTGAGATGTCAGCCGCACTTGTAGAACGCCCATTGCTTGTCTCTCCTTCCCTCGCCGCCACTCTGGGGCTAGAGGCAGCGCTGCTATATCAATTACTCGCAGAATGGTTGCCTTTACTGACCGGCAGAGACAGCCAAGGGCAACACTGGTTTCTCATTGATAAAGACCAGCTCGTAAAACAATTGCCATTCTGGGATTTAGACAAGATAGAAGACGTCTTGCGTACTCTTCATGACCAGGGCCTCATTATTATCGGCGCAGCCTTAATGAGCAATGCACAAAATATTCGCCTCGCCCTACCGCGACACCAACAAACAGAACAAGTCGCTAGCAGCAGCCGAGCTTCGGAGGCAGCCCCAGCCAGCACTCAGCAACATCACATCGCAAAACCGCTGGCTGAAAAACCGACAAGCGCGCCACCTAGCCACCCCGTTCCCGGCAATAGTATTATTCCGGCCGAGTGGTTACCCGATAGAGCCGGCCTTGATTATTTAACCCGCTTCAATCAAGTGGACCCCGCCTTTATTACCGCCGTGCTGCCCGAATTTATCGCCCACTACCGAGAAACCGGCGAGACCCGGAGCTCGTGGAATAGCGCCTTCAGCCAATACGTAAGTCGACGCTGGAAGAAACGGCAATATGCAAAAATCGAAGAGTCTCGCACCCAGCCCATCGATGGCAGCTGGAAACCAAGTCACGACGCCTTAGAAATACTGGAGCGCGACCATGTCAGTCGTCATTTTATTGAAGATGCCATCCCCGAATTTATATTGTATTGGCGCGAGCGCGGCACCCCGGACAGCAACTGGAATTCACGCTTTATACAGCATATTCGTTTGCAGTGGGCGAGGTACACCAATACAGTCAGCAATGAGAACGAGATTGCACCTATTAAATCGGACTGGCAACCCAATGATGCGGTATTTGATATCTTTCATATGGCCCGCATCGACCCTGAATTTGCCAAGGCGCAGGTGGCAGAATTCATCTTGTTTTGGCAAGACAGCGGTACCGCCCACCGCTCTTGGAACACAAAATTTCTCCAACATGTAAAATACCGTTGGGCACACAGTCATCAACTGGGGCAGAGCAATGCACGACAGCAACAAGCTACTGGAACAAACCAGAAGGCAACTGGCTTCATCGAAAAACACACCGACCGCAGCTGGGCAGACGAACTCTGAGCCCGAGCCAGATCGAGATGCGGTCATCGATGCCCTAAACCGCATGTTTGCCGAATTTGAATTGGTCTACCACAACCAGTACAACAAGGCGTTCTCCAATCCTGAGAAACTCAGTTACGCCAAAAAACTGTGGTTCAGTAATTTACGGCATATTCAGCCAGATCGGATTGTCGCCGCAACCCACCGCGCTATTCGCGAATCCGAGTTTTTGCCGACAATCAAAGGGATTCTCAAATACTGCGAACCCGACAATAACGAACTCGGCCTGCCAGACAGCCACAGCGCCTATTTAGAAGCCTGCCGTGCACCTCAACCAAAAGCCGAGTACCACTGGTCGCATCCAGCGGTATACCATGCGGGCCGAGCCAGCGATTGGTTTTACCTAGCTGGCACCGTCGAACATAGCGCCTATCCGGTCTTTCGCCGTCATTACGACGATATTTGCGAGCGTGTAAAAAACGGCGAGACCCTCATCATGCCGTCACAAAAAGCAATACCCGAAACCATTAGCAAACCCCTTTCTCCCGACGAACAGCGTCAACGCATGCAGAAAATGCGTGATGAATTGGATATTTAGTACGCACCTTATCTCTTAAATTTAAACACGTTAATGCAATCGTGCAGGGCGCCCGCGCAAGCGCTACAATAGTGCCCTCTCAAACCAGTCCAGCGCGGCTGAAGACAAAGAACAGGCAAATTTATGGCAGACGATAAAACCACCCACTTCGGCTACAAAACAGTAGATAGTAACGATAAGGTCAAGATGGTTGCGGGTGTCTTCCATTCCGTTGCCGCCAAATACGACCTGATGAATGACCTAATGTCCGGTGGCGTTCATCGTCTATGGAAGCGCTTTACTATTGAGCTTTCGGGTGTGCGCAGCGGAAATGCAGTACTCGACATTGCCGGTGGCACCGGCGACCTAGCAGCCAAGTTCAGCCGCTTAGTCGGCCCTAGTGGCCGCGTTGTTCTTGCCGACATTAATGATTCCATGCTCACCGTTGGCCGTGAAAAACTCACCAATAAAGGCATCGTTGGCAACATTGAATACGTTCAAGCCAACGCCGAGTGCCTGCCGTTTCCCGACAACAGCTTTGATTGCATCACCATTGCCTTTGGTCTGCGGAATGTCACCGACAAAGACGCTGCACTGCGCTCAATGAACCGAGTTCTTAAACCGGGTGGCAGACTGTTAGTCTTAGAGTTTTCTAAACCCGTTAACCCCGTCGTTGCCAAACTTTACGACCGCTACTCCTTCGATATTCTGCCAAAAATGGGCCAGCTGGTTGCCAACGACGAAGACAGCTATCGCTATTTAGCTGAAAGTATTCGCATGCACCCTGATCAAGAAACACTCAAAGGTATGATGACCGAGGCCGGTTTTGTCGACGTTCGCTACCATAATATGACTGCCGGCGTTGTCGCCGTGCACCGAGGCGTGAAGCCGTGATTCCGCCGGTCCTGCAAAGCGCTGCTTTATCTAGCCTAGAAAATTTAGTCAACAAGGCCTTGCAGCTTGATCCGGCCACCAGTGCCAAATTACAGGCACTGAACGGGCAGCGCTTTTCATTAGAACTGAAAGAACCCGACCTCAATATTGGCATCGGCATTAGCGGCAAACGCCTGCGAATTTTAGGGCAGCACAATGATGAGGTCACAACTAGGCTGAGCGGGCGCTGGAGCGAATTCGCCAAGGTGGCCACTGCCACTGATCCCGCCGCTGCACTTATCAACGGTGACATCAGCATTAGTGGCGACACTGGCCCATTATTAGAATTACGCAAAATTCTCGCCGAATTAGACCTCGATTGGGAGCAGCCCCTGGCAGATGCCTTCGGAGACGTCGCCGCACATCAACTCGGCAATGGTCTGCGCGCAGGACAGCGCTGGTTCAACAGCACCCGCGCAAACTTACACCGCCAATTTAGTGAGTTTATTGTGGAAGAAAGTCAGCTCGTCCCCCACCCCTGCCAAGCTGATGATTTTTACAGCGAAGTCGACGAGCTGAAAGTTCGCAGTGAGCGCCTAGAAGCCAAAATCCGGCGCTTGCAACAACGCATAGCCACATCTAATAAAAATTAAGGACATAAATATGGGGCTGCGTCGCCTTGTCGCTATTTGCTGGATTATTTGTCGATACCGCTTAGATACATTGATTCCCGCCGAGAAATTACCGCTGCGAGTTCGTCTTCTATTGCGCTGCGGGCCATGGCGATTATTTCCCCGCCGGCACTATAACAGCGGCGAACGGCTGCGCTGCGCTCTGGAAAATTTAGGTCCGATTTTCATTAAGTTCGGGCAGGTTTTGTCGACACGGCGCGACCTCCTGCCAGACGATATTTCTGAAGAGTTAGCTAAGCTACAGGATCAGGTCCCACCGTTTGCGAGCGACGTAGCGGTTGCCGCCATTGAATCCGCGCTGGGCAAACCGATAGCGGAATTATTCGCGGCCTTTGATCACCAACCACTGGCCTCTGCCTCAATCGCACAAGTCCACACCGCGACCTTGCACAACAATATCGACGTCGTCGTGAAAGTAGTAAGGCCCGGTATAGAACGCACCATTGCAGCAGATATTCGCCTGCTGCAAACAATTGCTGTTCTTGTTCAGCGCTATGTCCCTGACGGCCGTCGGCTGCGCCCGGTCGAGATTGTCGAAGATTATCGCCACACTATTTTCGATGAGCTCGATCTTAAACGCGAAGGTGGCAATACGTCTCAGCTTCGACGTAACTTTAAAGACTCTGAGGTTCTTTACGTACCCGAGGTATATTGGGACTACACCCGCCGCAATGTACTAGTGATGGAGCGTATCCACGGCACGCCCGTTACCGATATTCAAGCCCTACGCGAGCAGGGAACCGACATGAAAAAACTCGCAGAACGCGGTGTTGAAATATTTTTCACGCAGGTGTTTCGCGACAGTTTCTTTCATGCAGACATGCACCCAGGTAATATTTTTGTGGCGCACAATCGCCCCGCATCGCCACAATATATTGCCATTGACTGCGCTATCATTGGCAGCTTAAGTGATTTTGATCAATATTATTTAGCACGCAATCTACTCGCTATTTTTCAACGCAATTACCGCGAAGTGGCAGAGCTACATGTTGAATGCGGCTGGGTACCACCGGAAACCCGCGTCCACGAATTTGAGGCTGCCATCCGCAGTGTAAGCGAGCCAATATTCGAAAAGCCACTATCTGAAATCTCTTTCGGTAAATTGCTACTCAACTTATTTCAAACCGCACGACGTTTCGATATGGAAGTTCAGCCGTCGCTAGTCCTATTACAAAAAACCTTATTGAACATCGAAGGCTTAGGCCGACAGCTATATCCCCAGCTGGACTTATGGGCGACAGCAATGCCGTTCCTAGAGCGCTGGGTGCGAGATCGCTATTCACCGCAGAGTATGTTGAAGCGCGTCAGCCATCGCCTACCCGGCTGGTTAGAGCAACTCCCGCACCTGCCAGAAACCCTGTTGGAGCGAGGAACACCAAGCAAACACAACGCCGGCGATGATCTTCGTCATAAAGGCGAGATCGGCCTTATTGTTCGCGAGCAAGCGGCCCGCGCTCGGAATCAGCGCATCGCCATTGTCGCGCTGATATGTGCCGCAGTCATCGCAAACCCCGATTTAAGACAGGTGCTGCGAGACCTGCCCGACAGCAGCATCGTGCTATTCGGTATCGCTTTCTATTTCTTTATCCGCAGTCGCTAAGGTAAAGTAATACCCTCACAAAAAACTATGTTGTGCCAATAAATGAATACTGATTTTCTCCAACACATCAAATGGAATAGCGACGGTTTGGTGGCAGCCATTGCCCAAGACTCAAGTAGCGGGCGCGTATTGATGATGGCATGGATGAATGCTGAGTCTTTGCAACTCAGCGTTGATACGGGCGATGCCGTGTATTGGTCGCGCTCACGAGCAAAATTGTGGCGCAAGGGTGAAAGCTCTGGAAACGTACAAAAAATTCATGCCATGGAGCTAGATTGCGATGGCGACGCCCTGTTACTTCAAGTCGAGCAGCTCGGTAATATCGCCTGCCACACGGGCCGCCAAAGCTGCTTTTATCGCAGACTTAATAGCGGTGATTGGCAAACTACAGAAGCCGTATTGAAAGATCCGGCTACCATGTATCAAAACGTAGATAAATCATGACACAGTCTATTCTGGAACAACTCGATGCCGTATTATCTTCACGCAAAGATGGCGACCCCGGCAGCTCATATGTCGCCGGTTTACACCATAAGGGCTTGAATAAGATCCTTGAGAAGGTGGGCGAAGAAGCGGTAGAAACGGTCCTCGCAGCAAAAGATGCCGAACTTGATGGTGACAATAGCAAGCTTATTTATGAAACCGCCGACCTATGGTTTCATAGCTTGGTTATGCTTTCACATCTCGGCAGCAACCATCAGCAAGTACTCGATGAACTCGCACGTCGCTTTGGACTGTCGGGATTAGACGAAAAAGCGGCGAGAGACAATCAGTCTTAATTCAATTTGAATTAAAATAAATAGCGAATGAGGAATATATTATGGGCTTAGGTGGCATTAGTATCTGGCAACTCTTAATCATCCTCGCCATAGTGGTTTTACTTTTTGGCACTAAAAAACTTAAGGGCATGGGCGGCGATCTTGGCAGCGCATTAAAAGGCTTTAAAGACAGTATGCAAGGTGATGACGACGCTAAGAACATCGAAAAGAAAGAACAAGAAGACGCCGACACTGCGCAACAGCATACTGAGAAAAAAGACGAGTCCAAGCTATAAATGTTTGATATTGGCTTTGCTGAACTGCTAGTGATTGCAGTTCTTGGCCTACTAATTCTTGGTCCGGAACGCTTGCCCGGCGCCATTCGCACAAGCTCGCTTTGGCTGGGAAGACTGCGTCGCAGTTTTAACGACATTCGCGCCGAGATAGAAAAAGAAGTCGGCGCAGACGAAATTCGCCGCCAACTTCACAATGAGTCAGTGCTCGCCTCCCTCAAAGAAACCAAAAACTCGATAAGCAACGATATTAATCAGGCCGGTCAGCAGGTTTCAGAGATAACAAATACTATTCATTCCGAGCATAGCATTGGCACACCCACTGCTGAGCCTGAACACAATACAAGAGCAGCAGAATCGCCGGCCGCTAACGACCAAGATAACAAACCATGAGTGATGCAGAACAAGATCAAGGCCAGCCGCTACTCGCTCATCTAACTGAGCTACGTGACCGCCTGTTGCGTATTGTTTTAGCCGTGCTCGTCTGCACCCTGGCCTTATTTCCCTTCGCCAACACGATTTATAGTTTTGTTGCTGAACCCATGCAGCGCTTGCTACCTGAAGGCACTAGCATGATCGCGACCGAGATCGCGTCAACCTTCCTCACGCCATTCAAGCTGGTGTTGGTGTCAGCGTTCTGCCTGGCGATGCCGGTCATCTTGCACCAAGTATGGCAGTTCATTTCACCCGGTATGTACCGCCACGAAAAACGCATAGCAGCACCCCTGCTAGCCTCTAGCGTGGTGTTATTTTACGCGGGTTTAGCCTTTGCCTATTACGTGGTATTTCCGCTGGTATTCGGCTTTTTCAGTGGCATCACCCCTGAAGGCGTGAACTATACACCGGATATCGCGCGCTTCCTCGATACCGCCCTAAAGCTGTTCTTAGCCTTTGGAGTGGCTTTTGAGATTCCCATCGCCACAGTGCTGGTCATCTCATCGGGCGTCATTACTGCCAATGAACTCGCTGCAAAACGTCCTTACATTATCATCGCCTGCTTTGTTGTAGGTATGTTGCTGACACCGCCAGATGTGATCTCGCAAGTATTATTGGCTGGACCGATGTGGCTGCTATTTGAGATTGGAATAATTTTTGGCAGGCTGGTCAAGAAGAAAAGAACTGATAGCGACGAGCAGCAATAAGGCGCAAAACATCATTGCTCGTCGGCGGAACCCTGGTAGCCAAAGGCCAGATTTTCAAAGCGGGTGTGCTTACCAATAAAGCTCAAGCGCGCGGTACCAATTGGGCCGTTCCGCTGCTTGCCAATAATGATTTCCGCCATACCCTTGTCTGCCGATTCCTCGTTATACACTTCGTCGCGGTAGATAAACATGATGACATCGGCATCCTGCTCTATTGCGCCCGACTCCCGTAAATCCGAGTTAATTGGCCGCTTATTTGGCCGCTGCTCCAAGGCTCGGTTTAACTGCGATAGCGCCACAACCGGGCATTGAAACTCTTTTGCGATTCCTTTTAGTGAGCGCGAAATTTCAGAAATTTCGGCGGTCCGCCCCTCACTCGCAGCGCCGGCAACCTTCATCAGCTGTAAATAATCGAGCATGATCATGCCAATGCCACCGTGCTCACGGACAATTTTTCTTGCCCGCGAACGAACTTCTGTGGGCGTCAGAGCCGGCGTATCATCAATAAATAAGGGCCGGTCCTTCAGCTTAGTCACTGCCGCGCTGAGCTTTGGCCAATCCTCTTCTTCAAGCTTGCCACTGCGCACCCGGTCTTGGGCTATGCGCCCAACCGACGACAATAATCGCATCATTAGCTGATTTGCGGGCATTTCCATACTGAACACCAGCATGGGTAAATCGCTCTTCATCAATGCGTTTTCGACCAAGTTCATTGCAAAGGCGGTTTTACCCATCGAGGGCCGAGCCGCAACAATAATAAGATCCGACTTTTGCAAGCCTGAGGTCATTTCATCCAGTTTTTCGAAGCCGGTAGTTAATCCCGTGATCGCATCTTCACTACTAAAAAGCTCATCGATTTTATCGACGGCTTCCTTAAGCAAGGGATTAATGGGTGTGAGGCCACCGACTTTAGGGCGCTCCTCAGAAATCTGCATGATGGCCCGTTCGGCCTCATCCAGAATCTCATCACTATTGCGACCTTCGGGATTAAAGCTATTGTCCGCAATCGCATTGGCGGCGCTGATTAAGGACCGAAAGGTCGCTCGCTCGCGCACCGCCTGGGCGTAGGCGCGAATATTTGCGACTGAAGGGGTATTGCTGGCGATGTCAGCCAGATACGCTGCGCCACCTACTGCCTCTAGCTCACCGGACTTAGCAAGCGACTCCGCAAGTGTGACAACGTCTATAGGTTGCTGAAGCTGAACCAGCCGCGTCATTTGGGCGAAAATTTTGCGGTGTTCCGGACGGAAAAAGTCACCCTCACTAACAACATCCGCGACCGAATCCCAGCCTTCATTGGCAATCATCAAGCCGCCAAGAACTGACTGCTCAGCCTCTACCGAGTGCGGGGGCAATTTCAGCTGGGCAAACTCCCGCTCTTCAGCGAAGTCTGGCGGTGATTCTGGGTATACGTCGGGATGCACGGGACCGTCACTAAGTATTAAAAGATCGAGCATTGTGGCAAAAAAAAAGCACCACCGCTACAAACAGCGGTGGTGCTTTTTACTCACATAGCTATATACGCAACATGTGCGATACCACAGAGTTACTTCACTGCGGCCAATTTAGCTATATTGCGAAACAGTCTTACTCAGCAACAACAGAAATGCTGACTGTCTGTACTACATCGCTGTGAACTTGAATTGCAACGTCGTAGCTACCTAGGTCGCGAATTGGACCCTCTGGCATACGAACTTCGCTCTTGTTCACTTCAACGCCGGCAGCAGACACTGCATCAGCAATATCGCGAGTACCGATAGAGCCAAACAATTTACCGCCATCACCAGCATTTGCGCCGATAGTGACAGCCAAGGCAGCCAATTTCACAGCACGTGCATCAGCAGCACTGCGCTTTTCGATAGCAGTAGCTTCTAATTCCGCGCGACGAGTTTCAAACTCGGCAACGTTATTTTTAGTGGCAGGAACAGCTTTGCCAAAAGGAATCAGGAAATTACGTCCATAACCAGATTTAACATTAACCTGATCGCCCAAATTGCCAAGCTTGCCAATTTTCTCCAGCAGAATCACTTGCATGGTTCTTACCCTCTCAAATACGCCGACATTTGCGTTGTCCTACGGTGTAGGACGAACCGGCAAACGCCGTCTAATATCAATCCAACTATCCACAATCGCTGCCAGTATCAGCGCCACCCAAAGTGGCTGTAATATTAACAACGCTACGTAAAAAACTATTATCCAAGCGCGGCCTAAGCCTAATCGACCAACAACACCATGCACCAAAGCCAAACCAGCAATCACTATAGGCATTACGCACATCACTGCCCAAAACCGATAATCGCCGCCGACTTTGCTTAACAACAACATCACCGCCACAAGGCCGATGGTTATTGTCGGAGACAATCTTAGCTGCCACATTTCCAAGCGAAAGCCGCCAGGATTGTACAGCAAGGATTGCCACCAGCGCGCCAACATCACTGCCAACGTGCTCCACAACACAGTACTCACACCGATCAGTGCAGCAACATCGCCGGTAGTGATTTCCGGCAACGCTCCTGGCGCCGATGCCCGCATGCTCTGCAACATAGGCTGCACCAGCTCAAGCAGCGACACCAAATAGCCATTGGCGAATTGCGTAAGCAGCAAGGCCGAAAACAAGCCTACCGCTGCCGCAGTGCTTAATGCACTAGCCCACTGCTGCGTGCTACGAAGCACAAGGGCGGTTACGGAAGCCCCAAGAAGCATAGTCAGAGGACCAACATCCGCCCCTATTGTTGCTACCGCAATTGCCGGTAAAAGCGCCCAAAAAACAACATAAGCGCCTTCAGTTACACCTTTGCGTAGCAGCACCAACACCGCTGCTGCGACACCGACCCAGGCAAATATGAGCGTACCAACGCCCAAGCCTGCGACGGCTACCGCCTGCAAGCGCCCTTTCATAACGAACTCAGCTAAGGCGCGCATGGTATAAGGTCGTTATCTTACTGGTGACTGTCTGTATAAGGCAGCAACGCCAAGAAACGCGCGCGCTTAATTGCCGTAGACAATTGGCGCTGGTATCTAGCATTAGTACCCGTGATACGACTCGGTACAATTTTGCCTGTTTCAGAAACATAGGCTTTCAAGGTGTCCAAATCTTTATAATCGATTTGCTTAACACCTTCCGCTGTAAAGCGGCAAAACTTACGACGACGGAAAAAACGTGCCATAACTATTCTCCTAACTCAGTCCGCAATTATTCAGCGCTCTCGTCTGCCTTATCGGCATCAGATTCGCTATTGTCATCAGCTGTTGTTGACTCTGAGTCATCACGGCTGCGCTCAACACGTTGCTCGCTGCGGCTACGACGCTCGCGGCTCTCGTTTTCCAATTTCATGATCGGAGACTCTTCAGTCACCGCTTCATCGCAACGGATAACGAGGTTACGCAGTACAGCGTCGTTGTAACGGAAGTTAGTAGTCAACTCTTCCACTGCTTCAGCAGACGCTTCAGCATTGATCAGCACGTAATGTGCTTTGTGGATTTTGTTGATAGGGTAAGCCAGTTGACGACGGCCCCAATCTTCTAGACGATGAACTTTACCACCGTCTTTTTCTATGGCTTGCGTATAACGCTCAACCATACCTGGAACCTGTTCGCTCTGGTCTGGATGGACCAAGAACACAATCTCGTAGTGACGCATTTAACGCTCCTTACGGGTTAAGTCACCCTTTACGGTGTGACAAGGAGGACAACTCAGACTTTATATTAGACGGAGTTACCATAAATCAAGAGCGCGGATTTTAGGCAAGGGGCGCGTCAGATGCAAGCAATTCGCACAATTATTAGCCAATTCATGAAGATTGACGCTGGCGTACAACCTCAAACAGACAAACTCCGGTCGCGACAGAGACATTTAAACTGCTAACCGACCCAGCCATAGGCAGCTTAGCCAAGTAATCACAGTTTTCACGAGTCAGCCGGCGCATGCCTGCACCTTCGGCGCCCATTACCAGCGCAATAGGCCCGCTCAGGTCGCGCTCGTACAGAGATGCATCTGCCTCACCAGCCATTCCAACCACCCAAATACCGGCCTGCTGCATTAGTTGCAAACTGCGGACAAGATTGGTCACTTGAATAAAGGGCACAACATCCGCCGCACCACAGGCAACTTTAAACACCGTTGCACCTAAACCAACCGAGTTGTCTTTTGGCGCAATAACGGCCGTGACACCAGCGGCATCAGCACTGCGTAAACACGCACCCAAATTATGCGGATCCGTTACCCCATCAAGCACCAATATAAGCGCGGCACTTCCTGCCGCCGCTACTAAATCAGGCAAATCCTGTTCACGAAACTCTGGCGCCGGCTCAACCAAGGCAATCACACCCTGATGGCGCCCTTCCACCATTTTGTCCAACTCTTCTCGAGACCGCTGAGTCACTGAGGTTGAGGAGGAAGAGGCCAAACTCAATACGTCTTTCAGCCGTTTATCCGCACGACCATTTTGAACGTAGAGATTGACTACTCGCTCAGGGCTACGAGCCAACACCGCTTGTACGGCATGTATACCAAATATTTTCTCTGTCACAATATTTCGCTCTATCGACCACGGCGCTTACTAATAGCGCCCGATTTCCGCGCAGCAGCATTTTTAGCCCCTACCCCGGTTTTCTTTCCGCTCGCTGCAGGTGCTTTTTTAGCGGTCGACGACGATTTCTTGGGCACCTCTGACTTAGGTTTTTCACTACGGCGTTTAGCCACTGCGGCCTTGCCCACCGGCTCTTTGCCGCGACCAGTCTTTGCTTTCTTCTTTGAGGCCGGAGGCACCATGCCCTTTGCCAAAGCTTCACGAACTGAGGGCTTCTGCCGTTTGGCAGGCTCACCGGCAGGTAGAGCTAAATCGATTTTGCGCTGATCTAGATCAACCCCCATCACTTGAACACGCAGGGTGTCACCTAACTGGAAAGTACGGCGAGTGCGCTCACCAATAAGACGCTGATGGGCTTGGTCAAACTGATAGTAGTCCTGCGGCAAGGCGGAAATATGAACCAGTCCCTCTATATATAAATCTTTAAGCTCAACAAACATGCCGAAACCGGTCACGGCGGCTATCACGCCATCAAACTCACTACCAACATGCTCTTGTAAAAATTCGCACTTCAAAAATGCCATGACGTCGCGGCTTGCATCATCGGCGCGGCGTTCGGCCATCGAACAATGCATACCCTGAGCAACCAGCGCTTCCATATCATAGGGATAGATTTTTTTGCGGCTGAGCGCCGGCGCGCCCTCGACTTTAAGGAAGCACTTGGCAGCCTCACCGCCGCCGCTGCGCACCAAATACCGAAGCGCACGATGCACTAGTAAGTCGGGGTAACGACGTATCGGTGACGTAAAGTGGGTGTAACCACTGTAATGCAAACCAAAATGACCTTGGTTATCAGGTTGGTACATCGCCTGACTCAAAGAGCGCAGCAACATCGTTTGAATCACAGCCGCATCCGGACGCCCATCCAAACTCGACAACAACAACTGATAATCTTTGGGGCTTGGCTCTGCGCCACCACGTAAACCCAGGCCAATCTCCTGCAAGAATTCGCGGAGGTTAGTGAGCTTTTGTTCGCTTGGACCATTGTGAACACGGTACAGCGCCTCTAGCCCGGCGCGATCTAAAGCCTTCGCCGTCGCCACATTCGCGCACAGCATGCACTCTTCGATAATCTTATGAGCATCATGACGACGGACTGGGACAATGGCCTCAATCCGCTTTTCGTCGTTAAACATGATACGCGTTTCAACGGTTTCAAAATCGATGGCGCCACGCTCAGAGCGTGCTTTACGCAGCGCGTGATAGAGCGCTTGTAAATTCTTTAAATGCGGCAATATCGCGTGATTTTTACCGGTATCGTAGCTGGGATCCACGTCTTCTAATTTCAGCAAGGCGCCAACTTCGTTGTAAGTTAGGCGCGCATGAGAACGAATCAAGCCTTCAAAAAACTGATAACCACTAAGCTTACCTGTGGCACTGACAGTCATCTCACAAACCATGGTCAAGCGGTCAACATGCGGTTTTAAAGAGCACAAGCCGTTAGAGAGCGCCTCCGGCAACATGGGCACAACACGATCGGGAAAATAGACCGAGGTGGCGCGTTTATTTGCCTCTTCATCCAGAGCCGAGCCCACTTGAACGTAATGGGAGACATCGGCAATGGCCACCCACAAACGCCAGCCACCGGATTTTTTCGGTTCGCAATACACCGCGTCATCAAAATCGCGGGCATCTTCTCCGTCAATAGTCACCAGTGGTAACTCACGCAAGTCCACTCGATGCTTTTTGTCTTTTTCTAAGGGCTCAGAACCAAAGCGACGCGCTTCCTCATCAACTGCTTCAGGCCACTCAAAGGGAATATCGTGGCTGCGAATCGCGAGCTCAGTGGCAACACCGACAGTGCGACGATCACCCAAAACATCGGTAATCTTGCCACGGGCTTGCTGACGCGCACCCGGCTGCTGAGTAATCTCAACCATCACGTAGTCGCCCTCTTGGGCACCACCAACATCAGCATCTTCCAATGCTAACCAATTCTGAATACGAGTATTTTCAGGAACAACCTGCGGTAAGCCGCGATGCATCATTAGCTTGCCCACCAGCTGCAGGGTATTGTGCTCAACAACCTCGACAATCACGCCCTCACGGCGACCACGTTGATCAACGCCGGTTACTTCCACTTTCACCAAGTCGCCATCAAACACCTGTTGCATCTGGCGATTTGCCAGATATACATCTTCATCCTCGCCATCAATAATGACAAAACCGTAGCCGTCTCGATGCCCCTGAATCCTGCCCAGCATCGCATCGCCACTGCTTATCGCCCGCAACCTACCACGACGGCCTTCTATTATCTGACCATCACGCAGCATGGCCTTAACGCGACGGCGCAAGCCCTCCTCCTGATCCTCGCCATCCACATCTAATTGCCGACGCAACTGGGAAAGGCTCAAACCATTTTCAACATCCTTAAGCTGCTCAAGAATGTACTCGCGACTTGGGACGGGATTTTCATAACGCGAAGCTTCGCGCTCAGCATGGGGATCTGGGACATTGCGGCGTTTAGCCATTCAGTGAAACTTCCTATTTAAAAGGGATTTAAAAACTTATTGTCTAGTGTAACGTAACCGTTGACAAAAATACTTTGTATCAGTAAATTGCGCGCCTCGGTATACTAGCCGCGCATCTCCTGCCCAGGTGGTGAAATTGGTAGACACGCTAGCTTCAGGTGCTAGTCCTCGCAAGGGGGTGGAGGTTCAAGTCCTCTCCTGGGCACCAAATAAAACCTTATTTCACAACATCTTAGCAACGAAAACCACTTCTTTCGCAATACTGAAATGCATAAATTGTGAGTCAGTTTTGATACCCGCGCTGCGTGAATATTCTCTCATTATTATTTTAACAAAATATTACCAGCGTTATAAACGTCATCAAAAGTAAAGCTGATCCCCCCATAACGTAGTAGTCTGCTCTTAATCCCAAATTAGTAACAACAAATCTCTCGCTATGCATTCAAAAATACGCGAACGCGCAAACCACTAACTAAGCCACCTCATACCTAGCATTGAGCTCAAACACTGCATGGCAATAATTAATTTATAACGGGCTTTTAATAGTGCGGGAGCGAGGCCACGCACTAGCTGAAGATGCTGCGACCTATCCAACATCCCCACAGCCCTCGCTGCGGGGATGTTGACGACTATGAAGATACCTTCTTCAACTCCGTCTCTCTCGCATTCAATAGCCAGGCAAGCGCGGGAAGCAGCAGCAGCGCTCCAAGCATATTCCAGAAGAACATAAAAGTTAGCATCAAGCCCATATCAGCCTGGAATTTTATTGGCGAATAAATCCAGGTACCCACGCCAACCGCGAGGGTAAGGCCGGTAAAGGCGACTGCAGTGCCGCTGGCTTTCAATGCTGAGAAATAGGCTTGGCGGAGGCTATGCCCTTGGCGCAGGTAATGCTCCAGCGAGCTGTAAATATAAATACCGTAGTCGACGCCAATGCCCACACCGAGGGCAATGACCGGCAGAGTTGCCACTTTAACGCCGATACCCAATACCGCCATTAGAGCCTGACCTAAGATAGATGTAAGCATCAGGGGCACAATGATGCAGGCGGTGATTTTGACTGAGCGAAAGGTCAATAAACAAAGCAAGGTAACAACACCGTAAACCCAGAACAACATTCGGTATTGCGCGGAACGTATGACGATGTTGGTTGCAGCATCAACACCTGAGTTACCGGCGGCTAATTTGAATTGAATCTGATCACTATCGTTTTCCTTGGCAAAGCGCTCCGCTGCCGCAACAACGCGATCCAGGGTGTCAGCTTTATGATCTTCCAAAAACAGAATCACCGGCACCATGGAGCAGTCGGTATTGAGCAGATTATTCGGTACACGGCCGAGTGAGTTATTAAGAATCAATTGATTACGACTAATGGCATGCCACTTTGGACTGCCCTCATTCATGCCCATGATGACCAGTTTGGACACATCAACAAGTGACAAGGCGGACTGTACCCCAGCCACATTTTCCATTGTGCCCTGAAAGTAGTCGATGGCCGACAATGCGGCAAAGTTGCCGCATTGCTGTGGGTCGGTGTGAACCATAACCACAAACGCATCGGTACTGGTCGAGTAGTTGCTGGTTAAAAATGCATTGTCTAGATTGTAGCGTGAGTCAGGCCGCAGTTCTGGGGCACCAGGGTCAAGGTCGCCAATTTTTTGCTGCTGACCAAACCAGCTACCACCAACAAACAGCACTGCACATACCGCAATGATGGTCATCGCCGGTGCGCGCTTGGTGACTGCAGATAAATACCACCAATGCGAATATTTGCTGTTTGCCTTGCGATCAAGATAGCGTCGGCAGGTTTTACTGATACCGGTATAAGACAGCACCAGTGGCAGCAGAATAAGATTCGTTAGCACCAATACCGCAATGCCAATACTGGCAACCACGGCGAGTTCTTTGATAACCGGAATGTCGATCACTCGCAGAGTGAGGAAGCCAACGCCGTCACTTAAGAGAGCAATACCACCGGGCTTGCTAAGGCGCACAAAAGCGAGAAATGCCGATTCGCTATTGTCGATGCCATCGTGACAGTATTGACCGAAGCGGTTGATGATTTGAACAGAGTGGCTGATACCGACGGCGAATATGAGAAAGGGAACCAGTATGGAATAGGGATCCAGTCCCATACCGAGCAGCCGCAATAACCCCAGCTGCCATACTACCGCGATGGTGGAGCACAGCAGTGGCCCGAGCGTAAGCCAGGGGCAGCGACTGTAGAAAAACAGCATAACGGCGGTAATAACAAATGCCACACCAAAAAACGTGGCTACCAAATTTGCACCATCAACAAGGTCACCCACCAGTTTGGCGAAGCCCGTAATGTGGATTTTTATATCGTCTGACTGAAATTTATCTCGTAACTGGAGCTCTAGATCCGCTGACAGCTTCTGGTAATCCAGTCGCTCTCCGGTAACCGGGTCAGTTTCGGTGAGGGGCGCAACGATAATACTAGACTGAAAGTTATTGGCAACGAGGCGACCAACTTGTCCTGATTTAAGCGTGTTAGAACGCAACTTGGCCAACGTGCGGGGCGAGCCGTCGTAGTCGTCAGGAATAACCGAACCGCCGACAAAACCCTCTTCCGTGACTTCCAGCCAACGGACATTCGGAGTCCACAATGACTGCAATCCGGAGCGATCTACGCCGTCGATATAAAATGCCGCATCAGTGACCTGATGAAGCGTCTCCTGGTACTCGGGAGTAAAAATATCACCCTTGGTAGTCTCGACAATGATACGCACTGAATTGGCAAGACCCGACAGATCATCACGGTCTTTCAAAAAATTAACGATGTAGGGGTGGGATACCGGTATCATTTTTTCGAAACTGGCATCCGGCCGCAACTGCGTCATTTGCCAAGCAAAAATAACCGTCAAGATCACAAACAGAGCAATCAGAGGCGTCCGTAGGCGCATAAGCACTCGCCCAAGCGCCGGCCGCAGCTTACCGTCCTCTGCACTCAGCTGTATGTTTTCATTTTCGCTCACGGCGCTTCTCGCTTAATGATGGAAACAACACCGGACATGCCGACGACGTATATTGCATTGCTAGCATCACCGGTTACCGCAGAAAAACTACTGCGACTTGGATGATCTTGAGTGGTAAAGGTGTCGCCACCATCTTCGCTTATCGCTATACCACCGGCACTGCCTACCAACACAATGTTGCCATTGCTCAGGGTAGAGCCACCATAAAGGCTAAAGGGAATATCTTCATTTAAGGTCTGCCAACTGTCACCGCCATCACTGCTGCGAAACACATTACCGCGCAGACCATAGCTCAGTATTTCATCGCCGTGACTTAGCACGCCGAACAAGCTACCGTCGTAAAATGGGCCTAGTAATTGCCATTGCTTACCACCGTCCAAAGAACGGTACATCAGCCCCGCTTCACCACTGAGAAAAAGCCGGCCAGCGGTGTCCGCGGTTAGACTGTAATAGTGGTAGCGGTAAGAATTTTTGATGCCCGCTGCGGCAAGCTTCCAGTCTTTGCCACCGTTATCAGTGCGGTAGATCATTCCGTAAGCACCGACAGCTATGCCGTTATTCACGTCGCCGAACCAGATATCCAAGAACGGATCGGCTGGACCTGTGGTCACGGCTAACTCAGCATCTTCCACCGCGAACCCAGCATCCTCCGCCTCAATCCTAAGATCGCTAAGAAGATCCGAGTCCTCCCCCGAGCTAGTTTGCTCAAGGTTTTCTATCTGCGTATCTAGTGCGGCCTGTCTTGCCTTGGTATAGCTAAGCCACTGCTGGTTAGCCTGATCACCATCAAACTGCAGCTGCCAGCTTTTTCCGCCGTCGCTGCTGTGTAAAATGGTGCCTCCATGCCCAACAGCCCAGCCCTGCTCGGCACTGGCAAAAGATACTGCGGTCAGCGTTTCGCTGAGCGGGACCTGAGCCTGCGTCCAAGAACGCCCGTCGTCGGAATAAATAATCAGTCCGCGCTCACCAACAGCAAGCAGTTTGTCGCCGGCCTGAGTAATGTCTAATAGCACACTACTTGCCGCAGCTGCCGCTGTAAGCGCTGGACTTCTTTCATAGTCCGGCGTCGCCGCACTTACTGTCATTGATGCCCAAAGACAAACGGACATTGTGGCGAGCAATCGCATCGCCACAGCTCTATACGCCGCTACCCGCCACCCGCCCACGGCCACTTTTTAGCGGCGTCCGGCGCGGCGAAGCGCCGCAGGGGTAAAGTCTTCAAAGGTGCCGCTGTAATTAAAGTCGTAGGTATAGCCATCTTCCTCGTTGTCTAGACCAATAACGACATAGCGATCAGAGAGTAAATCGTATAATACTTCGGCGGCTAGCCAAGGAATTGCGGCCTGATAGTGCATCATTTCGTGGCCTTCCTTCACTTTCCACAACTCGCCGCGGCCATCATAATGATCGGCTACTGCGATCTGCCAAGTATCTTCATCGACATAGAAGGTTCGACGCGCATAGATGTGGCGCTCACCGTCTTTCAGTTTGGCCTCTACCACCCACACCCGGTGCAGCTCATAGCGAAGATAATCTGGGTTGAGGTGTCCGGCTTGAATGATGTCAGTGTATTTGAGTTTTTCGTTGCGCATTTTGTAGCTGTTATAGGGAATATAAATTTCTCGTTTTCCCATTAGCGTCCATTCGTAGCGATCTGGCGCGCCATTAAACATATCCAAGTCATCCGCAGTCCGCAGTCCGTCGGAAGCAGTGCCTGGGCCATCATAAGAAATATTCGGGGCGCGTCGCACACGCCGCTGTCCGGCGTTGTAAACCCATGCAGCCCGCGGCTCTTTAATCTGATCAATGTTTTCGTGGACCAGCAATACGTCACCTTCCAGGCGCGCAGGGGCGAGTATCCGCTGAAGGAATACAAACAGACGATTAGGATAGGGGTTATTAGGAACCCGGTTGGCGAATATGATGTTTTCGCTAAACACCACTGGGCTGAAGTTACCATTGGTTTGCACCGGGATTTGGGTATAGCGTCGCTCAAGACCCAAGGCCGTACGATAACGGGTGATGTGATTCCAAATCACCTCAAGACCGTTCTGAGGGACCGGGAAGGAAACACTGGCAGAGAAATTCACCAAGCCATTGCCACCCTTCACCATATCGGCTGCGGTCGCCCCTTCTTTTATCAATTTGTATTCGGATTCTGGAAGCCTTGCACTGCGATGTGTTGGGTACACATTCATCCGGTAGTTATCGGGATGGCGCTTTAATAGGGCCACCTGCCCTGGGCTAAGTTTGTCCTCGTACTGTTTGTAATTTTTCGCATCAATCGAAAATAGGGGCTTTTCACTGGCGTAAGGATCTACTAACCGACCACCAGGTTTATAGCTTGGCGGCAAGATTTTTAAGCCACCATCCCAAGCTGGAATTGTGCCGTCTGCATTGCCGGCGCGCTCGGCACCTACCGGCGTCAGTGTTGAACCACCCAGCTGATTAGCCTGCTCTTGTGTAATCTTCGCGGTGGCAGCGGATGCTGCAACAATCATCGCCATTGCGGCAAAGAGAACTTTAGCCTTGATTGGGCCGATGCTAACTTGGTTTATTTTCATGTTTGATCCCTGGGGCCGGCAGCCCTATCAAAATGCCACGGAGAAACTGAGTGAAACAAAATCACGGTCTTGTTTGTCATCGTATTTGCCACCAAAGTAATTGGTGTACGAAAAGTCGGCTTTATAAGTATTAAGATAATCCGCAGTCACACCAACGCTGGCAGCCTTGCGACCTTCGATAAAACTTGGTTGTGGCGAGTACCCTTTAACGTCATGTGACCACGCTATATTGGGCGTCAGATTGATCCCAAGAAAGGCATCGGTGTAGTCCAGTCCGGCGCGCATACGGTAACCCCAAGAAAAATCCTCGGTAAAACCATCGCTGGTGCAATTCTGAGCTTGGGTGTTGGGCACTATTCCCTGTAAACCTAAGATGGCGTGCGAAGAACAGGTCACTCTTAAGCCTGGAACAGGACCCGCCAACTGGCTATCGAAGGGTTCAAAATAACCGATACCAAAGGTGCCTGAGCGACCGTAATTTTGCGCGTCGTCCATACCGCCCAAGAAATCGGCACCGATCTCGGCAGCGAAGGACAAGCGGTTCGCGCCCAGAACTTGGTCGAAGAAGCGGATGAAGGTCATTTGTGCCTGAGTGAATTCAACATTGTCATATCCCTGTACTACCCCGCCAGGGCCAGCGGCAGCGCCTCGCGCCCTGAGGGTTGACCACTCATTGAGTGCTCCCAATGCCACGACCTGACTCACCTCAACCGAATTGATCTGCAGCGGATACTCGGGACGATAGCTGATTTCACCAGAGACTGCCCACAAGCCAACATTGGTGGCAATACTCACCCCGAACACTTCTATATCTTCAGGAAATTCGAAGAAGTACTTAGGATCGATTGGCTGACCTGTTGGCGCAAAAGAGGTCGCATTCACCCCGCTTAAGATCGGCGTACGGCTGTGATAATTAATATAGTACGCACCGAGTTCCGCAGAATTTAGTGAGTCAACGAAATAATGTGCAGCAAGCCCCCACTGTCCAGAGTCAGACGCCTCAACATCAGCCGCCCGCGACATAAAGGCGCCAGCGCCGATTTGCGCGCCATCTGGAGCCGCCGTCGACAAGGTTAGTTTGTCACAACCTCCGCCGTAGACGTCGGCACTGCTCCAGTAAGTGCCGCACTCATCTAATACGGTGCGATCCCATTTGTATTGGTAAAACAATTCCAAGCTTAAATTGGCGGTGAGACCGGCGTTGGCATAAACCATACCCACCGGCAGTAAGGCCTCTTTGATTTCGGCGCCGGGGCGGTTCAAAGCCGTAACATCGAAGGGGTTGATGGTATTAATGCCATTTTGGATGAAGGTGCTCTCCCCCCAGCTCAGCACCATATTACCGGCGCGAAGTTCTAAGGGAACGCTAGCTAAGTCAAAACTACCATAGACGTAATAATCCAAAAACTCCGCGCCAGAGTCCTGCGCGAGATTCTCAAATCCAGACGTCTCTAAGGAGCTACCGGCTGTATAGTTATTAGCAACATGGCCGTGATCGACGTCCTGCGTCAGGGCGTAGTCATACCAGTATTTAAGACGGGTAAATGCACCGTAGTTACCGGCATTGAGGTCAAGATCGTGAACGCCCTTAAAGAGCATTGAGTAAAAATCGCCCTTGTCATAGTTTAGGTTGCCATCATCGGTCGTACTGACAGAGGCGCGCCCCTCACCATTGGTATTACCAGGGCTCAAGTAATCGTTTTCGGCCTCTTCCGTTCGCATGCTAGCCCCGACCGAAAAGTTCGAGGTGAAAGTACCCTCGATATCGCCCCACGTGAAATTGACCGCATGTGCCGGCATCGTGAGCCCAACTGTCAGCGCTCCCAATACCAGATTCAATGCATGATTTTTATCACTTCGTGAGTACACCATACTTGCTTCCTCAACTTACTGTATCGAACCCGCTAAACCCCCAGGACGCGAGTGTTATGGCTCCGAAGACGCTAGGAACTCATACCCTAGGGGGGACAACTTTCGGTAAGTATAGTCAGCTTTGGAAAACCTGCATGGCGAGACAGAAATAAAAAAAAGAATTAAGACCAATTTTGATTTATATCAAGTAGGGCCGTCTGCCTGTCCGTTTACTTACCAATCAAGGTGAGAATATTTAGCTGAGATGCACTCATAAACCATACCGTGACCCGAAGCCTTTTCGGCCGATCATGGCCCTTGGCAGGAGGCTCTCAATGATGAACAAGCCATCAAGTGGCCAGGTGATAGCGAAGCGGTGAAATGCCTAGTTGCGAAGACGGAATACTAACATTAGGACGATGGCTCAAAATCACGAATTGACAGGGAAAGGTCAAGGGCGCTAATCGGCATAGGCCTGCACACATAATATCCCTGCACACACTCCACACCGAGATCGCGAACAATCTCAAGCGCCTGAAGGGTCTCCACACCCTCCACAATGACTTTTTTACCGAGATTATGGCTCATCTCTACCATCGACTTAACCAGAACCTGATCGCTTTCACGCTCATGAATAAATCGGATAAATGACTGGTCTATCTTTATGTAATCTACCGGCAATTCCCGCACATACTGAAACGACGTAAAACCAATCCCAAAGTCATCGAGAGCCACTTTCGCGCCGACTTTCCTAAAGTTATTGAGTAGACGCTGAGCTTGCCCTAAGTTCTCTAGGGCATCAGTCTCTAGAACTTCAAAGATAAGGCGAATCGGGTTAGCACCAGTACGTGTAATAACGTCGGCGAGACGCGTTTCAAAGTCAACTTGCTCCAAAGTAATTGCCGTAATGTTAATACTTAAGCCAACATCGATACCTGCGTCCTCCCAAATACGCTGCTGCCGCATCGCTTTTTCCATAACAGAAAAATCCAACTGCGGCATTAACCCAGATTCAGCAGCTATACCCAAAAAATGAACTGGCGAAATAAACTCCCCCTCATCATCCAGCATTCGCACTAAACATTCGCAATGACTAATACTATTGGTATTCAAATCCAAAATCGGTTGATAAAAAAGAACTAGGCGATTATTACTCAGCGCAGATTGTAATTGCTCTCGCATGCGATATTTTTCTTGGCGCAACTGCCGACTAGTATCATCCGAGTCGGCTGCGCAATACAAACTACCTCTAACTTTGCGCTTCACCTTTGCCATTGTCGAAGTCGTATTAGACATCAACTCATCTATTCCACTTAAAGTATCATCGTAGCTAGCAACCACAATAGAAATGCAAACCTCTTCCTTCACCACGTCCTTGATAAAGGTGTAACGTGTCAATCTCTCGAGCCCCAGATCTTTAACACTTTCCTGCGAATCTTTCCTGTGATGAATAAGCGCGCAGAACTCACCAGGTCCAGTGCTGCCAACAATGCAATCCTGAGGCAGAGTAACGACCAAATGCGCAGCCAATTCGTTCAGTAGCCGATCACCTGAATCAAAACCAAAACGATCATTTAATGAAGCAAAATCATCGACATCAAACATGGCCAACTCGATGACGTTTAGATCGCAGTGTTTTGCTATAGTATCGCCCGCCGCCTCAATAAAACTGCTGCGATTTAATAAACCTGTGATCCGATCATGCCGGCCTAACCAATACAAGCTCTCCGCTGCCTCTTTACGCTCAGTGATATCAACACCCATCGATAGTATGTGGGGCTCCGCGTTGATGTATAAGCTTGCGTGTGTCCATAAAAAGTACAGCTTGCGACCATCATCAGTAAAAAACGGCATTTGTCCCTGTAATTTTTTACCAACGACATCACTTAAATTATGCAGGGAAGCTGACAGCGTTTTACTACGATACTCATTTCTAACCCAGGTATTTATATTCGCGTTATCTGGATTTTTTGATCGCAAACCGCTGAGATCTCGCCCTAACTTATTGATGTTACGGATCTCTCCGTTTCCATCATGGATTATTACAACAAGAGGTGAAGTATCTAATATGAGGTCGTTAAAAATCTGAGCCTCAGTGAGAGCTTCAATCTTTGATCTAAGTTGATTTCGATGTTGATCAACACTTTCATTCATTTCCTCTAAGGACTCAATGACTTCACCCACGGTATACTGAACGACGTCTATCTCATCGGAAAATTTTGTCTTTCTTATTCGCTGCTCTAGAATTTCCCGCGCACCTTTAAATTTCCCACTCGGCAGCATAGGAAGAATCTTCGCCAGCATCATAAGTCGATCGAGAGATGGCTTTAGAACAAGACTTATAAGCAGAATAATAAGTGCGAGGGTTATTGAAGCGGAAAATACAATATTTTTAATTGCGTGATTAAGTAACTGTCTAATATGGCTTTGATCTTCTATAACTGCCGCATAGGAAATAACACCATCAGTATTGCTCAGCCGAAAGAATCGCGCGCTGTAATATCCATTAAACGTCGAATCAAAAAAGCTATGGCTACCTAATGAAGGGAATTTATTTTCATTTAGAATATCCATCAATACTAAACGAACATCTTTAGCATTACTGGCTGCATAAATCTTTTCTACAGCCAGCACATCGCTAGACGGATCGAATGAGAATAACGCAATATCAGCACCAGTAATTTCATAAAAATCTTGAACGAGTAGGGTAGCGGAGCGATTAATATTGATAATGAGTTCGCGCCCGTCATCAGCAATGATAGGAATAAACACGCTCTGGAAACACTGAAAAACACAACTTAAAGTAGCAATCGGACGCTGACGAGTTTTTAATGTGTTCGCTGCATCATAAATTTGGCTTTCACTAGGGCGAATGCTAGATCCATCTTGCACTGACCTCCCTAAAATGGCCCCACTATTACTTATGTAGTATATTGACTCAATTCCCGACATCAGTGACGGAGCAGCAATGTCGCCATTACTGATTTCATCATCACTCGGGATTACTTTTTGGTCGGCAAGCCGAAACAGCTCTTTACTAGAGCGCTCATTTACAGCGAGAAAGGTCTCTTCCAACTTCAGCAAATCCGACTCTATCTTTTCCCTCTGCGAATCAACAATTTGCACAAAACTTATATAACCGCGCGCAACCATCACCAAAGTCATGCCTAAGACAAGGACGATACTTAATTTTCGCTGCAGACCAAAACTAACCGCAGAATTAGCAGGCTGCGCGAATAAATCTTGAATCCGCTTTAACATTCCTAAAAACGATACCCTAGCATCACAGCAAAAATTTCAGTCCGCTGATCAAGCGGCATATTGTTGGCATTATCAACTCCGGGTATGCCTGAGATACCTCTTATGCCGTAGACATCAACGTCAATAATCCAATTTGGTGTTGGCGTCCACCGCGCACCCACTACCAAATGATGGCTATCCGTTTCATTGCGTAGATCACGGTCAAGCACAATGTACTCATAACGGCCGGTCAAGATAATATCTGGCCGCACTCGATACTGTGTTTGTATATAAGCGGATTCAATCTCCGTAGTCTGAGCGCCTTGCGACGTTCGGAAATCCGTAGTGATCAAACTGTATTCGGCGGTATGCGTCCAAGTAGCCATATTTTTCTGTGCCGAGATAACATAACCAGTGGCATCTAGCGTGATATCGGCGACGGCCGCAGAACTAGAACGTAAGTCTAGATGAACATTAAGCATGGAAAACGCTATCTTACTATCGCCGCCATTCCTGGAGTGAAGAATTTGCGCAAATATTGGCGTTTTAAATTCTGCCGTATGAATAATAGCTGCACTGGGGCCAAATAGGTTTTTAAGCACATCTGCTGAAAGACTCTTATTGCGCCCCATGGTAAAATTGAATGTCGTTGAATTTTCTTCTGCATCCCAGTAGCTATAAAGCTGCACGCCATCGCTGGCAAAAAGTAGTTCACGCAAGCCATTGCCTTCAAAGTAGACTGCTTGAGGCATTAAAATGCTTGGCCTGGTAAACAGTACATCGCGGGTGTCATTGTAGAATCCGTAGGCGTTGCGCACCCTCCCAATTCTAAAACCCAGCCCAGACATGTCATTCTCTATGGCTTTAATATCGGCAAAAAGAAAGTCTATATTCACATCACCGTTGTCGGCACTTCCCGCGTCTCGACTTATTAATTGCCCAGCAAAATTTAAAGCAGGAGTGACCCGCCAGGTGCTGGTAAGGGCCATCTCTCTATAATCCGTACTCCCACGCAGGCTGTCTCCATAGAAATTATTACCATTACTTAGCAGATAGGCCTGCGATAGAAATCCGTGAAACTGCAAGTCATTATCTTCCTGGGATAGTGCCCCGCTGGATATAAAGAAAACTACTATTCCCAGCACCAGGCTCCGAAGATATTGTTTGAATATAATTGGCATCATTGTGCACTCCCTGCGGATTCAATAACTGAGACTGTTGGCGACCGGATTTCGAGATTTGAGGCAAGCGCAGGAGAATTGATAATGGCATATCCGATGGCGCCTGGGGTCGCATCAACCATTTCCCGCAGCTCATCTTCACTATCGACAGTAGTAGGCGGTATCCCAGTACCACTAAATATCAACCTATCCCATTGCTCTCGAAGCACATAGGGATATACTTTGAGAATGGTTTTACAAAACTTTTGATGAATTTCGCTTTTATCTGGAAGCACATAGACCTTTATCGGAATCTTGTTATCCCAGCTTCTTTTACGTATTGAAAATATGGCCCTCAGATTACTTAAATTAAGTTCGCCAGTCTTTACATCTGCATGCGTTAAGACAACGATATCGCCGTCATTAAAGGCGGTGAGGGTAACGTCGGCGTAGTTATAGCAAGAAAATGACGCCAATAAGGCACACATTAATAAGGGGGCTACTTGTGACTTGCATGATTTAGCGCATGCTGAAGTTTCGATATTTTTCACAACTGCTCCTGCAGTGGCATTCACACAACTACTCCGTGTCGATGCCTTGATCAAAATTTCTATTCATACCATTTAAAGATTTGGCGAATTTCATCTCCAGCTACTCGCTTGAGGATTCCATCCCGTCGTGACGGCCTTTACATAAAAGAAAGAGATCCCTTTCAAAGCTGGCCCACAATGGCTCCCCGAGGCGTCAAATACTATCTTTTTTATTACAATTTAAGAAATAAAAAATATATTCTCGCTGCAGACTGATCGTCGCTATATAGACATAAGTTCGTCCGGACCTTGTTTTACTTTACCCAGCGCTAGCTTGCTCTGCGAAAACATCACCATGCCAGCTGCGACCTTGACACCAAAATACCTCTTAAATTCCAGTATAGACAATTCTGCTAAAAGCACGCTTTTGTCACATCAAGACAATAGCCCTTTATCACTACAAGCTTTATGATGCTGGGCGGGCGCCGTCACGACAATAGGTGATTATCCGAACAAAACACCGCCGCCCCCTTAGCATTGGGTCGTTTAGTCGCAGATTTCCTTGTTATCACTGGCGACAAATAATTGCGTAAATGCCTGTGAATATAGCGAGTTTCATCATTCGGGCAACACCAATACGTCTTTATACTTATCGCTGCCGCGTTGATGACGCAGGAATTGAAAAATCAGTAAAACTGTCTGTCTTGGACATTGCCGCTGTGGTGAATATTAAGCCCATGGCAGGCATTTAGCCAAGGCAAGCTAGTATGACCTTAAGCCACTGAATTTGTTTAAACTCACTATGGCCGAAAAAACAAGCTTATGGAAAACGCCAAACTAATGAGGAAGTCGCAAGAGTTGGTTCTTATCGGCGGTGGTCACGCTCACGTCTTTGTCCTTAAGCTGTGGGGCTTAAATCCACTTGCAGGTGTAAAGATCACCTTGATATCCTCCCAGCAACAAACCCCTTACTCCGGTATGCTGCCAGGCCTCGTCGCCGGCCATTACACGGTACCAGACGCTCACATTGATTTGGTCGGGCTCTGTAAATTTGCTGGTGCGACGTTTATTCAAGGCAGTGTGACTGAGATCAATCTTAAGGAAAAAGAACTACAGGTAGATGATAGTGAACAGCCCATCAAGTTTGACTTATTATCTATAAACAGCGGCATCACCCCTAACTTGGATATTGCCGGCGCCAAGGATTTTTCTACGGCGGTAAAGCCTATCAGTGAGTTCTACCCACGCTGGCAACATACCCTGCAAGAACTCAGCACTGCCAGCACGGAAAAATCTATCGCCGTAGTCGGTGGCGGTGCTGCCGGCGTCGAGCTGGTTTTAGCGATGCAGTATGCTATATCTCAACGCCCCGACATTAAGGTCCCAGTAAAACTGCAGCTGGTATATCGCGGCGAGGAGCCATTATCAAATTTTCCGTCGCGTATTCGTAATCGAGTTCTCTCGGCACTGTCAAATGCAGACATTCAACTCAAGACAAACTGTGATGTTTCGAAATTAAGTCTCGGCACAATACATTGCGATGCAATGCCGAGCATAAAAAGTGACCATATATTTTGGTGTACGAACGCCAACGCCGCGGCATGGCCTAAGACATCTGGACTGGAGACCGATAATCGCGGTTTTATTAGCGTCGATGACACCTTGCAATCTCGCAGCCATGACTTTGTTTTCGCCGCCGGAGACATTGCCCAGCAATACAACCACCCAAGGCCCCACGCCGGCGTTTTCGCTGTTAGGCAAGGGCCCGTACTGTTTCGAAATTTACAGAATAAATTAAAAAATCAGCACCTAGAATCACATCGTCCGCAGCGCCATTTTTTAGGGATACTCGCCCTTGGCGATAAAGACGCCATCGCCCATCGACGATTCTGGCCAGCCATACACGGGCGCTGGGTGTGGCTATGGAAAGACGCCATAGATCGACGCTTTATGGCAAAATTTTCTGACTTGAATTGATAGCGAAGATATTAGCCAACATCTTGTATCAATCACTTAAACCTGCGCGATCATGGGCGTCGGTGGATGAGGCACTGTTTACTGTGCCGCCTTTTTCCCTTTTTCGGCATCCCCTGATTTATCCGTAGCAGTTTTATTGGAAACATTATTTCCTAGGCCCATCCGCCATAGGCGGCCATCGCAAATTTCATAATTTATGCAGCTACTCATACAACCCCTACATGGCAGTCGAGCCGATTTATCATTCATAACTCTCCCCTTATATCGGAACATAATTCAACATTCATCGGCTTTATTTTCCAAAATTAGTAATGTGCTCAGAAAAAAACGTTCTATTATTGAGCTTAATTCCGGCCTTCTTGCGCCAGCTCCATATCGCTCTAGCCCACTAAATCCAGCAACGCTGGTTTTAACTTATTAAATTTAAAAACAAAGCCTCGGTTCAACAAGGTCTGCGGTAATACTTTTTGACTATCCAGAAGCAGACTTGAGGCCTCCCCCAACAACACGCGTAAGACTATTTTAGGCATGGGGAAAATCGCCATACGATGTAAAGTCTTGGCGAGTACTTGAGTGAAAACCATGTTCTTTTCAGCATTCGGCGCAACCAGGTTTACCGGCCCGGAAATATTAGTTTCGTTTAGCAGAAAGTGGATAGCGTTGATGTGATCGCGATAATGAATCCACGCCATATATTGCTGCCCAGTACTAATACGTCCACCCAAACCACACTTAAAAGGCAGCAGCATCTTTGCCAATGCTCCCCCCTGCGCCGATAAGACAATACCGGTTCTAAGTAAAACCACCCGAGTATAAGGCTCTGCCTGCTTGGCGATAGTCTCCCAGCGCTGGCATAGCATAGTAGAGAAATCTCGTTCTGCAATAGAAGACACTTCCGTTAAGGACTCATCCCCCCGGTCTCCATACACTCCAATGGCGGAACCACTGATAAAGACCTTGGGCGGCATCTTGCTGTGAGCAAATAGTTGAACCAACTCCTCAGTAGTCTGCCAGCGACTTTGGCAGATCTGGTCTTTTTGCTGCTCACTCCAGCGCTTACCAATGATGGGCTCACCGGCGAGGTTAATAACAGCGTCAAATCCATCTAAATTGTGAAGCTTAGCGAGGGAGTCTATATATTTCACCGACGCAGGCAGAATCGATTTTGCCTTAGCAATAGACCGAGTAAGCACCGTAAATTCAAAACCCACTGCACTGCTTATCAATGCGGATCCGATCAAGCCTGTTCCGCCTGTTATTAATACCTTCATCACACTCCTCCCGTGTGAGCGTATAGCCACCGCTATCTGACTTAGCTGCACTCAATGTTTCTAGAAACGCGATATATACCTCTTTATTGTGTGCAGACTACTGACTGCCACAATCGCTGAAGACTTCGCTCGTTCCAGTACGTAGATAGGCGGTAATTGGATATTTAAACGTTTAAAAATATCCCTGCCGGATCTATGCTTAGACGGATCCAGCGGTCTATAGATAGCCTAGCAGATTAAAATACCGAGGCATTAAAATAAGAAACATATTGAAAGAGGGCTGCGGGACGACAGGCGGCATTATTTGTGTTCACCCTCAAACTAGAGAAAGCATGAAGGTGAAAAATAAGCCCCTGGCGCGCCCTAAGCTTATGGAGCCTGCACTGGGGCTGCGCAGGTCATTAGTGAATCTAGACCGGTATTGCTTAGCAACTAAATCAACACTAAGGAGAAAAATACCAACACGCCAAGTCCGCTGAGTAACAGAGTTTTGCCTCTATACATGGGGGACATCCACCCCAAGTACAAACCACTCAGCATAATCAACACCAAGCCCAGCGCAAATATTCTCTGTAGCACCACATAGATTGCAGGGCCATGGCCTTTATGGAGCTCCATCATAATGGCCTGCAAATTAGGATTAAGCTCTTCAACCTCGACACCAGTATCTGTTTGTCTCAAGGTATAATTTACTCGACTTGAAGGACGGGTATTAAAGCTGTCACCGCGCGCGCGCACCTCTTCAACCCGGGTTTCGATATTTAGGGAAGCTAATAAGGCAGCCACATCGGCTTCGAGTGTCTCACTGTCAGCATCAAGGCGCGCGCCAGTAATTTGCCCAAGCACCGTACGGCTTGTCTCGCCCTTATAATCAAGTAGATACAATCCACCTGACACCGCCATAATAATAACGATAGGTGAGAAAAAAGCTGCTAGGTACAGATGAATAGATACAAATAGTTTGCGCGACATCAGGCGATACCCTCAGCAATGAAAATAGCCTTGAATTATCGCTGTTTACTCGCCTAGTTGCACCCATACCTCGCAACAAATTTACCGCGAAAACTGGTTTAAAATGCGTATTGCCAGCCAATATTTAGTGTCGACTGAACGTCCATTTGCGGGCCATCCAATTCCTGATAAAACGGCACACTGTATTCCAGCGCCAAGCGCTGGCCCTTCAAGCTACCAGCGGTGAACAAGTAATTTGCACCAATGGCTATATCACTGCGCTCACCACCTTGTGCGCTAGGATCGGCGGTAGGCACCATCATGGGATTTAATTCAGGGTTGCGGCCTTCGATATTGTCCCAGCTGCTGTGCTTAAGGCGCAGCGAACTGCTTAGCGACGGCGACCAGCTGCGCGCCAACCATGTATTAAGCTCGTATCTGTCACCCAGCGTGTAATCATTATCATTTTCCGAAAGACGATGAGTCACCATTAACTGTGCGCCCCAATTATACTGGCTCGAATAGGCTTGATAAGTTATTCCCGGTAACAAGTCATAGGTGCCCGAGCCCAACTGCATAGGGTAAGGCAATAAGGCATTGCTCATGGCAGGGGTGTCGTCGCGCTCATCAATTGAGCCGGTGGGCAAGCTTAGGCCAAGGTTGAGGTGCACGCGATGACGCCGGTCAAGCGAATGATAGACATTGACCAGAGCGCTGACTTTTGCGTCGCCCACGCCCTCTGACTCGGTCGTAAACATCGCCCCCATCCGGGTCACATGGTCCATTTCATTTTTGAGTAAAGGCAGCATCACCATCATAGTGACCTTGTCATTTGGTGCATACATCGCCCCAAACATATGCATATCCATGGTCATTTTGCGCGGCGCCACCATGTAAGGCCCCGGATTCATCATGGTGCCAGTAATCTGGCTGGCAGAACGTGTTTGGCTACCGTCAAGATTGCCATCCATCTCCATGCGCATATAGCGGTAAGAAAACATCCACTCACCGGTCTTGTGGGTATGATCTCCCATCACGCCGAGCGGCGCGTGCGATATTGCTCCAGACGCCAATGACGCACTAGTAGTAGATTCGTGAGCCAACAATGATGGCGAGGCAAGAAATGTCATCACAATGAGAGTCTTACGCATACAGCGTGCCTTTTTGGTCAATGATATTAAGGACGGCAAGTGTAACAAGCAGGTGCCGCTGGGAGGATGCGACAAAGTGTCGCATCAAGGTTCCGGCGCTGCTCACAATACACGCGTATACTTGGAATTTGATAACACACTGAATATATTTGCGACCCGACATGGCATTACGAAAAACCGACCTAAACCCGAACACCGCTAATCTGCGCGGCCTCTGCATTATTAGAAGTCTCGTGATTGCGGGGCAGTTCGGCGCGGTACTCTACGCTGAATCCCAGCTAGGTTGGCTACTCCCTTATGTGATGCTCAAGCTGCTACTCGGCGCCATTTCGGTATTCGCACTATTCAGTTGGTGGCGTAGTTTTCGCAGTTGGCCGGTGACTGATATCGAGTTATTCGTCCACCTGTGTGTCGACATTATTGGTTTTAGTGCCGTGCTATATTTTTCTGGCGGCGCCAACAACCCCTTCATTTCTTACTTGCTGGTGCCCCTGTGTATTTCTGCAGCAACACTGCCATGGGCCTACGCGTGGACCTTGAGCGCGCTGGCATCCTTGTCCTATAGCTTACTGTTATTTTTCTTCATTCCCCTGGAGGCAGTATCACCACTTCATCACCAGCACGGCATGGCGCCAAACACACACATATTGGGAATGTGGGCGAGCTTTCTGGTCAGCGCCCTCCTTATTAGCTATTTCGTATTTAAAATGGCTCATCGGCTGCGCCAACGCGAGAACGAGTTAGCACTTAGCCGCGAACACCGACTTCAGGATGAGCAATTGCTCGCGGTTGCCACCCTCGCTGCAGGGACCGCCCACGAACTTGCCACACCACTTTCAACCATGAAAGTGATACTTCAAGATTTGGCCGACCAGCAAGATCCAGAAAGTGGCGGAGACATTCATTTACTTGAGCAACAAATTGATCAGTGCAAGCACATTCTAAATAAATTGGTCATCACCGCTCGCGACCTTAGCGAAGGTGAATTTATCACCGTCAACGCGGGACAATACGTGGCGGAATTAATAGCGCACTGGCAAATCTTACGCCCAGACTGCGAACTCCTTAGCACAATCGACGATGACACCGCCGCCATCGAGCTGAATCTCGACGGCACCGTTGCCCAAGCTATCCTCAATTTATTAAACAATGCCGCCGATGTCAGCCCTCATAAGATACACATGAAACTACACCACACGAATAGTGAGCTGATATTTGCTATTAAGGATCGTGGTCCCGGTATTAACCCAGAGCAAGCGGCCATGCTGACCAAAGCTTTTGTCAGCACTAAAGGTAAGGGGCGGGGTTTAGGTTTGTTTCTCAGCAACGCTACCGCGAATCGCTACGGCGGCACCTTAAGCTGGCGGCAACGCGAGGGCGGCGGCAGCCATGTAGAGCTGCGGCTGCCGCTAAATAAAGTACAGAGGCAGGTATGAGCCACAGTGGAGAAAAGTTTTTATTAGTTGACGATGATGTCACCTTTGGCACCACTCTAAGCCGCTCACTGGAGCGCCGGGGATACGTGGTTGCTGTCGCCCATAGCGTAGATGAAGCACTGTTGCGCTGCGACGAGTTCAAGCCCGATAAGGCCGTGATCGATTTAAAGCTGGAAACACGCTCAGGGCTTAGTCTTATTCCGGTGTTGCGCCAGCGCTTCCCCCAACTGCGCATGATTGTTCTCACCGGCTATTCCAGCATTGCCACCACGGTAGATGCCATTAAAATGGGTGCCGAAAATTATTTACAAAAACCCGCAGGAACGAGGGAAATTCTCTCGGCTTTTGATGGCAATGTACTAAATAGCGATGCACCGGTCGACACCCTTAGCCCCCCTTCCCTGGATCGCATAGAGTGGGAACATATCCAGCGGGTACTAACAGAGAACGCCGGCAATATTTCTGAAACCGCCCGTCAACTAGGTATGCACCGCCGTACCCTGCAACGCAAGCTACAAAAGCGTCCCGTAAAGTCATAAAGCACTGCAAATAGAATGCTTCAGACCAAAAAAAACCGCACTGCAAAACAGCGCGGTTTCTATATCATAAACCTATAAACTTACTGCGTTAGGCCCGGGTCAATCTGAATAACTCGAACATTCCCGGTCTCCGCATTCGCGATCGCTAGATAGGCGCTGCCATCCAAGAAGAAGGCAGTAATACCATCTGCGCCGTACTCACCAACATCCGCCACTCCCTCGCGTTTATTGACGTACTGAACAAATTGCACGCCCAGCGGCGAGGTAATATCGTAAACCGCAATGCCGCCAGTACGCTCAAGACTTACAAAAGCGTATATACGGCTTAGGCTAGACAGCAAGGCCAGACCCTTGGGCTTAGCGCCACTTTCATCGCTGCCCTGATCGCCGTCATTAAAACCACTAGCCGCGATAGCTTGGGTAACTTTGGCTAGATCGGATCCAGAGTCATACATCAATTCTCCGTCTTCATTCCATATCGAGAATGAACGTGCACCGAAGGCGGAAATCTGATCAATGTCACCATCGTCATCGGTATCGCCCGCTTTAGTGCTAGCAAACAAGCGCCCTAACTGATCGCTATCTTGCGCCGCCAAAAAGCTTGGATTCGCAGTATCAATACTGGGGTTACCGCCAACGCCATCCAGCTCCTGCGCTCGTACCGCTTCAGTATACGCGGCGTTCGCTCTTACCTTACCTTCATTCGCAGTCACAAAATAATTCTTATTACCAAAGCGGTAAGCGGAAATACCATCTGGCTGATACAAGCCATAAACGCCATCCCATGTGCGAATGTCGATATTGCCATTATCATTTACATCTAGCTCATTGCCGGCAACGCCAAAGTTTTTGCTTCCAAGGGCAACAATGCGGTCGATACTCAGACTAGCTAAATCGATAACCGCCACCGCATTATTTTCTTGCAATGTCACAAACAGCTTTCTGTTGTCTAGTGAGACCGCAATATGTTCCGGCTCTAAATCTTGGGCAACCGAGGGGTTATTGGCCCCAAAAATCCGCACTCCAGCATCTAATGTTTCACTGCCGCCGACATTAAAATCTTCAAAACCGATGGTGGTGATCGTTGGCACGTCAACACCATCTGCAATATCTATAACGGTGACAGAACCTACCGGGTCAACGCTGTAATCATCACTGGGAATACCCTCATTGGCTACCAAAATGCGGTTAGACAAAAGCCCAAACACTAGCATTTTAGGGGCCGCACCGACGCTGTAGGTGCTGACCAAGCTCAGGTCTTCAAGGGCGTATAGCGCAACAATACCATTGGCTTGGGGATTAGCATTATCAATCGCCACCGCCACATAATTATTGCCAACCGCCACCCATTTAGGTGCGCCAATACTAATGCCGGCATCATTCGCTGCGTCCGCCAGGTTTAGCTGGCTACTGCTAGTGGGCGGTATAAGCGGGGTCGAAATATCCCAAACATCTACGACGTTGGCCTGATTATTCACCACAAACATCTGACCGTTAGTGCTATCCGTAGCCACTGAGGTGGCTGCATTGGCACCACTGATGACATCGTCACGCGCATAAGACGCGGAATCCGCATAATCTAGCGACGGTGCTACTGGCGCTGCAGTTTGCACCACAAACGCGCCGATAGGCACAACGGCAGCAATACTCGCATCACCATAAATACCGTACTGATTATCATTGAGCAGCACTGCGAAGTTAGTATCCAGCAAGGCCATCGCTTCAATATTTTCAGCTAATGGATCGATAGTGCTAGGCAGCGGCATAGTAAGTGAATCGAAGCCCAATTGCTTGGTGGCAAACTTGATGTCAGCCGGGCTTTCCTGTTGCTCCAAGCTCGGCACAGTACCGACAGAATCGAAGTTAGTACCGAGAATATTATCGGCATTGGCAAGGTTAATTCGGAAGTACTTGCTGATGGTTTTCGCTTGCTCTACGACGACTAGGTAATCTTCAGCGAGTGCAATGGCTTCATTAATAGTAACCACACTCTGATCGAGAAAATCGCCGTTGCCATCTAGATCGCCAGTGCTAGTCGATTTGATTCCAAAATTCGACGCCGGGTCAAGACGGTACAAATATTCGCCGACCATCGCGTTCGGTGTGCCATCGCTATTAAGCTCAATTTTACCAATACGCACTATACGAGAACTGTCGGCGCTCGCATTGTCAGGATTCGCCAGCGGACTCTGCATAATAAAATACAAATACAAATTATCTGGAGTCACCGCCAAGGCTTCGATTCCGCGACCCGTTTTACGACGGGAAAAAATACCCGGTAAAATACTGTCACTAACCACGTAATTTGCACCGCCGAGGTCATTGGCCTCTCCCGCCGGAACTTGTCGCTGCAGAACTCGACCATCTTCATCGGCAAGCAGCAGACTTGGGCCATTTTCCTCGGCAATCCAATATTTTCCATTGTCGAGTTTGACCAGGGCCTCTGGATCAATACCATTTGCCGATGCCGCTAACTCTGCGCCGTCAGGTCCAAAGGCTTTCTCATTACTTGAATTACTAAACGTATTTGGCAAGCCGTTTAGAGCCTGCCCGTTGCTATCACCCTTTAAGGTGATGACTTCAGTTTGCTCCAGTTTCAATTGCGTACCGACACCACTTAGCTGCCACTTAACAATCTTAGGGGTATAAGTCGGAATCGCAAAAATCGAACCGCTATTGGCGCCGCAGAAATTACTCACCCCAATGGCTGCCTGGCTATCAGCACAGTCAATGGTCGGGCCGCGATCGCTAATGGTGTAAAACACATTATTCGATTCGCCGATGGGGCGAAATGCGCCGCTGCCAAAGTTCTCAGTGAGATCTAGCGTTGAACCGCCAGCAAATGACACAGCTGCTAAACTTTCAGTGATAGTAAACTGCCTAGAATTCGGCTCAGTACCGGAGAATCCCGACGAGTTATTATTGCTACCACCGCAGGCCGCAAGCGTCACGATACCTATGGCGAGCGACAGCGTCTTAATGCTGCGCGTGGAATTCTGCGGTTCAAAAAAAGTCATCAATAGCGTCCCATTTTGCAAATACAGTCAGCACAAACGTGCGCCGGAGCTTAAGCATAGTGGCCAGACAATCCGGCCGTCATTGTTTCTTTGTCATTAAAACAAAAAGGCGCAACCGCGCGCCTTTTTGCTACTTGCCACTAAGACAGCTGAGACCGTCCCTTATTCGCTGCGATGCGCAAGCGTAAGGCATTAAGCTTTATAAAGCCTTCTGCGTCTTTTTGATTATATGCGCCAGCATCATCTTCAAAGGTCGCAATCGCCTCATCAAACAAGGAATTATCTGACTTGCGACCCACTACGACCACATTGCCCTTATAGAGTTTCAGGCGAACGATCCCGTTGACGAAATCCTGCGACTCATCAATGGCAGCCTGCAGCATACGACGCTCGGGGCTGAACCAATAGCCGTTATAGATCAGTTTGGCGTAGCGAGGCATCAATTCATCTTTTAAATGCGCCGCTTCGCGATCTAAAGTAATCGACTCGATTGCCCGGTGAGCACGAAGCATAATGGTGCCGCCCGGTGTTTCATAGCAACCGCGTGACTTCATTCCCACATAGCGGTTTTCAACGAGGTCTAGACGACCGATACCGTTATCACCACCCATTTTATTCAGGGTTTCCAACATAGTAGCCGGGCTCAATGCCTCACCATTCAATGTAACCGGATCGCCTTTTTGATAACCAATTTCAATATAGGTCGGCGTATCTGGTGCCGCCTCTGGGCTTACGCTCCAACGCCACATATCTTCTTCCGGCTCCCAGAATGGGTCTTCCAGCTTGCCGCCTTCGTAGGAAATATGAAGTAAATTGGCGTCCATTGAATAAGGCGACTTTTTGGTTTTGCCGGCAAAATCCACTGGAATATTGCGCTCTGCACAATATGTCATCAAGGTTTCACGTGAGGTTAGGTCCCACTCGCGCCAAGGCGCAATCACTTTAATACCAGGTTTCAATGAGTATGCACCCAGCTCAAAACGGACCTGGTCATTCCCTTTACCGGTCGCACCGTGAGAAATTGCATCAGCACCGGTCTCGTTGGCAATTTCAATCAGTCGCTTAGCGATAAGTGGCCGCGCAATAGAGGTACCCAGCAAATACTCACCCTCATAAATCGCATTAGCGCGAAACATAGGGTAGACAAAATCACGAACGTACTCTTCACGAAGGTCATCAATATAGATTTCTTGCACACCAAGTGCCTTGGCTTTGGCGCGGGCGGGTTCAACTTCCTCGCCTTGACCTATATCGGCGGTAAACGTTACCACCTCACACTTATAGGTATCTTGCAGCCACCTGACAATAACTGAGGTATCGAGGCCACCTGAATAGGCCAACACAACCTTGTTGATATCCGACATTACACACTCCGCTGAAGCCCCGCAAAACGCCATGCCTGCGGGATGAAAAAGAGCGCCATTTTACCGGTCTTTGCGCCGCCGCGCCATGCCGCGTTAAAACACCTGCAATATACCCATAATCAAGCCAAATTAGAGAGATAATAACTATTGACGCGGCAATCATCAGCGTAAAAAATAGCACGCATTGCCATCCGCCACGGAAGCCCACCGAACAGTGTTAGAAATCATTGATGTTTCGCGCCGTTTTGGCGACTTTGTGGCTTTAAACAAAGTGAATTTGCACATTCAGTCAGGTGAGTTTTTCACTCTACTCGGCCCCTCGGGTTGCGGTAAAACCACGCTATTACGACTCATTGCCGGTTTCGACCAAGCTGACCAGGGCGAAATTTTGCTGGACGGTAAATCCATCACCGCCCTGACGCCTGAGCAGCGCCCAATACATACTGTTTTCCAGAGCTACGCCCTGTTCCCCCACATGACCGTTGCCGAAAATATCGGCTTTCCGCTGCGCATGGCCAATATAGCCAAGCCGGATATCGATTTAATGGTCCGCAGCATCCTCGAAGACGTTCGACTGCCTGACAAGATTAATCACTACCCGGACGAACTCTCCGGGGGCCAGAAACAGCGTATTGCTATCGCCCGCGCCTTGGTAAATCGGCCGCGACTATTACTGCTGGATGAGCCACTGTCAGCTCTGGACGCTAAGCTGCGCGAACAAATGCAGATCGAACTTATCAATTTACAAAAAGAAGTGGGCATCACCTTCGTTTATGTCACCCACGATCAAGGCGAGGCGCTGGCACTCTCCCACCGCATTGCGGTAATGAATAAAGGTGAAATAAGTCAAATTGATGAGCCCTCCATACTCTATAGCTGCCCAGATAACCGCTTTGTGGCGGACTTTATCGGTCACTGCAATCTGCTTGATGCTACAGTCATCAGCGTTGGCGACCAAAACCTGCGCATTTCAATCCAGGGTCTAGGTGAATTGGACGCTTGCACCAATCCTGAAATTACACTCTCGCCAGGGGATTCCTGCGCTCTCACGCTGCGGCCTGAAAAGATTCGCTTGGCCGCACAATTGGATGCTGCCGCCGGAGAAGCCCAGTTCAATGGCCGCGTCCACGATATGTTGTATTTAGGCGACGTCACGGTCTATATCATTGAACTGGCCAACGGCGTTTTAATTGAAGCCATGCTCGCCAATGACGCACCCGGTCGCACACGCCTTTTCGACAGCGGCGATGCCGTTCAAATTGCCTGGCGCACCGACGCCGGCCATCTGGTGCCTTAGCCGGTGAACACACTGAGCACCAAGACCATAAGCCGCGGCGATCGCCTTACTCGCGCTTTACTGTCTCTGCCACCGGGGCTTTATCTGCTGCTGTTTTTCGCTGTCCCCAGCCTGATGATGCTATTTGCTTCATTCCGCTTTCCCGGCGAGTACGGCGGTCTAGCGCCTTGGTATTACATTGAAGATGGCGGCGTTACCCTCGACTTCACACTAGAGAATTGGCAGCGCCTATTTGAGTCTGATATTTATCTGAGCCTACTGATAAAATCGCTCAGCTACGCACTGATCACGACCCTAATCTGCCTTGCAATGGCCTACCCGCTAGCGCTAATGATTGCTCGCAGTAACAAACGCTACCGCGACTTATTACTACTATTGGTGATACTCCCCTTCTGGAGTAATTTTCTGGTGCGGATTTACGCATGGATGATTATTTTCAGTCCGCAGGGCGCACTTACTATCGGATTGAACACCCTCACAAGCAGTCTGGGAATGGAACCCATTACCCTGATGTTCAGTACCACGGCCGTCGTAACCTGCTTAGTTTATGTCCATCTTCCGTTTATGATTTTGCCTTTGTACGCGAATCTAGAAAAACACGACCATCGCCTATTGGAAGCGGCACAAGACCTCGGCGCCAATCGGTTTAAATGCTTCTGGCTAATTACTTGGCCATTATCACTACCCGGCATCTACGCCGGCGCAGTACTGGTATTTATCCCGTCATTAGGTATTTTTGCGATTCCCGATCTACTCGGCGGTACCAACGGAATCATGATTGGCAATGTGATAAAACAGCAATTTGTAGAATCTCGGGACTGGCCGTTCGGTAGCGTACTCTCGCTGGTTCTGACTGCGATCACGCTGCTATTGGTGCTTTTAGCCGCTAAGCTAGGTCGCCCTCCGGGAGAGAGCAATGGTAAAAAGTAATGCCTATCCCAGCAAAATACTGCGCAGCGTTGGCACCCTGGTTTACCTGTTTTTGTACCTGCCACTTATAGTGGTCGTGGTGTTTTCATTTAACGACTCTAAACTCAATGCCGAGTGGGTGGGGTTTACGTGGAAGTGGTATCAAAAGTTATTTGCAAACGGTGACATTCTTCACGCGGCTGCTAACTCGCTCATCATCGCCAGTATCAGTGCCCTCATCGCAACCATATTAGGCACCTTGGCTGGCCTCGCTATTTATCGCTTCCGACAGAAATGGCTGTCGGCGCTAGTCCTTGGCCCCATAGCAATGCCCGACATTTTAATCGGTGTCAGCCTGCTACTTATGTTTATTCTGCTTAACATGACCTTGGGGATGACTTCCATCATTCTTGCCCATGTCAGTTTTTGCATCGGCTTTGTTGCACTGGCCGTGCAATCCCGGCTATCAGGCATGGATCAAAGTCTCATTGAGGCAGCTCGCGACCTTGGCGCAACGCCACTGCAAGCCTTTTGGCTCATTACTCTACCCCTGCTAAAGCCCGGCATCATTGCGGGGGGCATGATGGCATTTACACTTTCTATTGACGATTTTGTCATTACGTTTTTTACTGCGGGTGTTGGCAGCTCAACCTTGCCACTGGAGATCTATTCGATGGTGAAAATTGCTGTCACACCTGAAGTCAACGCGGTGTCGACCCTGCTAATGCTGGTCACGCTTATTCTTATCACCGCGCTTTCCCGAATCTCACCAATAGTGTTGAGACAATAAGCCCATACCCCTTTACCCAACCATGAAGAAGGATGCTACCGTGAAAAAGTTACTGTGCTGTTTTGTGCTGTGCCTTTCGCAATTTGCTATGGCCGAGAAAGCGTTGCATTTATTTAACTGGAACGACTATATCGCTGAAGATACTGTGAGCCGCTTTGAAGCCGAGTGCGGCTGTAAAGTGGTACAGGATTATTTTTCTGCCACCGAGGAAATGATGGCCAAATTACTGGCCGGCGCTGGCGACTACGATGTTGTTATACCCACTCAAAACGCAGTCGAAGCGCTAGTTAAACAGGGTTTCTTATTACCATTAGATAAAAGCAAACTGAGCAATATCGGCAACACCGCCAAGGGTTTTCTAAATAAAGACTACGATCCCGGCAATATATACTCACTGCCTTATGCATTTACCACGACCTTGATTGGCTACAATGAGCAGAAGATAGCAGAGCTAGATATAGACCCAAGTGACTGGTCAATCATTTTTGATCCTGCCGTGTTGAAAAAAATCAAAGGCAAGGTCACGGTAATGGATGACTCGGAAGAGCTATTCGCGGCAGCGCTTAAGTACCTCGGTTACTCGATTAACGACAATGACGAAAAACACCTCAAAGAGGCCCAGGCACTAATTTTAAAAGCCAAGCCGTACTGGGCGGCTTTTAATTCGTCTAGCTACATCAAGGAGCTCACCGTTGGCAATATTTGGGTTGCCCACGGTTACTCCAGCGATATGTTTCAAGCGCGCGCTGACGCCGCTGACGCCGGTCGTGACTTTAGCGTTAACTTTGTATTACCTAAACAAGGTGCGGTTTTGGCACTGGACAATATGGTAATTCCTAAAAAAGCGCGTGACCCTGAGCTGGCCTTGCAATTTATAAACTTCATGATGGCACCAGAAAATGCCGCTGAATTAACTAACGTGGTTGGCACGGGCAACCCAAACGCAGCAGCAACGCCCTTTATCGAGCCTGAGATTTTAAAAATCTCAGCAATCTTCCCCAACGAGGAAGTGCAGAAAGGCTTGGAAACTGTCGCTGCGCGCAACGCCAAACAACGCCGACTCCTCAATAAACTGTGGACCGAGGTCAAAGTTCGCTAAGCCCAGCAAGTGGGCGGCTTTGCATAATTTTCGACATGTTCTATGCTTTAAATGGGCATGCCAGTCGGTGTGTCCACTTTAAACGTGCTCCCAACAACTTCATCTTGAAAAGGGATTTTATGATGAAATATCTATTCGGCCGACTGGCCGCACCCGTTTTTTTGCTCGCTTTGATGCTTTTAGGCCCCTTTATCAACGTCGCTTATGCACTGGATATCAACACCGCCACCGCAAAAGAGCTACAAACATTGAAAGGGATTGGCCCCAAACGTGCGGAAGCCATTATTCGCTATCGCAAAGAAAATGGACCCATTCGCTCCGCCCAAGATCTATTGAGCGTGCCGGGCGTGGGCGCCAGCATCATTAACGCTAATGGCGAAGAATTAACATTCGCCAGTAAAAAACCAGCAACACCCCCCAAGTAATCCAAGGAGACCGGCATAAACACCGGCCATGCCCGAGCGGCAGGTGTTTATACCCCCCTCAAATTCCTGTAGCATTCCTCGCAAGATCCCACGCCTCCAAAGCCGACCCCAATAGGTAGCCCGGCGGACGCTAGTATTAAGGCCCAGCATGCAAACCTTAGAAATCACCCGCCCCGACGACTGGCATATTCATTTGCGAGACGGCGATGTATTAGCTCACACCGTTGCAGACGCTAGCCGCTATTTTGGTCGGGTTATTGTTATGCCAAATTTAACGCCGCCCGTGCGTAACCTTGCTGAAGCGACGGCCTATAAGCATCGGATTGAAAACGCGCTACCGGCCACTGGTCATAAGCTGCAGCCTTTAATGGTGCTTTATCTCACCGACAACACCAGCCCTGAGGACATTGCCGCGGCCGCCGCATCCGATGTGGTGTTCGCTGCAAAACTTTATCCAGCGGGGGCCACCACCAATTCAGATTCGGGTGTGACGAATATTGAAAATCTCTATCCAATATTTGAATGCATGGAAAAACACGGCTTACCGCTGCTAGTCCACGGCGAAGTCACCGATGCTGATATTGATATTTTTGATCGTGAAGCACGCTTTATTGATCGCTACTTACGTCAAATCGTCGAGCGCTTTACCACCCTCAAATTGGTACTAGAACACATCACCACATCCGATTCAGTGCAGTTTGTAAAAGAATCTGGCAACAATGTCGCGGCCACTATCACCGCCCACCACCTATTATACAATCGCAACCATATGCTGGCGGGTGGCATTCGACCCCATTATTACTGCCTTCCGATATTAAAACGGAATACGCACCAGCAGGCGCTTATTGCGGCGGCAACATCGGGAGACCCTAAGTTCTTTTTGGGCACAGACTCGGCGCCCCACGCCCGTGACAAAAAGGAAGCTAGCTGCGGCTGTGCAGGCTGCTATACCGCCTACGCAGCAATGGAACTATACGCTGAAGCATTTGAAACAGCAGGAAAACTGGATAAGTTAGAAGCGTTTGCCAGTTTTTACGGTCCGGACTTTTATGGTCTACCACGCAATAGCGACACCATTATTTTGCAAAGAAACAGCTGGACCGCACCGGAGCATCTTCCGCTCGGCAGCGACACCATTTTTCCGCTGCGTGGCGGTGAACAACTGCACTGGCAGCTAGCCTGAGATAAATATGGAATTCAACGATGAAAAATCGATGATGGCACAACGCTTTCGAGGCTTCCTACCGGTAGTCATAGACGTTGAAACCGGCGGTTTCAACAGCCAAACCGATGCGGTACTTGAAATTGCGGCTACATTTTTACGCATGGACGACTCCGGCCAACTCGAGCCCGACGAAACCCTTAGCTACAATGTAGAACCATTCGAAGGCGCGAACTTAGAGCCCGCCGCCCTTGAATTTACCGGGATTGATCCCCATAACCCATTAAGGCAGGCGCAAAAAGAAGTGACTGTGATGGGCGAACTAATGAAGCGAATTCGCCAACAAGTAAAAGCTAGTGGGTGCACCCGGGCGGTGCTAGTAGGGCACAATGCGCATTTTGATCTCGGCTTTGTATTAGCCGCTGTCGAGCGCAGCAACATCAAGCGCAATCCCTTCCACCCTTTTTCGGTTATGGATACCGCCAGCCTTTCGGGGCTTGCCTACGGCCATACCGTATTGGCTAGAGCTTGCCAGTTAGCCGAGATCGACTTCGATAACGACGAAGCTCACAGCGCTGCCTACGACGCCTTTAAAACTGCCGAATTGTTCTGCCAGATCGTCAATCGCTGGCAACAATTAGGCGGCTGGCGGTGGTCCTGATATCACCGCGTTAATTCACGGCTTAAACCGAAAGAAGCCGAGAAACAAAACGCAAATCAGCCACAACCATTAACGACATTACAACCCAAAACCATACTCAGGAGAGAATCACATGGCGTTTGAATTACCGGCACTACCCTACGCAAAAGACGCGTTGGCACCACACATCTCTGCCGAAACCCTCGACTTCCACCACGGCAAACACCATAACGCTTACTTAACTAAGCTGAATGAATTGGTACCCGGCAGCGAATTTGAAGGCAAATCATTGGAAGAGATCATCAAGACCTCCAGCGGTGTTTTGTTTAATCAAGCCGCCCAGGTTTGGAACCACACGTTCTACTGGCACAGCCTCAGCCCAAATGGCGGCGGCGCTCCAACAGGCGAGCTGGCTGCGGCAATTGACAAAGCCTTTGGTTCTTTCGAAGAATTCAAAACGGCATTCAATGGTAAAGCAGTAGGCAACTTCGGCTCCGGCTGGACGTGGCTTGTTAAAAATACCGACGGTAGCCTTGAGATCGTCAATACTGACGATGCCGACACCCCCATTGCGCGCGAAGGCCAAACACCGCTATTTACCGCCGATGTCTGGGAACACGCCTATTACATTGACTACCGCAATGCCCGCCCAAAATACCTAGAAGGTTTTTGGAAATTGGTGAACTGGGAATTTGCAGCAGCAAACTTTGCATAAACTAGCTCATCGCTAAAATGCATCTAGAGACCCCGCCTATGCGGGGTTTTTTTTCGCCAAAACAATCCCTCACTAGAACCCACTATCATTAAGCCATAAAAAAAGCCCGCCCTACCTTGCAGTAGCGCGGGCTTCTATGATCAGCTTCTGACTTATAGCTTGTCAGAATTCTCTGATAGGTATGCTGCAACGCCATCTGGTGACGCGTTCATACCCTTGTCGCCTTTGTTCCAGCCAGCCGGACATACTTCGCCATGCTCTTCATGGAACTGCAGTGCTTCAACCAACCGCACCAACTCGTCAACGTTGCGGCCGAGTGGCAGGTCGTTAATCAACTGCGAACGTACCAAGCCTTCTTTATCAATTAAGAATGCACCGCGGAACGCAACGCCAGCCTCAGCTTCTACATCATAGGCGCGACAAATGTCGTGACGAACGTCAGCAGCCATTGTGTAAGTTACTGGGCCAATGCCGCCATCTTTAATAGCCGTATTGCGCCATGCGTTGTGAGTAAACTGTGAGTCAATAGAGACACTGATGACTTCCACACCTAGCTCACGGAATTTATCCATGCGGTGATCCAATGCGATCAGCTCTGAAGGGCAAACAAATGTGAAATCAAGCGGGTAGAAGAACAGCAATGCGTATTTGCCTTTAGCCGCTTCACTTAACGTAAAGCTATCAACAATTTCGCCAGTACCCAATACTGCTGCGCATGTGAAATCTGGAGCCGGCTTGCCTACGAGAACACCCATGTAAAACACCTCTGATTAATGATTAGTATAAATTTATTCAACGACTAAAAATGCCGTAAAAACATGATTCAGACCGGCAATCATACACGCCACCCCCGCCCAATCCCATTGAATTTTATTATCAGCAACATAGTTTCAAACTATTAAACAGCGACTAAAAACCTTGTAAAAAGTTAATTGACAAGCATTCTCATTTGCATTACCGTTGTCATTCAACTTCGAAACCATAGAGATTCAAGATATTATGTACGTTTGTCTCTGCAAAGGTATTACCGACAAGCATATCCGCGACGCCGTAGATGCCGGTGCCGGCAGCTTTCGTGAGGTTCGACGTCAACTTGAACTAGCAAGCCAATGCGGCAAATGTGGCTCGCTGGCACGCAACGTCTACGATAGCTATCTGGCTAACTTTGACGAAAATCTGTGTTATGCCGCCGCGTAACGCAACTGATAACGATTTGTTTTACCCTTCTCTTAAACCTTTAAAATCAATCACTTAGCTTGACTTTCAAGCTTTAGCAAGCGCACAATCAGAACTTGTGTATAGCTAATGCAAAAGGACAACAAGTATGAAAGGTGACAGTAAAGTTATTGCCTACCTCAATAAAGCTCTCGGCAATGAACTCGTAGCGATCAACCAGTACTTCCTTCACTCCCGCATGTTTAAAGACTGGGGGCTAAAGGAGCTCGCGGACTACGAATATCATGAATCCATCGACGAGATGAAACATGCCGATAAGCTTATCGATCGAATCCTGTTTTTAGAAGGTCTACCTAATCTTCAAGATCTCGGTAAATTGCTGATTGGCGAGAACACCAAAGAAATTTTAGAGTGTGACCTCAGTCTTGAACTCAAAGCCGTTCCAGACCTTAAAGACGGCATTAAGTACTGCGAGTCGGTCAGCGACTACGTCACCAGAGACCTATTCGCAGAGATTTTAGAATCTGAAGAGGAGCACGTCGATTGGCTGGAAACCCAGCTCAGCTTGATTGACAAAGTCGGCATTCAAAACTACCAGCAGTCTATGATCGGTAGCATCGGCGGCTAGTATTGCTAAGTGCCTCAGACCTGAGGCACTTTATCCCTCTACTTGGGCGCTAGCGCCTCGCCCTCAAAACGTATGCCCTTCCAACCGCTGCGCATAAAACCCCGAATATTGGCATGATCAGCCCCAGCCGGATTTTCCAGTACGTCTTTAACATAATAATCACCAAAGGCATTTAATGTCGCCTGCTCACTTAGTTGATGCAAAAGACCAAAGGCAAAAATTTTGCACGATCCGTTGTTGGACCCCGCATCGCTATGTTGTTCGCCATTGGTGAACGCAGTGGGTGTGAACACATACTCTTGGTCAATTACCGCCATAACGTCTGCAAATGGCTGCGCTGATTGATTAAGCTTGACTATAAGTTGTTTGCTTGTCATCTAAATCCCATTAACACCTTGTGATAAATAACGCCTAATTATAAAGACTAAGACACCAAATTTCAGACAAAAAAATACCGGAGCAAGTCCGGCATTTTAATTCATCGCTGCAAGTATTTTAGTGTCTTTGACTTACCTTCACGCGGGTATTCCAATAATTCTCATTGTGTCGTTGACGCTCATTCAAGTTACCGTGGTCTCGGTGATGTTTGCTGTCCTGCTGCTTATGGCTGCGGTCATCGCGGGCGAAACGGTCGGGGCGTTTGTCATAATTTTCATGGTTGTCATGTCTTCCCTGATTATCACGGCGATAGTCCTTGGCTCTATAGTGGTTTTCACCTCGGTAATAATTGCCGCCGTGCTTACCTGCATGAATGTCGGTATAAACATGCTGATTACGATAGCCATTATTGTAGTTATAACGATTTCTATCACTATTATGATGGCCGGTGTCACGGTAGTTCACCTGATGTCCACAATGCCTGTCATGCACATGTTTTTTACTGTGACGACGATCGTCCCGATAAGAATCATGCGCGGCATATAATACCGCCGCGCCAATCATTATCGCCGCAGCGGTCTCCACGCCGTCGGCATGGGCCTGCTTAGGTGATACCGCAACAGCCACTATCAATAGTGCAGCAATAGCAAAATGACGGATCGAGGCTGTGCTTCCAATAGGTAGTGCTTTGCTATTTGTCATGATCGCTTCTCCTTTGTGTATGCCTAAAGTATCAGGAGTTAACTGAATGACAGCTTAAGCAATACTAAATATGACACCAGCTTACATTAGCTATTATTGATCCCCGAGCGACGTATCGAATTCTCCAACAACACTCCCCATCACCGGATCTTCGGTTGCGCCCCTCAACATAAATATTTCAACACGGCGGTTTCTGGCCCGGCCCTCAGCCGTACTATTGTCGTCAATAGGCCTCGTATCCGCGTAACCAGTTACTCTAAAGCGGCCGGGGGATTGACCACTACTTTCGACAATACTGCGAATCACCGTGGCAGCTCGCGCGGATGACAGGTCCCAATTTGAGTAAAACCTATCCGTGCTTATCGGAATGTTATCGGTATGACCTGCAACCACTATCTGACCGTCAATATCATTTAAAACATCGCCAAACTTAGTAATTACCGTGTCAAACCCTGGGGACAGCTCAGATTTCCCCGATGGAAATGACCCCCTCTCCCGAATTCTGATAATAATGACCTTATTGCCATCATTTTCAACTTCAACCAAGCCGTCCTTAATTTCCAACTCAAGATGCGCTTTCACCTTTTCAAGATCGTCAAGCATATTTTGATCGGCTTCTTCCGACACAAAGGTCGTCATTTCTCGCAGCGCCTCTTGACGCACCTCATTAACCACCGTGGGTCTAACTGTGCCGGGGGTGAACTCCCGTGCGATCATGCTGGTACCTATAGGCGGTTTAAACGCAGGCACTTCACGCTGCACCCCAAACGCGTCTTTCATCGATCCCGACAGTTCTTTAAATTTCTGCTTATCCATCTCCGAGAATGAGAAAAGCAATACGAAAAAGGCGAGCAGCAAAGACATCAAGTCGGCAAAGGTTAATACCCATGCTGGGGCACCTGCATCCGGCTTTTTAGCTGGAACATCATCCACTTACGCCTCCTCCGCCTTCTTGTCTGGCTCGCGCTTATTATCAGGCAAATACGTTGATAACAGGGATTCCAAGACGCGGGGATTAATCCCCTCTTGAATACCGTCCACCGCCTCGAGTATGAGATGGCGATTGCGACGCTCCTCTGAGGTTCTAAAAGCCAGCTTTTCTGCCATAGGCAAGGCAACCACGTTTGCTAAAACAGCCCCATATAGGGTCGTTAACAAAGCCACAGCCATAGCCGGACCGATCGCTTTTGGGTCTGACATATTCGACATCATTTGAACCAAACCCACTAGCGTACCGATCATACCCATCGCCGGAGCAGATTCACCAAAGCCTTTAAAAACCGCCTCACCCATTTCATGGCGCTCAATTGCCATATTGATCTCTTTATTCAATACCCGTCGCACAAATTCTGGATCATGGCCATCAATTGCCATTTGCACGCCCTTGTTTAAAAATTCGTTGCTTATTTCAAGAGACTCCAGACCCAGCAGGCCTTCCTTACGAGCAACACCAGCCATTTCCATGCACTGAGCGATCAGGGCTTCAGAGCTGGTGGTCTTGTGCACAAATGCGCGGGAAGCTACTTTAAAAGCACCCAAAGTTTGGTCTAAGGGAAACTTCACTAAATTAGCTAGCAGCCCCCCGCCAACGACAATCAACAAACTTGGCGCATCAATAAATCCGCTCGCACTGCCGCCGATCAAAATTGCCGCGACAATGACACCAAGCGCGCCCACCATGCCTAATAGCGTTGCGATATCCAACTGACTTCTCCAATGTCTTATTTACTCAGTCAGGTATAGTGTCGATTCATGAACTGAGCATCGTCGACTATTACCCTCATACGTGACCCACTTAACGGCTAAAGACGCGCTCTCTGTATAAGAGAATACCCTGATAGCGCAGGCCAAATTTGCAGTATTTAGCCCTAAGTCAATGTAAAACCTTAGTAATACACCTAGCCCTTTTCCACATGGTATGCTTGCGCGACAAACAGAAGGGGTTCTCAAAATCACGTCATGCTTACTGAACATCATCTAGATTTTGGCCGAGGTCCCGCACGTTGGTTAGAGCGTCAAACAAGCTCAGATACCCTGCATTTCTCAGCGGCAAATGGTTTTCCGATTGCTAGCTACGGTTTCTTCCTTAAGTATTTTCACAGCGATTTCAGTATTCTTGGACTTGAAAATAGAGGAGCGTGGGGCGACCAGCTGCCGCCGCGGGACTTTACATGGCAGCAACATGCAGAAGACTTAATCGCCTTTTTAGACTATCGACGAAACACAAAGCAAAAAGGCCCCGTCATTGCGATGGGGCACTCTATTGGCGCAACAGTGAGCGCACTTGCGGCGGCCAGAAGACCTGATTTATTTAAGGCATTACTGATGATTGACCCCGCTGCCATTCCCGGCCGAATCCTGCCAGCGGTGGCGGCAATTACCCCAACCAGGCTGCGAGGCCAGTTGAATCTTGTAAAAAGTACGCGGCGGCGAAAGCCGATATGGGAAAGCCGAGCGACGTTTATAGATTACCATCGCGGCAAAACGGCATACCGACGTTTTTCAGATACCGCGATTGAGGACTACGCCCAAGCCGGTCTTATTGAACAGACCGATAGCAGCTTCAAATTGCGATACAGTCGCGAATGGGAAGCCCACAACTTCCAGCACGTCTATTCTCCTTGGCAGGCCTTACGTCATATGAAAGTGCCCACCTTAGTAATGCGCGCCGAACATTCCTACCTTCACAAACAACACGATTTTGCACGCAATATGGCCCGAGTTTCACCCTTGGTCAGTCACAGCGTCATCACTGGCGCGGGCCACATGGCGCTGCAGGAAGATTGCGAACAAGTTGTTGAAAAAAGCTATACTTGGCTGCGTGAAAACCAACTCATCAGCACAGCAATATGATGAACTCGCGCGCAATTTCAGCTCTAAATGACAGTATTCGGCTCCCCGCGTACCAAACGGCAAAATGCCTTGCCGTGCTGGTATTCGCCACGTTATTAGCCGCCTGCGGGTCTATACAAGAGACCGAGGAGCAAGCCCGCCAAGGCACAAGCGAGCAATGGCAGTCAGTCAGCCTTGGCGACCACAAGATGGGCTATCGCCACATCCTCAAAGAAAGTACCAAGTCCCTAATTAAAACCACCGAAACCCTATCTGTTACCTTGAGCCAACCAGGCAGCCGAGACCGAGAAATCAGCACCACTCTGAGCTATCACGAATCCAAGTCTGGCAAACCTATCGCCCTGTATAAAACCATAGTATCAGACACCGCCAACCACCAGATGAGCGCGATCGTAAAAGGAAGCTCACTCGCATTGCGACTCAAAGAAAGTGCAAAAGCAGAGTACTACCCCATAGAACAACCTTTCTACTTGCCCGAAGGCCTGCGGCTCGCCTTACTTAAACAAAGCGGTGCTGTTCGCCAATTAGAGTATTACAGCTGGAATTTTAGCACCCGCCAGTTCAACAGGACTCAGCTAACAGTAAAAGCCTACTCGAGCCCAGATCAGCCCGACTACGCCTGGCATATACAAAGAGCCACCGTTATTGGCGGCAGTAGTAAATACACCGACATTTTCGCTGATAAGGAATTTCGGCCTTTAACTGAGCGCAGCCATTCAAACGGCGACGAAGTCCTCATTGCTAGCTGCGACAAAGCCTGCGCAATGGCAAGCTTTGTCCCCAACACCCACGTTTACCGACAACTGATTCAATCACCTTATAAAATCACTGACACCGCGCTGAACGGTAAAATACGCTATCGCCTGGTGGGTGACTTTAGCTTGCTACCGCCCACCACCTACGAACAGGAGGTAAAGCGCACGCCGCAAGGAACCGAGCTTGTCATCTGCCAAGACTGCGGCACAGAAGCGCCACCCAGTGCAGCGGATTTGCGCGTGGCAGTGAGCAACAACTACTGGCTGCCCGCGCAGAATCCCATATTTAAAAACTTAGTCACCGAAATATTGCCAGACCGCAACTCCGACGTGAGTGGCCAGATGCAGCGCCTGACACGCTATGTCACGCGGCATATGAGCGATGAGGCCAGCTATTCGGGTTATGCAACAGCCCTCGAAGCCTACGAAAGCAAACAGGGCGATTGCACGGAGCACGCTCTGTTGCTGGCCACACTCGCCCGAGCGGCAGAAATACCGACCAGAGTAGTATTTGGCCTCGCCTACACTAATGAGCGTTTTTTGGGACGAAAATACGTGTTTGTGCCACACGCATGGGTACAGGCATGGACGGGAGAACGATGGGAAAGTTATGACAGCGGGCTGGGGGCTTTTACTGCCGGCTATATCGCTCTTGGACTAAGCAATGGTGATCAAGCAGACATACTGAAAATCAATGAACAGCTACACAAAATCCATATTGAATCGGCAATACAAATCAGGAGTCGCTGATACGATCAACGACTCCTGACAAAAAACCTGCTGCGGGGATAAAACAAACTCTAATGACTGCAGATTACTCGTAAGCAACCGGCATTTCTTGCAATGCTTCGTCGCTAGCCAAATCAATATCGGCAACCACGATAGCGCCCCCGCGAACGGCGCCAACAACTGTTACTTCTTCAATTAGCTGCACGGGTTCGTCAGCCATTGCACTCATCGGTGTAACAACCACGGCTGCTGCCGCAAGCATCATTACACGTACAAAACCATTTACACTCATATCAACTCCATCGCCCTTGGGCAGCTAATCCAAATTGCGTCAACCTTCACATACTGCTGGAGGGCTTCAATGGGCTAAGTATCGTGTACTATTGTTACAGTGTTATGACTTTAATATGACAATATGTAAAAAACGTGAAGAAACGTAAGCTTTTATACTGCGGGATCCACGACAAAGCGCATAATACACTCAGCGTCGCATTGACCTAAACGGCGCTCCCGAATAATTTCCGGCACCCCATAAGAGCTGGGCCCGATATTCAGTGAGATGTTAGGCTAAGCAAAAGCTAGCCCAGCATAAAACAGCTAACAATAATTAAGGTTTTTATTTGTAATGACTTACCCATTCAAGCTTGCGCGACTATAAATATGCATTCGCTGCGTTACACCCTAGTCGCCATTATTATTGGCCTTGCGGCCATCGCACTCTATTCTCAATCGCGCCAGTTGGAACAAATACGAGCACAGCTAACAGAATATCAGCCCAGCCAAATCGACATTGGTTTCAGCCAATCCATGGCCATTCACCATCAGCAAGCCATTGCCATGTCTCAGCTAATGTCGGATGGTCGACCCAGCGGTCTCATACCTCTAGCCCAAAACATAGCCGGCCAACAGCTCTTAGAGCTAGGACAAATGCAGGGTTGGCTGCGACTATGGGACAAGCCCTTTGTCCCAAATTCAAAAGACATGGTCTGGATGCTTATGGGGTCAAAGCCTCTGGACGAGGCTTTTCAGCAATATGTCATTGATTGCGGCAAATCAGCCCAAGGCATGCCCGGCCTCGCCAGCGCCGAAGACATGCAACAACTCAGGGTGTTGGCGGGTCGCGAGCGTGACACCCTATACCTTAGCCTCATGCTAGCCCATCATCAGGGCGGTGTGCCGATGGCTCGTTTCGCGACTGAAGAGGCCCACTTGCCAGCTGTTAAACTGCTGGCAGCGCAAATCGTGTTGGACCAATCAAAGGAAATCCAGAAAATTAGCGCCATACTTAATGCCTATGCGCAAGCTGCTGAAGCCGCTAAGGACTTGTAAATTAACGACATCACATATCACAACAATAAAAATATTTTCGGAGAACAAGTATGAAACCCATCGCTTTCCTTGGCGCACTAATTGCGTTTAGTGCAATAGCAGCCTGTAATTCCAGCAGCGACAATAGCAATCCGACAACTAGCACCGCCATCGCAGAAGGCGCCACACCTCGCGCCAGCTGCGGCACAGGCTCATTGCCCGAGCAAGGTATGCAAGGCCGCGTCAGTCAGGCGGACCATGACAGCGGCTTGGCCGCTCAGGGATTTCGCTGTAACACCGAACTAGTTGGCTCATATATGGTGCCCAATGCCATCGGCACCGTGGGCGGCTTCAAAGTGGAGCGCTACGTGGATGCCAGCGGCAATGAGTGCGCCTATTACGACAGCACCCTACTTTTTCCAAGCAACGCCCTAGACTTGAACGTCGGCGTCAATGTGCTGGATATGAGCGACCCCGCCAACCCCGTCCTCAGCGCAAGACTGCTGACCCCGGCGATGCTATCGCCACACGAATCCTTGGTAGTCTCACAGCAAGCGGGCATTTTGGCGGCGGTTATGGGAAGCCCTGCCTTTTATCCCGGTATTGTAGATGTATATGACCTGTCAGCCGATTGCCGCGACCCACAATTACAATCTTCTGCCTTGGTTGGTGTTCTCGGCCACGAAAGCGGCATGGCACCCGATGGCAAAACCTTTTATTCGGCATCACCGGGCACGCCTACCCTAACCGCCGTCGACATTTCGAATCCACGGCTACCAATGCCGATATGGAGCGGAAACTACACTTCTCACGGCCTGTCTATTAGCAATGATGGCAACCGAGCTTATCTCGCCTCAGGCAATGGCAAGGGTGTCTTGATAATGGACGTGTCGGAAATTCAAGCGCGGGTAGCCAATCCTCAGGTACGGGAAGTGGCCAGTATCAGCTGGGACAATCAAACTATTCCGCAAAACGCTATTCCCTTTACTCGGGATGGCAAAGCCTATTTATTGGAAATTGACGAATACTCCAAAGCCCAGGGTGGCGAAGGCGGCGGTGCACCCGCTGTGGCCGCTCACGGCGCCGTTGTCGGTGCTGGTCGTATTATCGATATTAGCGACGAAACCCAACCACGGATAATTTCTAATCTGCGCTTGGAGGTTCACGAGCCCGAAAATCGAGAGGCTATTGCCGCTGACCCCGGCGCGCAAAACCCCACCGGTGGCTACGCAGGGCACTACTGCAACATTCCCACCCGAGTTAACCCAGATATCGTCGCCTGCAGCATGATTATCTCTGGGCTGCGCATTTTCGATATTCGCGATCCCTACAATCCCCGCGAGGTGGCCTACTACAATGCTCCGGTACAACCCAGAGTCCTAACCGTCCCCGCCCCCGCAAGCAACTGGGCAATGTCTAGTCCCGCCTTTGTCGCCGAGCGCAAAGAGATTTGGTATACCGACGGCTACAGCGGCTTCTATGCCATTCGCGTTACTAACGGTGCGTGGTAACAGTGGCTTAGGCCTCGCGGCGCCGACACTGCGCCGCGAGCAAGCAGACGGATAGAATTTAAATGGTATACACCACAGCGCAAGAGCAAAATAACAGCGTCAATATAAATAACTCTCCAGAAATGATGCCTTTAGTATGACAAGCAAACCCGAGAACGCAGCTGAAGATACCATCGATGGCGTCCCGATTACCGAGCCGCCCTCAGCCTTAGCACCTCTGCACGAGCCGGCGTTTTTCCGCATTTGGAGCGCCAGTCTGCTGTCCAACTTTGGCCACTTGATTCTCGGTGTCGGCGTCGCTTGGGAGATGACCCGTCTCACCGATTCACCCAGTATGGTAGCTTTAGTACAAACCGCCATGATGCTGCCGCTGATGCTGGTTGCACTGCCCGCAGGCGCGATAGCCGATATGTTCGATCGTCGCAAAATTGCCATGCTCGGCCTAAGCATTGCCGCTCTTTTCGGCACCAGCTTGTCACTACTCGCCTATTTTGAATTAACTAGCCCCTGGGTGCTGCTGGCATTCTGCTTTTTAATCGGCACCGGCATCGCCATTTTTGCCCCCGCCTGGCAGTCTTCTATTGGCGAGCAAGTCACAAGCAGAGACCTGCCCGCAGCGATTGCACTCAATACTATTAGTTACAATATTGCCCGCAGCTTTGGCCCCGCAGTGGGCGGGTTGCTCGTGGTCACCCTTGGCGCTCAAGCCGCCTTTGCCGCCAATGCAGCCGGCTATCTACCGCTGATTCTGGCTTTCTTTCTGTGGAAACGCGGGCATATTGTCTCGCGCCTGCCGCCCGAACGTATTAGCCGCGCTATTGTCTCTGGGGTCCGCTATGCGTTTCATTCCAACCCCGTCCGAACGGTGCTGATACGCACCTTCGTTTTTGGCCTAGCCGCCGCAACAGCAACCGCTCTAGCGCCGCTTATTGCCAAAGACTTGCTCGGTGGCAATGCCAGTACCTTCGGGATTTTACTGGGTGCCGGCGGCGTGGGCGCCGTGGCCGGCGCGCTACTCATTAATGTCTTTCACCAGCGCTTTGGCACTGAAAAATCCGTTTCTGCACTTGCCGTGGTGAGCGGCATCGCCTTAATAGGCGTCGGCTGCAGCCGGACATTAATCCTCACCTGCCTAGGTATGCTGATTGCAGGCGGCGCCAGTATGTTAACCATTTCGCTACTTAATATTTCTGTGCAGCTGTCCGCCCCGCGCTGGGTCACCGCGCGGGCGCTGTCGCTTTTTTCTTCAATGCTGACCGGCGGCATCGCCATAGGGGCATGGCTGTGGGGTAATGTTGCCAATCAATGGTCTATAGAGATCGCCATTATTGCGTCCGGTGCAGTCATGCTAGTCATGCCACTGCTGTCAATTTTCCTGCGACTGCCCGAGGCCAATAATGCCGGTGCCGAAGCCGTCGCCATCTCATTCGAGCCCGAGGTTGCCCTCGCAATTACCATGCGCTCTGGCCCAGTGGTAATAGAAATTGAGTATCAGCTGAAGCCGTCAAAAGCGCGCGCATATTACGATGCAATGCAGGAAGTACGACGGGTACGTTTACGCAACGGCGGCTTTAATTGGTCGATCAGCCGCGACATCGCCGACCCCGAACTATGGGTAGAACGCTTCCACTTTCCAACGTGGGGGGATTATTTGCGGATGCGCGATCGCTACACCAAAGCCGATATCGATGCCCAGGCCGCCGCTGACGCTGCCACCATTAATGGCAGCATCAAGCACGTTCGGCGCTATCTAGATCGGCCCTTCGGCTCCGTGCGCTGGGATGCAGATTCGCCAGATCCAAAACAAGAACCCATGGTCCAGATAGGGCCATTAAATAATTAATTAGCGGCCCCAAAAAGGGCCGCCAACTATGCCATCAGCGGCAATTAGAACTGCACGCGCCCCTCAAGGTAATAGGATCGCAAGGGCTCAAGTGTGCCACGGAACCCACCCACATCTAACACTGTGGGCGAGCCAATACCCACCGTCATCTCATCGCTAAGATTTTTGCCTACTAAAGCCAGTGACCAGCGACCATTAATCTCACCCACTGCCAAGCGCGCATTAACCTTGGTATAGGCATCTTGAATACCACGGGGATCAAGATCACCCGAGGTGAAATGGCGATCTTTATACGAGACATCCGCGGTGAAATCGAGCATGACGCTGCTACTCAGGGGAATGCTATACGTACCAGAAAGTGACGCGCTCCACTTAGGCGTTTGCTGATTTTGCTTACCCGTTAAATCACAAATGTCTTCATCGTCAGTGGCCACGCAGGGACCTTCTCGATAATCCAACCATTCAAAATCTAAGTAGGCAAGTGAAGCGCTCAACATAAACGATTCACTGAGCAACCAGCGGCTATCTACTTCCACACCCTGGGTCAATGCGCTACCAGCATTGGAAACCACAAAACCAGCAACACCATCAAACACACTGACCTGCATTTCCTCGTACTTAACGTGGTAAAGAGCAAAGTTCAATTCTGCTGCACCGTCGGCAAGTGTCATTTTGGCGCCGAGCTCATAGGCCGTGGCTAACTCGTCTTCAAACTCAAAATTAGTACCGCCGCCGCCAGGGCCTTCACTGGCATTATTATTACGGGCGTCAAAGCTGCCAGACTTAGCACCCTGGGTTGCGGTGAAATAGGTCATCACATCTGGAGTGGCATTCCACTGAACGTTCAGTGAGGGCAGAGTGACCCCCACATCGCGAATACGGTGCAGTTCATGGGCTTCTATATTAAGGGCCGACAGCACCGCGCCAGTCACTGGGTCAACATTATTGCGAGTACCTGATTGATATAGAAACAACTCTCTAAAACCTTCTTTTTCTTCACGCACATAGCGAAGGCCTAATGTCGTACGCAAGGTTTCACTCCAGTTAAACGTCAACTGCACAAAACCAGACCAGGCATCACTGTTCATATAAAAGTTTTTATCGAGATCGGCAGACACATTGGTCTGCATGTTTATCATGCAGCCAAGCAAATCGCGACCGGCGTCTGCCAGCGCGCCATTGCGCACCACCAGTGGCGTAGACTCATCAAAGACCATTTCGCTGCTCTGATAAAAGGCACCAAAGATATAGTCCATAAATTCGCCACCGGGAGAGGTAAAACGAAATTCCTGACTAAGTTGATCGTATTCTTCCATACCCAGCAAAGGCACTGTATTGAAACTGCTGGAATCACCGTCGAACAGATCTTCAGAATCAAAGCCGCTGGCCGCTGTTACCGATGTAAACGTACCCGCCGCAGATTCAACATCCACGTTTAAGGTAACGTTATAATTATCAATTTCGGCGAACTCTTCGGTGTCGGTATTCTTGATACCGTCGAGTGTGACATTCTCACCGCTACAGCCAGTGAGCGCGCTCGCATGACTGGTTTCAAACTGCCGACCGCGCTGCACTCGGTTGGTCTTCTCTAGCTTTAAGCTCGATTTAATGGCCTCTGTGGGATCCCAGCCAAAAGTAATCCGCCCCGAAAACTCCTCAACACCGGGCTCGTCTCGGGCCAGCGCAGGATTTTCGTTATACATATAACCGTCTTCATCGCGACTCCGGAATGCCGCCCGCACCCCAAAGCTATCGCTGATTGGCAGCGACACCATTGCTGAAAATTCTTGAATATCGTCAGGGCCACCGGTCATACCACTGAAGTACGATTCCAGCTCATCACCAGGTTTGGCGGAGATCAGGCTCAAAGCCCCTGCTATGGCGTTTTTACCAAACAAGATCGACTGCGGACCACGCAACACCTCCACCCGCTCAAGGTCCATAAAGGCTCCGCGGGTCTGGTGCGGCCGTCCCAAATGCACACCGTCAGAAAAGATACCCACCGACAGCTCAAAACCCTGATTAGACCCAGAGCCAACACCGCGCATATACACATTGGGCAATAATCCGCCTTCCACCATCTTAAAATTAGGCGTGTAGTCAGACAGGTCGCTGAGATTTTCAATCCCGGCTTTTTTCAGCTTATCGCCGTCAAATGCGGTTACCGAAACCGGTACGTCGGCCAAAGATTGCATACGTTTCTGGGCAGTAACCAGTACCTCTTCCAGCTGTAATTTCTTTCCAGCAGTGGCCTCGGTCTGCGCCATACTTTGCATAGGTAAACTTATAAGCGCGCTAAGAGTTAGCGCGCCGGTCAGGGCTTTCTGCATTGTTCGCCTCGCTATTATTTATTATTGGTATGCGATTGGTGAAGCTATGATCTCAGTATTGCACTATGTTACTTTTTTGTCTAACTGTGTAATTAATTGAGTGCAGCCATCCTATGTATCGACCTCAATCGGCTGGGCTCCTCCCCGAGCGCCGACACAAATGAAGTGCTTGGTCACCGCGAAACAATATTCACCCTAGCTATATTTACACTATCGTGTAAAAGTATATTGCAGTTACTTTTATTAACTCCTTGGAGCGCCCGCGCCCCGACGAGCCAATACCGGGGTCAATATATTTTGAATAACAATAATAAATTAAGGCATTACCGCTTACCCACCGCCAGACCCAATAAGTCAAAAATCGGCCATCAATGTATTGCCGCACTGCTTGCCGCAGCGCTGATGCCAAGCAGCAGCTTTGCCAATAAAAGCAGTGGCACCCTAGAAGAGGTTTTGGTCACCGCCCGCAAGCGCAGTGAAAGTATGCAAACTATCCCGATTGCCGTCAGCGCCCTCACTGGTCAAGACTTACTAGACAGAGGTATAAGCAATACCAAAGAACTGACCAAGATGATTCCCAGTTTGGAAATTCGCGAGGGCCAAGCGAATCAAATTTATATCCGTGGCATTGGTGAGCGCACCGGCTTCGCCCGGGTCGACCCCGCCGTGGGCGTATATTTGGACGATTTGTTTCTGCCTCGCTCAGACGGCCAGCTTTTGGATACCGTCGATGTACAAAGCATCCAGGTATTGCGCGGCCCACAAGGTACGCTGTTCGGCAAAAACACCACTGGCGGTGCCTTGGTGGTCAGCCTGATCAAACCCAATGACAGCCACGAGGCTTATGTCGATGTTGGCGCGGGAAACTTCGGTCAAAGACACCTCAAAGCAGCAATCAACGTTCCCATCAGCGACACTTTTTTTAGTCGGGTCGCGGTCAATATCAACAAAAATAACGGCTTTATAGAAGATGTATCCAACGGCCGAAGTAATAGCTCGATTGATCGCCAATCCCTACTATTCCAAACCCGCTGGGAAGCCAGTGAATCATTCAGCATCGACACCCAAGCCTTTTTGGGTAAGGTGCGCGAAAACTTCCCCGGCGCCAATTGTAATGTGCCAAGTAATCACGCCCTGTATATCGAAGGGCTGTGGGTCGCCCACCCAGGTGATACCGACCCCAGCAATTTAACGGCATTTCGGGAAAACTGCGAAAGCAATTCCCGCCAACGACTCGGTGACCTTAAATCTAATGAGGGCGAAAATGCTCAGCTCAACAAAGATCTCGATACCCTGCTACTCGCAGCCACGACGGAGTGGGAAATCAGTGACAGCTTGAGTTTTAAAACCGTGATCGGTCTTCGCGGTGAAAAAGAAGGCCCCATCCAGGCCAGCGACACCGACGGCGGCCCAGCATTGTGGGGCAGCTATGTGAATACCGAGGACAGTAACCGCCGGTCATATAGCCTCGAACTTCAGTTAAATGGTGACGCATTCTCCCAACGCCTGAACTACACCACCGGTCTCTTCTTAATGCACGAGACCAATACCGAAAACTTCACCATCACCAATACACTCAGAGGCTTGGACGCTCAAACCGTGGGTGAAATTGGCCTAGGTGAAAAGCCCACGCGACCGGTTCCAGGCGGCACCATACCGCTGATTGGTTTTGTAGGCGCCCCACTCATTGCCTCAGAATTTGATCTTGCCAACACCACCGCCGCCCTATTTGCCCAAGGCTCATTCGACCTGACTCAACAACTTGAAATCACTCTAGGATTTCGTATTACCGCCGAGCGACGCGAGTCCGAGTTGACCACACTAGAAGCGGACATGGACGCCATTGGCGAACGCATAACTGGCAGCGGCCTCTTTGGTAACGGAATGACAGTGGGTGTATTTGGTCCGGGCGCGGAGGGTTTCTATCCTTATCTGGGGCCGCTGGGCTGGCGGGATGATCCGGTCAGTATCGCCGCTGCTTTATTTCCCGACGCCAATGGCGACGCCCTGCTCGACTACCCGGTCAACCCCAATAGCTTTCGCAGGGAAACTCGCGAGGAGGTCTTTACCCAAAGCACCCCCATGCTATCGGTGTCATACACCCTGCCCGAGCAATGGCTGGACGGCAGTTTTATCGACAGCAGTATGCTGTATGCCACTTGGAGCCGAGGCTTTAAGTCAGGCTTCTTTGAGCCGCGCGGTATAGATGGTCTGCAAAAAATCGAACCCGAGGTCGTCACCAATCACGAAATTGGCTTTAAAGTGGACGCCTTTGATCGCAGCCTGCGTATAAATGCCGCTTTTTATGCCATGGACTTTAACGACCAGCAATTAATCGCGGTGGGCGCCGACTCCCAACAAAACATTGCAGTGGTATTCAGTAATGCCGGTAAATCGGAAATTCGCGGCGCAGAATTTGAAATTAACTGGCTGCCACTGCCGGCGCTGGCATTCAATGCCGCACTGAGTATCAATAATTACCGCTATCTGGAATTTACCGAACTCGATCTACAAGCCGCCGTTATCGGCCAAGAAAAACGGGTTGATCGCACTAATGAAACCTTTCCCGTTACGCCTGATAAATCGGCTTCTATCGGCGTGCAGTACACCTGGTCTGGCGATTTTGGCGAGATAAGCCCACGCATTGATGTTAGTTATAAAAGCGCTATTTTTTACGGCTTTGATCCCGGTTCTTACGCTATATTCAAACAGGATGAAGAGCTGGCAGGTCAACCGGCCTACGCCTTGATCGACGCCCGCTTGTCTTGGCAAAACCCGGCGGGTGACACCACCGTATCTGGCTGGGTAAAAAACCTGAGTGATGAGCGTTATCGCATCGGCGTTGTTGCGGTTGCCGATTCCTCAGGGATCTACAACCAAGCCTATGGCGAGCCGCGCATGTTCGGTATCGACATTAGAAAAACCTATTAATAATAAACCCTAGTACCACTAAAGCAGGAGCAAAAAAATGCAGGATTTCACCAATAAAGTCGTTGTTGTGACCGGCGCCGCCAGCGGTATTGGTCGGGCTTTGGCCAAGGCCTTTCTGGCCAGTGGCGCAAAAGTTGTTTTGTCTGATGTAGAAAAACAGGCGCTGGACAAAACCGCGGCCGAACTCGGCGCCGCCGGCGGTATAGTGCGTGCCATTGTCACTGACGTGTCTAAGCCCGAGTCCGTCAACGCCTTAGCCGATGCGGTATTTACGGAATTTGGCGCCTGCCATATTCTCTGTAATAACGCCGGCGTCAGCGTTTCCAATTGCAATGTATGGGACACCACCCCCAATGACTGGGCTTGGGTATTGGGCGTTAACTTACGCGGTGTCGCCCACGGCATTCAAGCCTTTGTGCCACGCATGCTGGAATCAGGCGAACCGGGCCTGATCATGAACACCTCATCAGGTGATGGCGGTATTTCACCACTGGCCGATCAGTCAGTGTATGCCTCAAGCAAAGCCGGCGTTTCGATTATGACCGAGTGCCTGAACGCGCAATTAGTTGGCCAGGAAAGCAAACTCCGCGCCTGCATCTTCTATCCCTCTGGCGGTATTTTACCCACCGGTATCTGGACCACTCGCCGCAATCGTCCCGAGGAATTGGCGCGTGAAAAACCCGCTCCGGCTGGCGGCGAAATGACCTTTGATGAATTTATGAAGGGCATGAAAGATATCGGTGTTGAACTGCCGGTTCAAGACTTGGACGAACTCGCGGCCTTCGCCCTCGACGGCATCCGCAAGGATGACTTTGTTATTATGATTGGCCGCGAAGCCATGGAAGCCACGCTGGTGGAACGCGCCAGAAAACTGGCCCGCGGCGAGTGCCCTATAGAGCACGGTCTGCACGGCTAAAGCATGTATTGCGGGGCAAATTCGACCTGATAAGCCCCGCATACTCAATTTATGTAAGACTACAAACATCGCCCCAATCTCTGCTAAGATTGCCCAATAAAAATCTAACAGAGAAGCCTAAATGACTAATCACCTCGCCGACTGGCATCACGTCATCACCTCACGAGATATCGCCAAACTCGACGACATCCTCGCCGCCGATGCCACATTTCACTCGCCAGTGGTACACACCCCGCAGGTCGGCAAAGACATCACTAAAATGTACCTCAGCGCCGCGTTCCACGTGCTGCTCAACGACAGCTTCCACTACGTACGTGAGGTCGCCGATGACAACAATACTATTTTGGAATTCATGGTCAACATCGATGGTATAGAGGTCAATGGCGTAGATATGATCAGCTGGGATCAAGACGGTAAGATTATCGATTTCAAGGTTATGCTGCGTCCGTATAAAGCCATTAATCTGATTAAAGAAAAAATGCGTGAGATGCTAGAGAGCGCATAAAGAATATCAACCTAGGACGCCTTTATTCACCAGCGTGATAGAGGCAACCTGCCAAGCTCAGCATACAGAGGCGTCCCGGTGTTGGGATAAGCACCCCTAACGTAAAACAGCAGATTCACACCCCCGCCATATGCTCGGCCAAATACGCCACCAACATTTTAATCTTAGGCGACAGCTGTCGATTAAAGGGATACAAGGCCCAAATACCCTCTTCCGGCTCGCAATAGGGATCCAATACCGTTAGCAAACGTCCCTGCTGAATGTAGTCTTGCACATAGTAATCTGGCACCTGAATAAGCCCCAAGCCCTTGAGAGCGGCATCGACGAGAGCATAAGCACTGTTACACTGCATACGACCCGACACTTTGACACTTCGTGTTTTATGAGCCTCTATGAAACGCCAATAACCCGCTCCGCCGACCAAACAGTGATGTTGCTCAAGTTCAGACAAGGTATGCGGCGCGCCAAAACGATCGATATAGTCGGGTGACGCACAAACATAGCGTCGGCGACCCGACAGCTTGCGGGCAATCATACTTGAGTCTTGCAGATGGCCGAGGCGAATAGCCAGGTCATAGCCGTCGGCCAAGATATCCACTAACTGGTTTGATAATTGACACTCAAGCTCTAACTGGGGGTGGAGCACCATAAAGTCATTGATCAGCGGCATCACCCGCTCCTCACCAAAAGTAATCGGCGCGGTTAACTTTATTTTACCTTGGGGGGTGGCTTGGAGGTCGGATACCGCTCTTTCCGCATCATCCAAACCCTCGAGGGCATGGCTGCAGTGACGATAATAAACGCCACCGGCTTCGGTCAGCGTGACCCTGCGGGTAGTGCGATAAAATAATTTAACCTGGAGACGCGCCTCTAGACCTGCCACTTGGCGGCTAATCTGCGCCACAGAGAGACGAAGACGTTTTGCCGCCGCCGTAAAACTCGCGGTTTCTGCCACCGCGACAAACTCGCTTACTCCGTCCCAAGCCGCCATTATTACCACCCAGTAAAAGTCTTTTGTATATTACGAGCATTATTCTTAATCAAGAAATAATTACAATAGCCACTGCCAAAACACCAGCACCATCTACCGGCACATTTCGCGGAGCAACACTATGTCAGACCAGTTTATAAAATCCAAAGCCGCTGTGGCCTGGGGCCCCGGCCAAGAATTAAAAATCGAAGAAGTCGACGTGATGCTGCCTAGGGCCGGCGAAGTGCTGGTTCGTATCGTGGCGACTGGCGTCTGCCACACCGACGCATTTACGCTATCGGGGGAGGACCCGGAAGGCATTTTCCCCACCATTCTTGGTCATGAAGGCGGCGGTATCGTTGAACAGATCGGCGAAGGCGTCACCAGTGTCGCTGTGGGCGATCATGTGATTCCCCTGTACACGCCAGAATGTGGCGAGTGTAAATTTTGCCTATCGGGTAAAACCAATCTCTGTCAAAAAATTCGCGAGACCCAAGGCAGGGGACTGATGCCCGACGGCACCACGCGATTTTATAAAGACGGCCAGCCTATTTTTCATTACATGGGCTGCTCTACGTTTTCGGAATACACCGTATTACCAGAAATATCGCTGGCGAAGGTCAATCCCAGCGCACCACTAGAAGAAGTGTGTCTACTGGGTTGTGGCGTCACCACTGGGATGGGCGCGGTGATGAACACCGCTAAAGTAAAAGAAGGCGACACCGTTGCCATATTCGGTCTCGGTGGCATTGGCCTTTCCGCGGTTATCGGCGCAGTGATGGCAAAAGCCAGCCGTATTATCGCCATCGACATAAACGAATCTAAATTTGAGTTAGCTAAAAAGCTCGGCGCCACCGATTGCATTAACCCCAAGCTCTTCGACAAGCCAATACAGGACGTCATTGTAGAGCTGACAGATGGCGGCGTGGATTTTTCCTTTGAATGCATCGGCAACGTCAATACCATGCGCTCGGCTTTAGAATGCTGCCATAAGGGCTGGGGCGAGTCTGTCATTATTGGTGTTGCAGGTGCAGGGCAAGAAATTTCGACCCGGCCTTTTCAGCTAGTAACCGGGCGAGTATGGCGCGGCACCGCCTTTGGTGGTGTGCGGGGCCGCTCCGAGCTACCTGACTACGTAGAACGCTACTTAGCAGGGGAATTTAAACTCAGCGACTTCATCACCCACACCATGCCGTTAGAGGATATAAACGAAGCCTTTGACCTGATGCATGAAGGCAAAAGTATTCGCTCAGTCATTCACTACTAAATCTTAGCCATCACTAAAAGGACATTGCCCCCAAGGGGCAATGTAAGAACCTATGAGTATTGAAAATATTAGTAGTAATAAGAGCTTTGGCGGCTGGCACAAACAATATACTCACCGCTCCAAAGTGCTGAACTGCGATATGCGTTTTGCTATTTACCTGCCTCCGCAGGCCTCAGCAGGTGAAGCTGTGCCCGCCTTATACTGGCTTTCAGGCCTCACCTGTACCGACGAAAATTTTATGCAAAAAAGCGGCGTGCAGCGCATAGCAGCAGAATTGGGTATCGCAATCATTGCACCCGACACCGGCCCCCGCGGTGATGATGTTGCCGACGATGACGCTTACGACCTAGGCAAGGGTGCTGGCTTCTATATCAACGCCACCCAAGCGCCGTGGAATCGTCATTACCAAATGTATGATTACATTGTGAAAGAATTACCCGAGCTGATAGAAGCCAGCTTTCCGATATCCGCTATGCGTTCAATTTCAGGCCACTCAATGGGTGGTCACGGCGCACTGACGATTGCGCTGAAAAATCCTCTGCGTTACCGGTCAGTGTCCGCATTCAGCCCCATCAGCAACCCGATTAATTGCCCCTGGGGGCAAAAGGTATTCACCCAATATTTGGGAGACGATAAAACCCAGTGGCTGGAACACGACGCTAGCGAACTGATGCGCATGGCCCGCCAATTTATTCCCGCCAGAGTTGAGCAAGGCAATGCCGATCCATTTTTGGAAGAACAATTAAAACCAGAGTCTCTTTCCGCAGCAGCCAAAGTCAGTGGCTACCCCCTAGAGCTAAACAGCCACGACGGCTATGACCACAGCTACTATTTTATCGCCAGTTTTATTGAAGAGCACCTGCGCTTTCATGCGGCGCACTTACAGACTTAAGCTAGGAATAATGTGCCGGCCCCTGCGCCGGCACACTGATAAGCCAATTACTGAGTGACAGGCAAGGGCAACGCCGCAACGGAAGGCATTGCCAAGCTTCCCAGCCAGATATAGCCGTCGTATTCATTTACGCTGGTCACGGTGTGGTAAATACCACTGTGCGACTGCAAATTGAATGTGACTTTGCCGTTCAAATCCAAGCCTAAGGCAAAGCCAAGCTGACTCTTGGGCACCAACAGGGATGACGGCAACCCACCCAATAACTTACGTATAAAAGGATAGGACGCCAGCGCATCCATTTCACTACTGCGCAGCGCCGGCATCGCCAGCCAAAAAGTATCTACGCCATTAAAAGTAATATTATCCGGCATACCGGGCAAGCCATCTATAAAGGTATCTTTTACACCGGCCTTTGGCCCCTTAAGCCACAAACGCGTGACCCGCGACGCACCTGTCTCGTTGACTAACACCCAACTATCTTCAGGCCCAAGAGCCACCCCGTTAGCAAAATAAAGTCCGCTTAAGTGCACTTTATTTTGCCCACTAGCGGGGGTGTAGCTAAGCAGACGCCCCGTTGCACTAGCCTCTACTATATCGTAGATATAATCATGTAAACCAAAGCGGCCCGAGGCATCGCTAAACCAAATGGTGCCATCATCGGCGATATCAACATCGTCAATAAAGCGCAGAGTCGAATCATCAGCATAATCAACAAGAGTAGATATTTCACCGCTGGGTGATACTGACAACAAGCCCTTGAAAGCATCGGCAACAATTAAATTCCCTGCACCATCAAATTGCATACCCAGAGGTCGACCACCGGTATTAACAAACGCCCGAATGGAGCCCTCAACAACTCGCCCCTCACTCACCGAAAAACGGACAATTCGGCCATCTTGATAGCCCGTATAAAAGTAGCCAGCAGGCCCTTTTACAATATCTTCGGGTCCAGTCCCGCGATTTTGCATGTAAATGGCCAACCCAGCTAAACGTTCATTGGCGGCAAATTCTCCAGTCAACGATCCGCTTTTTGGAGGATCAAATACTATGGGCTCAATGGGTGAACGGATATATAGAGCCAATATAGCAGTGGCTAAAATTAGAATTACAATGCTGGCCCAACCTAAAAAACGTCCCATTACATGCTACTCGCTGTGTTATTTTTTTATGCTATCGACCCGCCGAAACACACGCCTGATGACGCCGTCAAAACGACTAGCGCTATGAGCGATATGCCGCTATGCTAAATTTTAGCATTTGACGACAGCATGCTAGTATTTATTATGGATGTAAACCTATGCGCCCACTCGTACGATCTTCGGCTCTAAGCGGCTTCCCAGAACTAGTGCAAGAGCTAAACGCAGATCCCGAGCCCTTGTTGCGGCAATTCAATATTGACCCCGAGAGACTCAACGATCTCGACTATCTGATATTTTTCCATAGTGTGATGCAACTGCTTGAAACCAGCGCGGACATACTAGAGTGCCCCGACCTTGGTTTACGCTTATCTAGAAAACAAAATTTAGAAACCCTTGGCCCTATTGCCATTATGGCGCGCGCGTCAAATACGGTTCGCGACGCCCTGTTTTGTATTACCCGCTATATCGCTCATCACAGTCCAGCTATCACCCTGTCACTAGACGACACCTCAGCACCCAACTTCCCACGCCTCATGCTCGATATCAATGTAGATGACTATCCTTATCGCCACCAAACCACCGAGATGTCAGTCGGACTAATGGCAAACGTCCATGCCATGCTCACTGAAAATCGCAAAAAACCCGAAGCGATACTTTTTCGGCACAGCAGAATAATGGATGCAAAAACCTATAATCGCCACTTCGGCTGTCCGGTGCTCTTCAATCAGGAGTGCAATGCCCTAGTATTGACGCCAGAACAATTTGACTTCCCAATTCGCACAGCGGATTCTTTCCAGCGCGACATTATCGCCAGCTACGTCATAAAAAAAGGCAGTACCTCACCCGTCACCTTTATTGAACAAACCAAATTTATAATTAGCCGCTTACTACCTGCCCAGTGCTGTAATATTAAAACCGTCGCAAAGGAATTATTTATGCACCAGCGCACCCTCCAGCGCCGGCTAAAGGACGAAGACCATATCTTTGAGGAAATGGTAGACGAAATACGCAGGCACGATGCACAAAACTTTCTCGCCGAGCATGGCATGCCAATGGCTCAAATTGCAGGCTTATTGGGGTACCAAGAACAAAGCTCATTCAACCGAGCAGCCAAACGCTGGTTTGGCGTCACGCCCAATGCATATCGAAAGTCACTGCAAACAATAGTAAAACGAGAAATATGATCTACCTGCCATCTAGCTATCGCTATATAGACGACACAGATTATACAAACGTGAATAATAGCTGACCCAAAAGTCATCAAAAGATAAAAATGGGTCGCCAAATGACAATTTAATGCGTAAGAGTTTCGGCATCATCGCACGCTCAAAAATTATTAAACAATATCCGCCGATTACCACTTTGAAGGAACAGTCCATGCAGCAACGTCGCTTGTCACCGCATAAGAGCCGCCGGCACTTATTGCACACCGGTATTTGTCTCGCTATTGCCAGCTCTCTAAACAGTGCTTTTGCAGCCCCAATGCTGGAAGAAGTCTTGGTCACCGCGCAAAAGAGCAGCCAGAGCACCCAAGATATACCAGTTGCAGTTACCGGCTTGACCAGCGGCCAGCTGGACAAATACGGCTTTGAGAACGCCAGCGACATCTCTGCGCAAGTGCCTAATATGCAGGTCAGCGGCCCCTACGGCGATATTCAACCTATCTTCGCCATTCGCGGTGTCAGCATGTCTGACTACAGCTCCAACCAAGCGAGCCCCATCGGCGTTTATGTCGATGAAACCTATCTCGCTCCAGTTTATAGTCACGGTGCTAACTTTTTTGACATCGAGCGCCTAGAAGTACTGCGCGGTCCTCAGGGCACTCTATACGGTAAAAACACCACCGGTGGTGCCATCAACATCATCACCCGTACCCCACAATTCAATGATGATCCCAGCAATTACATTAAACTGGGTGTCGGTAGTTTCAACGCAACGACTGCTGAAGCCGGTGCCGAAACCCAGCTCATTGATGGCATTTTAGCCGCCCGCGGTGCAATAAGCTTTAAACGTGATGAAGGTTACGTAGAGATTGTTGGCCGCGACGCAAATGGCGCGCAAACCGATTTCCAAGGTGGCCGCCTTGCCCTGCATTTCGCCCCAAACGATGCCTGGGATGCGGTCCTTAAATACACCGTATCGGGCAATGATGCCTTGAGCACACCTGCCCGTAATGAAGGTAGAACCGATCTGATAGGCGCGCCCAATTCTGACTACAACGCCTACTCGCGCCAAAGTCGTAATTTGGACTTCCATGAAACCGAGGCCAATGAAGTCGGCGCCCTCATTACTAACACCGATATCGTTGGCTTAACAGTCACCTTCGCAGGCGATTATTACTCTATTACCTCGGTGACATCCTATTATGATGCCGATTACTACCAGAAAGCCGATACCGATGGCTCACCCAATGATTTGCTGACCATCACCTGGTCCTCTAACACAATTGGCTACAGCCAAGATCTACGCTTCGCATCTGAATTCGACGGCATGTTTAACATCATCGCCGGCGTCTATTATGGATATGAAGATCAGTATATGAACAACGTCTATGACATTTTCGACACCCCACCAGATCTGCGTGTTGGCTTTGCTAAACCGGATACTGCCCAGCAGTACCCGTTCTTGCTCGACTACGGCATGTTAGATCAGCGCATGGAAACCAAAAAAGACAGCTTGGCGGCTTACACCCAAATGCGCTTTGATTTCACTGATCGCTTGGGTATGGATTTAGGTCTGCGCTATACCAAAGACGGCAATGAGCAAAGCTACTTCAATATTTCCCGAGTGGGTTACGACGGCAGCCCTAGAGGCACCTATGTGCCGGGCAATAATACCGGCGTAGATGACGCCTATATCTCACTGCCGCTATCTCAATCACAACTAGTCGATATTCTCGGTGACCCTACTTTATTAGCGAATCTACTGAATATTGGCTACACACACGGTCCCTACACGCTAGACTCAGCGCCCGCGCTGGAAGCAGACGAAGCCGAATGGACCGGCAAACTCGGCTTGGACTACCGCATCAACGACGATGTCATGGTCTACGTCAGTGCTAGTCACGGTTATCGCAGTGGTAGCTTCAACGGAGGCGCATACTATCTTGCCCGCCCCATTGAAACCGCTTACGCATCACCAGAGTATATCGATGCTTTTGAAGTCGGTTTCAAAGCCGATCTGTTAGACAACAGTATGCGTTTAAACGCCGCCCTGTTTTCTTATGACTATACAGACCAGCAGTTCATCAACGTAGTTGGCTTTTCTAACTTCCTAGAAAATGCCGGTAGCTCAAAAATTGCCGGTGCCGAGGCAGAGTTCTGGGCACGCCTGACAGAAAAACTTACCCTGCAAATTGGTCTCGGCTACTTGCAAACTGAGTTTTCAGAGTTGACCTTAGCCAATACCGAGACCATCGCTGATGCCGACGACCGTGTTGACTTAAGTGGTAATGAGCTGATCTCTGCACCCAAGCTTAACTACAGCATCTCGCTGGATTATGATATTTGGGAAACCGACTCAGGCTATCTGACCACCAACCTGAATGGAAACTTCCAGGATGAGCAATGGTATAGCGCCTATAACGACCAATTCGGCTATGGCGAAATTCGTCAAGGTGCATACTGGTTGTTCAATGCACGCACTAGCTGGCACTCAAGCGACGACAGCTATTCAGTATCCTTATGGGTTAAAAACATAATGGATAAGGAATACGATAGCTACGGGATTAATCTCCAAGCCGGCTTTGGTCACGACAATTATCTGGCTGGACCACCGCGCACCTATGGTGCCGAAGTGACTTACCGCTTCTAAATATTAGCGTCAGCACGCTGACGCGAATACCCCACCACAGCAGGCCACGCAAGGAAGCGGGCCTGCTTAATACTGTTAAAAACCCGCCACGATTAGACTGTTAGCCCCTCGAAAGCAAGTCAACACCCCACTTTATCTGCGCCATTTACGTATTGAATACTACTAGGCAATGGAGCCAATATAGCAGTATGTGAATTTATCCATTCCGACACATTTCCGGAATAGGAGTCTTAGATTGATAAACCCTAGAATACTTGGCTCTATCCGGGCCAACCCAATTTCACTTGGCCAACTGTTAGTCGCCGGCGGCTTTATTGCTCCTACTACACTGCAGCACGCCTTAAAGGCACAGCGGTGGAGTCGACGCCGTCTTGGCGAAGTGCTTGTTCAGCGTCACGAACTAAGTGATATAGAAAAGCGCACCATACTTAAGCTGCAGGAAAAACTTAGCAAGCACACACTCGCCCTTACGTCTGATGGCAGTATGAACCAAGCCTTACAACTTAGCTTAGGCCAGTTGCTACTAGACAGCGGAGAAATCAGTCACGCACAACTGGACTCAGCATTAGCTGAGCACAGCCGCCAACATCGCCGCCTTGGTGAGGTCTTAGTTGAGCAGCAAGTCATCACGCCAGCTCGCCTGACACAATGGCTTCAACTGCAGAAAAAACTGATCAGCGCCGCCGCAATAGCGACTTGTATGATGGCCGCCAGCGGCAATGCCGCCGCAGATGACAATGAACAAAGCCTGTGGAAGAAATTTATTTCAGGAAAGTTTTCTCAAGAAAAAACCAGCGACTCGCAGCGAGCCTGGGGACAGCAAGCCAGTAATAACCTCGCAAATCTAAACATCCAAAATCGCGACTTAAGCGAATTAAAGCGCAGCCGCGACGGCACTCTAACTCTCAGATTTGGCCAAAAAGGCTTGAATATCGTCAAGCGATTTTAAACTTATCTCTGGGCGTTGACAGCCAAGACCCGAGATAGGTAAGAAACTTTAATCGTCCTCGTTGGCTTCGCGAATTCGCTCGCGACGCTCGGCCTCTTCCTCCATCACCGCCTTGATTTCCAGCAGTACAGAATCGACATCAGCGGCTTCTCCACTGTCTTCAAACAGGCCTGTTAGTTCAGTATCTTCGGTGAGTTCGCCTTCTTCATACAAGGCCCACATCTCATCGGCATAACGAGTTTCCAACAACTCAGGGGCAAACTGACCGTAGTACTCGGTCATGTTATTGACATCGCGATGCAGCATACTTTCAGCGTTATTATTTCCCGCAGCGTCGACAGCTTGGGGTAAGTCTATAATCACGGGGCCGTACTCATCCACCAAGACATTAAATTCCGACAGATCGCCATGAACTAAACCCGCCACCAGCATTAGTTTAACGTAATGCATGACTAGCGCATGATCTTCACAGGCTTGCTCGGCAGGCATGGATACGTCATTCAAACGCGGCGCCACGCCACCTTCTTCATCAGTGACCAGCTCCATAAGCAACACCCCGTCAAAACAGCCATAGGGTTGCGGCACTCGAACGCCAGCCCTCGCTAAGCGGTATAGCGCATCGACCTCTGCATTGTGCCAGGCATCTTCCTGCTGTTTACGGCCGAATTTAGAACCTTTTTCCATAGCCCGCGCGCGGCGACTATTGCGAACCTTGCGGCCTTCTTGATAGAGCACGGCCTGTTTAAAGCTTCGCTGTGCCGCCTCTTTATATACCTTCGCACAGCGAATTTCCTCGCCACAGCGCACCACATACACAGAGGCTTCTTTACCACTCATCAATGGTCGAAGTACTTCATCCACAATGCCATCATCAATCAGCGGTTGTATGCGTTTTGGGGTTTTCATTATGTCCTTCACGTTATTCCGGGTAAAACCGGATAAATCGACACTTCATCAGCAAATCTGACCACTATAAAGCGCGGTGTACATTTAGGCCATCGCCCTAGGCTAGCGTAGCCACACAGCAGTGTGACATATCATCGGCCAATATTGGCAACGCCGTTCAGCGTATTCTAATTAGATTTTTTGACATACGCGCTAATTATAACAATACGTGTGCCATTGACTCGACCTTCGATGTGCTCAGGATTATTAGTCAGTGAAATACCGCGGACCGCAGTGCCACGCTTGGCAATAAAACTTGCGCCTTTAACATCCAAATCCTTTACCAGCACAACCGTGTCGCCTGCAAATAGCTGACTGCCATTGCTATCTAGGGTTGGATCATCATCGTCCACCGGCGCATCCATTGCATCTGCCCAAGCCTGGGTTTCCTCGTCTAAATACACCATGTCTAGCAAATCTTGCGCCCAAGGCTCCGCCGCCAAGCGCTTTAACAATCTATAAGACAATACTTGCACGGCGGGAATGGCGCTCCACACCGTGTCATTCAAACTGTGCCAGCGCTTAGTGTCCAGCTCACTGCCCGCCGCCAACTGATCGCGGCACTGCACACACGTCATAACACACTGATCATGATTAGCATCATCATAGGGAGGCACTGCAAAAACCGCGAGCTGTTCAGGGGATGCACATAATTCGCAGCGAGAATCGCTGCGCTGCATTAAAGCTTGCTCGGTATTCATAAGACATCCGTTTTGGAAACGGCGTATTTTAAAGCCTAGCGACAGCAGAAACGACTTAAAAGAACCGAAAAGGCAAAAAACTTATTTATGCGAGCCGGAGATTAGACGCTGCTGAAGCACAGCGCCTATTGAACGGCTAAGGAAATCACGCAGTCTGATTCTCAGTAGCAGAAACAGATGCCGCCGCCTCTTTATCTGTGGCTGCGCCCTCATTGACATAGGTCAGGCGCGGAGCATCATGTTTTTTTACCTGACTAGCGCCGACAAACTGACCACCGGACTCAATCACCAGTTCACGCACTTTAATCTCACCACTCACCTGTCCAGAGGCAACGATTTCAAGACGATCAGCATCTATCTTACCGTCTAATACGCCGCTCACTAATACCCGCTTTGCTTTGACATCACCGATAAAACGACCACCTGCACCAACAATCACGTCATTCTCTGACTTCAAATTACCCTTCATAAGCCCATCAAGGTGGAAATCATGATTCAGCTGGATGTCGCCGGTAAACGTGGCGCCAACTGCGACCACCGTCGTTCTGGAACTGCCGTCGGTTTTCTTAGTGTTTTTGCCAGGGAATCCCATTTAATTTGCTCCTCGCGGGTAAAAAGTACATCGTAATTTTCCCAAGACCACTCCATAAAGGGCCCCGGAGCCAAGCGTCGATGCAAATGTCTGACTTCGTAATGCAGATGTGGCGCAGTAGACAAGCCAGTATTGCCAGAATATCCAATTAAATCGCCCTGGCGCACATAGTCACCACTGGCAACCACCGCTTTACTCAAATGGCCAAATATCGTAACAAAGCCAAAATTATGACTGAGCTTAACCATTCGACCGAAACCGCTATTACTCGCGCCCGCTAATTCCACCACCGCATCTGCGGTAGCATAAACAGGGGTGCCCACGGCGGCTCGCAAATCCGCGCCGCCGTGCAGCGCCATTTTCCCTAATACAGGGTGATTGCGCATCCCATAACGGCTTGTTACGTGAGCATCTGCAAGGGGGTAGCCACTGGGTATGGCGCTGAGCATAGCGTGCTTCTCTGACGCCGTTTGACTCGCGGTATCTAAACGCTCATACAAGGCCACATCGGGGCCGGGCGCCAAACCAATCATGGTTTCAATAGAGCCGAGCTCATCGCTGATAATGGACAGTGCAGCCACTTTTTCTTCAACTGACTCTTTCAGTTGTTGCTGCTCACTGAGTAAGGCGGTGTTTTCTTCTTTAATCGCTGCTTGATATTGCTGTAAATCAGCCACTTCCGCATTCAAAGTGGCCAAGCGGGTACTTAAAAACAGGATGGCTAAAAACCCGCCTAAAAAACAAGTGCCAAGGAAAACACCAAAACCCGCCAAAAAACGACGCATTAATTGGGTCAAAGTGTAGTGCTTGGCACCACTGTAATTAGTAATCGTTATCCTATAATGGTCGCGCATTCTAATTCTCTAAATGTGCCGGTACAGCAAACAGGACTGACCTATTTTTTAAGGGCAAACTAATACTAAACAACATTCACCAACGACTCAATAATGAAGGCGTTTTTCGAGACCCAAGGAATGTACAGGCCAACACGGCAGTGTCGATTATGATGTTACTACGCAGTGGATGCAAATTGTGCAGTACAAACTCACGTAGCTACTGCGTCAATTCCATCACGAAGGGGTATTTAGAAACAAAAAAAGCGGCCAAAAGGCCGCTTCAAATCTAACAATCGAACACGCTATTAAGCGGGAATCAAACCGCCGAGCAAGCCACCAAGCAAACCTTGGAGCACGCTTAGCAGATCCGTATTACCACCTTGCGCCAGAGCATCTGACAATGAAGTTGCCACACTGCAAAGTGGATCAAGCGGGCTGCCAGCCAATGGACATGCACCGCCACCATCTAAAGCTGTCACCAGTGGAGTCAGCAATATATCTAGAGGGGTACCAGTCAAGCCATCGCCAGTACCGGCACTACCGCCTGCTGACAACAATGCCTGCAATGGAGCAAGTGCTTCTAGCAAGGCATCGAAACCAACTGCGTTGGATCCGCCACCACCGCCGGCCAAGCCGTCAGTTAAGGCACTTTGTAAACCAGCCAAGAAGGTGTCGCTCAAAGGGCCGAACAAGTCTTCTACAGGATTTTCAAAGCCGCCACTTGGCAGCGAACCAAAGTTACCGCCTAACAAGCCTGCCAGTGCTGCAGTTCCAGCCTTAATCTGACTACTAATAATCGTACCTTGACCAGCCTGCTCCTCGATAAAGCCAATAGGCACAACGTCGATCAATAGACCATTCAACAAGTTTTCTAGGGTCAAACTAAGTGCAGTAGACGTCGCGTCAGTATCCATACTTTCAAGGGCAACGCCAGTCGCAGCCAAGTTGCTTAAGGCTGTATCCAAGGTAGTCAGCAATCCGCCTAAAACCGGTGCGCCACTAATTTGCCCAGATGGATCTTGCGCCAGAATAGTTTGCAAGCCGTCGCTAAACGCTTCACTAAGCATAGTCAGCAACACTGAAGGCGTTGGTGGTTCGCCACTGCCACCACCGTTAGCCATAGCCAATACCGGTGCCAGAGCGTCTGCCAAAGGTGCCAAAGGAGTACCAGCAAGCGCAGCTAATGGGTCAGATGACTCTCCACCACCGCTGCTGTCACTTGAACAGCTCTCGCCAGCAAGCGATGCAAGAACTATCGGCAAGTCCGCCGCAAGCTCGGTAACAGCTGCTTGAAAGCCAGCTGCTGAGCCAGTAAACAAGGCCGCAGGATCGCTTTGTAGCGTGTCAGGGTCAAGGTTAACTAACACCGAGTCTAAGACATCCAAAACGTCGGTAACTACAAATGAGCTAACGCAGCTTACCGGTACTTCAAGGGGCGTGCCTGCGGTGCCGGCTACAATTGGAGCCAAAAGCTGTTCAGAAAGCGGTTGCTGCACTGCGTCTAAAGGACCATCTACTTCAGAATAACTAGAGGTAACAGGCTCTTCGCCGGCACCTGCAGAACTACCACCACCGCCACTGCTGCCACCACAGCCCGTCAACACCAAGCCGGCACTGAGCGTTAATGCTAAAAGCCCCTTATTAAGAAACACTTTGTTCATACTAAATACTCCGTTATTAAGCGCAAAATTCGCTGATATTTTTACTAAAATGACACGTCTGGCGACAAAGCTAGAAACCCTCTCACCACAATACTCATGCTGCTGCGCGTGCTGAGAACAGTAGAACAAAAATGAGACATAGTTTAAGTAAGGGAAAACCGAGAAGCGTCAGACCTTACATAGGTCTAAAAAAGGCGCTTACCATACAGACTTCACCTAAGAGGCAACAGGTTTTTCGCCCCAACTGAATCGCGATTAAGCGCTTATTAGTGAATAATGGCGTTTTTTTCGGAAGCTACCTTATGCAGGACACGCCGCTGAATTGGGACTTTCCAGCCCCATTCACCCTTGGATTTAGCGTTCAGGCCGAACATATAGACTTCATCGGCCATGTTAATAACGCCGTGTATGTTAGCTGGTGCCAGAACGCAGGCTGGCAACACTCGCTCCAACTTGGCCTAGGTTTAGAAGAATACCAAACACTGGATGCGGCCATGGTGATTCGGCGCGCAAACTACGATTACATCCTTTCCGCCTACGCTGGCCAAGAGTGCGTCATGGCCACTTGGCTAACAGCTAACGATCACAAACTCACAATGGAGCGCCGCTTTCAGCTGCAGCGGAGGTCTGATGGCAAGACCCTATTGCGCGGATACTGGCAATTAGTATGCGTTCGCATGAGCAACGGTAAGCCGCGCCGCATGCCAGCAGAATTCGACGAGACTTATGGCGCCGCAGTGATACGGCCGCGGGCAGACGATTGATTTTCGATTTATAAGCTGCCAGTGCAAGGCAACACAATCCGTGTAGAATACGAGGATTAATCCCCTATTAAAGAGAGAGCGATACGGTGACTAGCCATTACGCCGAACACCCCGCGATGTTTCGCAATAACCCACTGGGATTCATCCTTGCTGTCATTCTAATTCCCGCAGCCATCGGCATTCTGATCCTGATGGTCTGGTATTTAAAATGTAAATCAACACTGCTGGAAATTAACGACAACGAGATTATTCTTGAGCAGGGCTTACTCAGCAAAGAACGCACCGAGCTGAACGTATCGGGTATTCGCACCGTAAAAATCAAGCAGTCTCTTTTCAACCGCTTATTTGGCGTTGGCACCCTGTCGGTATATACCGCCGGCGACAACCCAGAAATTCAAGTCCACGGCATGCCTAGACCAGAAGTATTCCGCGACTTGGTGAAAGCACGCCAGTCAGACGCTGAATGAGCTAATAGATATAATGAACAGCCCATCCAACAAAGACAGTCAAGTCTGGAAAATCGTAATCATCTGCGCAGTCCTGCTCGGCTTACTGGTGGTGGCCACCATGCTGTTTCTACCCTTGGCTACTGCCTTCATTGACCAGCATTTCAGCCCCGGGCTCGACTTTAAAGATGCTGCCGTTGCCGCGTTTTTCGTCACTGTTGTCACGCTTGTTATATTTGCCCTTGCCTCAGGTGACGGCCTGCTGGGAGAGCTACAATTCATACTCAGTGGCTTTTTTGGTTTCTTCCTTGTTCTGTGGTTATTAATTGCATGGATATTCTAAATACCATCACACCCCCAAACCGCAAATGGAATTTCAAATATGCTTGATCTTTTTGACGTCGCCGCGCTGTTTGGGTTTTGCGCAGTACTCGCCTACTTCTGGCGGGCACAAGGCACTCGCGAAATTGCACTGCGAGCAACACGTCAGCATTTACAACAGCAGCAATTGTCCTTACTAGATGACCATGTCGCATTGCGGGCGGTGTGGTTTAAGCGTAACCGCAAAGGCGAGTTTCAGCTCTGGCGTCGCTATATCTTTGAATTTACTACCACAGGCCATGAGCGCTACCAAGGCTGTGCGATTACCCTCGGCAATCGCGTAGAAGGCTTTCAATTAGCACCGCACCGTTTTCCCGACGATATACTCCACTAATTGCACTCACTCGCACCGCCCTAAAAACCTTATTCTAAACAAGCGAAATCCAATATGCGCCACGGCAATTACCACTCCGAAAACCAAGATGTTAGCTGGGCTACACTGCGCGATCTGGTCCCCTATTTGATGGCGTTTCGCTCACGTATCGGTTTAGCACTGCTGTGTCTGATTGCCGCCAAAGTCGCGAGTGTTGGCCTGCCGTTTATTCTTAAGAACATTGTCGATCAGCTCGACAAAAACGACCAGCCGGCTATCTTAATTTTACCCGTCGCCCTGCTCATCGCTTACGGTGTACTGCGATTTGCCAACGTTCTGTTTGGGGAGTTACGCGACACTATATTCGGTCGTGTTACCGAACGCGCCATGCGCCAAGTTGGTCTCACTGTATTCCAACACCTACATGCGCTAGATCTTGAGTTCCACCTCAATCGCCGCACCGGTGGCTTATCGCGCGACATCGAACGCGGCACCAACGGCATTAATTTCCTGTTGCGATTTATGGTATTTAACATCGTCCCGACGTTTATCGAAATCGGTTTAGTTATCAGCCTACTTGGCTGGCAGTACAATATTTGGTTTGCCGTCATCGTATTTGTTGCGGTGGTTTGCTACGTTGCCTTTTCAATATTTGCTACTGAATGGCGCACAGGCTTTATACGCCGTGCCAACGAGGCCGAATCACGAAGCAGTACCCGTTCAGTGGACAGCCTATTAAACTTTGAAACCGTCAAATACTTCGGCAACGAACACTACGAAGCCAATCGCTACGACGAAGAACTGGTAGGCTGGGAAGTCGCGCGCCGTCAGAACCGCCTTAGCCTGTTCGCACTCAATGCCGGTCAAGCCCTTATTATTGCCGCCGCCATGACCACCGCCATGGTCTTAGCCGCCAACGAAGTCGTCACTAAAAGCATGACTCTGGGCGACTTTGTGCTGATTAACGCATTTATGCTGCAGATTTTTATGCCACTCAATTTCCTCGGCTTTGTCTATCGAGAAATGAAGGGCTCTATGGCCAATATCGAAGCCATGTTTGCGCTGCTGCGTCAAAAGGCGACGATCACAGATATAGAAAATGCGCCGCAGCTGCAACTGACTGAAGGCCGCATCGAAATTGAAAACCTCAGCTTTCGCTACCAAAGCGAGCGGCCTATTTTAAATAACATTAGCTTTAAGGTGGCCGCTAAACAAAAGGTGGCTATAGTCGGCAGCAGTGGCGCAGGTAAATCCACACTACTCAAATTGCTATTTCGTTTTTATGACGCCAGTGAAGGTCGCATTCTGATCGACGGTCAAGACATTAAAACCGTCGATCAATCCTCCTTGCGACGCGCACTCGGCATCGTGCCCCAAGACACCGTCCTGTTTAATCAGTCGATACTTGAGAATATTCGCTATGGCCGCATTGATGCCAGCGACGAAGATGTTTTTGAAGCCATTCGCATGGCTCACCTCAGCGACTTCATCGCCCGCCTTCCCAAGGGCGTCGACACGCTGGTGGGTGAGCGCGGCTTAAAATTATCTGGCGGCGAAAAACAACGCGTCGCCATCGCCAGAGCCTTGCTCAAACAATCCCCCATCATGATTTTTGACGAGGCTACCTCATCACTCGACAGCGCCTCTGAGCGTCTTATCTTGGAAGCCATCCGCGACATCGCCCGCGAACACACCATGCTGGTGATCGCTCACCGCTTATCCACCATTGTCGATGCCGACCATATTTTGGTGTTGGAACACGGTGAGATTGTCGAACAGGGCACCCATGCCAGCCTGCTCGACCAAAATGGCCAATACGCCCACCTGTGGTCGCTACAACAGCGAGAGCGGGCCTTAATAGCGACGTAGGTCTCTTTATCAGCAACTTGAGCAACACGGTGATTGCCAGCCCCCACTGACTCTTATAGTCTTAAGCTGTAAAACACAATAAGGATAAAATATGCAACAGCTATCTGGTCAAGACGCCATGTTCATCCACACCGAGAACATGGGAATACCCCAACACATCGGCGTTATGAGCATTTATGATCAATCCACCGCCCCCGAGGGCTTGGTGCGCTTTAAACAAATTCTGCAACTACTAGAAAGCCGCTCTCATCTCTCACCAATATTTAATCGCCGGCTCCGCAAAGTACCCCTGAGCCTAGATCAACCCTACTGGGAAGATGTAGAAAACGTCGACATTGAAGCCCATGTCCACCATATCGCGCTACCCAAGCCCGGCGACTGGCGACAACTCTGCATTCTCGCTTCGCGCATCCATGCTCGCCCCCTTGATATGAGCAAGCCGCTGTGGGAAATGTATGTAATCGAAGGCCTAGACAGCATTCGCAATCTTCCCAAGGGCTGTTTTGCGGTAATGACAAAGGTCCATCATTCGGCAATGGACGGCGCCACCGGCGCACGCTTTATTCCGCTACTCCACGACCTAAGTCCAGAAATTACCGACGTCGGCGAAGCACCGGTCAAAATTGTTGAGCGCTATAACGACGGCCATATGCTGAGCAAGGCACTGATCAACAATCTTAGAAAACCCATGCAGTTCATGAACCTTGTAGGCAGCGCCATTCCAACATGGCGGCGCATCCAGCGCGGCAAAAAAGAGCAGGATTTTGCCCCCCTCGAAGATAAACAAAAAACCCTGTTTCAGGGCAAAATTTCACCCCATCGGGTCTGCGATGCCGTGCCCTTCGCCTTTGAGGATATCCGCGCAATTAAAAATGCCGTCGCCGGCGCCACCATCAACGACACCATGTTGTGTATCGTTTCCGGTGGCTTGCGGAAATACCTTGCAGCCAAAAATGCGCTGCCAGAGAAAACACTGGTATCGGGCTGCCCTATCGATGTCCGCAGTAATGACGAGCAAAGCAGCGGCGGCAATATGGTCGGCTTTATGACGGTATCGCTACACTCAGATATAGAAGACCCAAAAGAACGACTCAAAGCTATTCACGATGCCTCGATGAGCAGCAAGGCCTATGCCGAGGCCCTTGGCCCCCGCATGGCTGTTGACGTCACTAACGTGCTACCGGGCGGCATGCTGTCACTGGCACTGCGGGCAGCCTCAGCAACCGGACTCACCGAAGCCGCCGTTATCTTTAATACTGTGGTTACCAATGTTCCCGGCCCCACCAAGCAACTGTATTTCTGTGGTGCCAAAATGGTCGACGGTATTAACTTCGGCCCACTGTTACCTAATGTAGGGCTATTCCAAATTGTTTACAGCTCGGTGATGAACAAGGTCGGCACGATTTCAATTTCATTTACCGCCTGCCGTAAAATGCTACCTGACCCAGATCTGTATTCGGCGTGTTTAGAGGAGTCATTTCAGGAACTGAAAACAGCATGTCTTGGCGCAGAGGCCCCAAAGCCAAAAGTAAGTAAAACTAAAGCAGAAGTATCGCTGTAAAAACTGCGACATAAGGATGCTATCTAAGCCCGGCATTCAATTGAGAATGCCGGTGTTTGCATTGTTTTGTCACCGCGCCGCGATTGAGCCGTCAACGCCGCTCTTAGCATCGCAGCAGAAGTCGTCCTAAAACATATTGGCAATGGCAAACGGACTCCCATCAAAGCAACTGGAAATTCCCAGCGCTTAATAGACGAAGAGGCCCCAAGCAATAAAGACGATTCATCTCAGCTTGAGTCGCTCAATATTCGAAACCTCCACTTCACCCTGAATCGAAAATTACGGCATACTAGCGCCCCAACACGTCATCACCAAACGGAAGATCCATGCCATTAATGCCTCTCACCCAGCTACTCTGTCCACTAGACCAGAGCGCGCTGCTGCAAGACGGCAACACTTGGCGCTGCGAAAACAATCACTGCTTTGACATCGCCAAACAGGGTTATGTAAATCTGCTGCCGGTGCAAAACAAGAAGTCCCTTGATCCCGGCGACAGCCGTGAAATGATCACCGCGCGCCGTGACTTTTTAAACAGCGGTGTTTATCAGCCACTTGCAGAAGCACTCGCAAATACCGTTGACACCCTATGCGATGGCCGACAGCAGCTTGCGATTTTAGACGCGGGATGTGGCGAAGCTTATTATCTAAACACGGTGTGTGAGCAGCTATTAAAAAGCGGTGTCGAACTCACCGCGACAGGCCTAGATATTTCAAAATGGGCGGTGCGTAGCTGCAAGAGTCGCAATGCCAAACTCAACGGCCTAGTGGCCAGCAATCGTCAAATACCACTGCCAGATAACAGCCAAGATATTGTCTTATGTACCTTTGGATTTCCGGTCTACAGCGAATTCAAACGACTTTTAAAACCCAATGGCCATATTGTGATGGCCGACCCCGGCCCCGAACATTTGATTGAACTGCGCAAGGCCATTTACGAAACAGTGCGCCGCAACCCAGTGACCGACATTAGCGCCGCGCTTGAGGACAATTGGCATCTCAGCCTAAGTAATAATCTGCAGTTTACAACGCCCGTGCTCAGCGCCGCGCAGTTTGAGCAATTGCTGGTGATGACGCCCCATTTATATCGCGCCAGCCGCGAAGGCCGTGAACGCGCCGCAAAGCTGCAGGATATTACACTAAGCGCTGATGTATTCATCCGAGTTATTAGTCAGACTTAGCCTGAGCCGCTATAAATATCAGCGGATGATATACAGCCAGCTATTCACCGGCTGCTAATAGACAAAAATTACAGAATACTCCGAGCAATAATCATCCGCTGGATTTCACTGGTGCCCTCATAAATACTAGTGATCCGCACATCGCGGGCTAAGCGTTCCAGCGGATATTCACGATTATAGCCGTGTCCACCGAGAATTTGCAGACCGGTATAACAAGCTCGGTTAGCCGCTTCGGTAGCGAACAACTTTGCCATCGAAGCCTGCTTGCCAAAATCACCGCCGCTCTCCTTAGTAAACGCCGCCTGCATCAGCAATAGCCGCGCCGCTTCCATTTCAGTGTAGGCGTCTGCCAGCATCCACTGCAGACCCTGGAAGTTAGAAATAGGCTGGCCAAACTGTTGGCGCTCTTTGGCATAGTCGCGAGCGTAATCCAGTGCCGCCTCACCCAGGCCCAGCGCCAGTGAACCGACGCCAATACGGCCACCGGCCAGTTCACCCAAAGCCACCTGATAGCCACGATTTATGGTGCCCATTAAGGCTGAGGCCGGCACCCGGCAGTCGTCGAAATAGACCGGATTTGTGGCGGACCCTTTCTGACCCATTTTATCTTCGGCGCGGCCAACAGTAAGTCCAGCGGTATCGCGCTCAACCAAGAAACACGAAATACCTTTGCCGCGTGGCGCATCTTTGTCGGTCACCGCCCACACTACAAACACGCCGGCGTATTCACCACTGGTGATATAGGCCTTAGAACCATTCAATACCCAGCTATCGCCATCGCGTACCGCCGAGGTTTTCATACCAGAGGGATCTGAACCCGCGCCAGCTTCTGTTAGGCAAAAACCGGCGGCGGGATATTCACCCGAACAAATTTTGGGTAAGTAATTTTTTTTCTGCTCCTCACTAGCGACAGCTTGAATCACCTCGGCAACCATATTCGTCACCGATACCGTAACGGCAGTCGATGCACAGCCCCGCGCCAACCCCGTAATCGCCAGACTAAAAGCGATAGTGCCGGCTTCTGTACCACCATAATCAGCCTTGACGTTTAAACCCATAAATCCGAGCTCAGCGAGCTGTTTAATATTAGCTAAAAACTCTTCCTTACCTTTTCCCTCATCCAGCTTAGCGGCGTTGGGTACCAGCTCTTTAGCAGCGAAATCGGCTGCGGTTTGCTGAATAAACTGCTGCTCTTCTGAAAGATTTAAATTCATTATTAAGTACCCTGCCTAGCATTAAATTCGGAATCAAATAGCGACATTATGACAGCGAGCTTTGCACTCACTGCCATGACATTGGGCTACATACGCTCAATAATAATAGCTGGCGCCATACCACCAGCGGTGCACATAGTGATTAGTCCGCGCTTCAAATTACGGCGCTCTAACTCATCCAATACAGTGCCGATCAGAATCGAGCCGGTGGCACCAATAGGATGACCTAAGGCCATTGAGCCTCCGTTAACATTGATCTTATCGCGATCAATATTCAGCTTGCGAATAAAGCGCTCCAATACGACTGCAAACGCCTCGTTTACCTCAAACAAATCGATGTCAGCAACGGTAAGGCCGGCTTTTTTCAACACTTTTTCTGCCGCCGCAACCGGTCCATTCAACATTAGCGTAGGGCAGTCGCCCATATTCGCCATCGCCAATACTTTAGCGCGGGGCTTCCAGCCATGTTTAGTGGCGTAGTCTGGTGATGCCAGTAAAATTGCCGCAGCACCATCGACAACACCAGACGAATTACCAGCGTGATGAACATGGTTAATTTCAATGTCAGGGTATTTTTGCTGCATTAGCTTGCGATAACTCAGGCCGTTTTCATCCAATTCTTTATCCGCTAGAGCGGGGAAGGAAGGCTTGAGTTGTGACAAGGTCTCTAGGGTCGTACTCGGGCGCGGAAACTCTTCACGCTCCAGAGCCAAGCTGCCATCTTCGTGATATACCGGCACCAGGCTTTTATCAAAGTAACCATTTTCAATGGCATGGGCTGCGCGCTGCTGACTAAGCACCGCCAACTTATCTAGGGCTTCACGATCAATACCTTCTAGCGTGGCAATAGTGTCTGCGCACACACCTTGATGACTTTGTGGATGGCTGGCACGAAGACGTAAATTGCCACTATCCATAATCTCTGGCAAACCATTGTCGTGACCATAGCTAGACATCATCTCGGCGCCACCGGCAATCACCACGTCTTCCATTCCTGACATGATTGAGGCCGCAGCGATATTCACGCTGGTAATCCCCGAGCCACAAAATCGGTCGAGGGTGACACCGCTGGAGCGAATATCAAAACCGGCATCTAGGGCCGACATGCGGCCCATATCGCCGGCATGACGACCGCGCTGGCAGCTAGTGCCCCACACCACATCATCGACTTCAGCGGTGTTAATATTATTGCGCTCAACCAGCGCCGTTAAAACACATGCGCCCAGCTGCTGCGGGTGAATATCGGCCAGCGCACCCTTACCCAATTTGCCAATGCCACGGGGGGTGCGGCAGGCATCTATAATCCAAGCTTCCGTCATATTCAATTCCTCTAAATGGTTTGGCTAAAGGCTCAAAATTCGCTTATTTTGGCTGCATCCGCAGACCGGCATCCATGCGAATACATTCGCCATTGATGTAATCGTTCTCGATAATACTCGTCACCATATGGGCAATCTCTGAGGCGCGACCAAGACGTTTTGGAAATAGTGGTGTACTACTCAGGGCCTCGTATACCGGCGCCGGTAAAGATTCGAACATGGGAGTATTAATCAGACCCGGCGCGATCGTATTTACGCGGATACCGATAGTAGATAAATCCCGAGCGATGGGCAAAGTCATACCGACAATTCCGCCCTTACTGGCACTATAGGCCGCCTGACCAACTTGCCCCTCAAATGCTGCAACAGAGGCGGTATTCACAATCGCACCCCGCACCCCATCGTCATTATCTGGGGTATTTTTCGCCATTTGCTCAGCGCATAAACGCAGCACATTAAAGGTACCGGTTAAATTTACGGCCAAGGTTTTTTGCCACAAATCTAATGGAAACGGACCGTCCCTACCCAGAGTTTTACTGCCCGTTGCAATACCGGCGCAGTTAACACAGATATGGATTGCACCAAAGGCTTCCATCGTGGCATTTACACCTGCTTGCACCGACTCTTCGCTCGTCACGTTCACGTCGGCAAACATCACCGAGTCACCAAACTCAGCAACCACCGCCTCACCCGCCGCCGCATTCATATCGAATATCGCTGCTTTTGCACCAAGACTTAACAGGCGCTTGACGATCTCTAAACCCATACCCGATGCGCCACCGCTTACGACGGCTACCTTACCTTTAATGTCCATGAATTCTCTCCAAGTAGTGAGATTGCGCCACGCGCTCGGCGGGCATATCTATTTGGGGGTAATACTCACTCTCCACCGCAAGAAAAACAATGACGCAAGGGAAGACAAAAATAGACATATTGTTATAATGACGCACCCAAGTAATTAGAGCTTAATCTGGTGCACTCTCCCACTATCTCCATTTACTTTATTCAAGCCTGCCTTAAGAATCTTAGGCAGCAGCCGGATTTACAGGAGCGCTTACTGGCGAAAAATCATATTTCGTCGACAATCTTGCAATCCACCATCGCCCGGGTACCCGCCGAAAGCTATGCCAATTTGCTGCGCGACACCATGCAAGAAATGGACGATGAGTTAATTGGCTACGGCAGCCTTCCGCAAAAATTAGGCTGCTGGAGCACCATGGTGGAGCTAGCCGCAAATTCAAGTACGCTGGGTGATGCATTAAAAAAACTTACGCGCTTCTATCGCCTGGTTCCCTGGGGCCTAGAAACACGCCTGACTACCGATGATAACGGCAATGCCTATATTTCTCTAAACCATAGCAATGGCGGCGGAACGCCACCGCAATTTGAGCCCTATCTATACGAATCCTTTTTATTCTATATTCACCGGACCGCTAACTGGCTCATTGGTCGCCAGATACCATTACATTCAGTCGACTTTTGTTTTGCCAAAACACCGCACCGACTCGTGTATTGGGATATGTACTTTTGCAAAGACATTCATTTTCAGCAGCCGGTTTCGCAGCTGCGGTTTTCAGCAGCAATGCTCGATTTACCAGTGGCTAAATCTGACCAGGCGATCAACAGCTTCTTAAACCACGTCAATCAAGCCATGATTACTCAGGTTTATGCTCAGAAGAGCTGGCATTACAAAGTGAGCACCAGGCTAGAGTCACAACTGAAAGAAAACCCGTCTTTTAGCGACTTTGCCAAGGGTTTCAACATTCACCCCCACACCCTGCGCAGCTATTTGCGCGATGAAGGTTTTCAGTACCAAGACATTAAGGACCGGGTGCGGCGCGACAATGCGGTTTTCTATCTGAGCTCCCGCGGAAAAAGCGTCGAGGAAACCGCCACCCTGCTTGGTTTTTCTGAAGCTAGCGCCTTTATTCGCGCCTTTAAAAAATGGACAGGCAACACCCCAATTCACTATAAAAGAAGAACTTAAGCCATCGCCAACACCGCCAAGAAGCGGCTCAGCGGCCAAATTTGTTTCGATATAAGCGTGGGCTTAATCCTGTTTTTCGCTGGAACAAACGGTTAAACGAACTGATATCAGCATAACCAATGCGCTGCATAATTAGCTCGGTAGACAAACCCGTGTTTTCCAGTAATTTCTTGGCCGCCTCAACACGTAAATTTTGTAGATAGCTATTTGGGGTATCACCCACCGCCTCCTTAAAGCGCCGCATTAATGTTCGTGAACTGACATGAAATTGGCTAGCGAGTTTATCCAATGAAAACGGCTCACTTAGATTTTTTTCAAGGCTGTCCTGCACCGCAAGTACTAAAGTATCGCTGTGCTCTTGCTGGCGCGGCAATATTAAATAAGGAGCTTGCTGGGTTAGATTGGTATCAACCAACAAGGTCTTAGCGCACTGTGACGCTACCGCCTTGCCCATGTAGCGCTCCACCAGCAGCAACCCCGTGAGCATTTCCGCACCATTGGCACCACCGGTAATCAGCCGCGACTCATCAACTACCAGCTTATTGGCACTTAGTTGAATCTCGGGGTAACGCCGCTGGAACTGCTCAGCCAGCCACCAACTTGTAGTGGCACTTAGGCCGTTTAATAAGCCTGTTTCGGCCAATACGAAGCTACTCGTACAATGCGCGCATATAATGCAGCCATTGGCATATTGCCGACTAAGCCAGTCGATAACCCCCTGTAAAGACGCCAGCTTAAGAGAAAATGCCTTGCCGCCGGGGTAGTTCATCGCAGGAACCACCACAATACTGCCCGCGGCCAAATCATTTAATCCACCATCAGCGGCTATCCGCATACCTGACGCGGTTTTTACCGGGCCACCATCCTCAGACAATACCTGCCATTCAAACACGCCCTCCCGACGCTGATACTGCTCACGCCAGTGTGAATTGGCGACAAAATACAAATCCTGCGGGTTTGCTAGACTGCCCGCATAACAGTCTTCATAGGCAACAATATAGACTTTAGGCATCTTTCCCTCCATTTGCGACGACGCCCAGTGTCTTTATTCGCATATTTAATGTCAATAAAGACACTACTATAAAGCCGCGTAAGCCTCTACAGTAAGCCATTCACATAAGCCCTATAAAACGAGTGTTACGACCATGTCCCTACCCGAGCTGTTAAAAAATCGACTGCAAATACCTGCCGTTGCGGCACCCATGTTTTTAGCTTCTGGCCCTGAACTGGTTATAGAAACCTGCAAAGCCGGCATGGTAGGTTCATTTCCTGCGCTAAATCAGCGGACCAGCGCTGGTTTTGAAGAGTGGCTCAACACGATCAATACCGCATTAGCAGCATTTGAGAAAGACACCGGTAAACAGGCCGCGCCGTTTGCTGTGAACTTGATCGTACACAAAACCAATCCCCGCCTAGAAGCCGACCTCGCGCTTTGCGTAAAGCATAAAGTACCAATGATTATCACCTCGCTTGGCGCGGTGAAGTCCGTTATCGACGCTGTGCACAGCTATGGCGGCTTAGTATTTCACGACGTCATAAATCCTCGCCACGCGCGCAAAGCAGCCGACGCCGGTGTCGATGGCCTTATCGCGGTATGTGCAGGCGCTGGCGGCCATGCAGGTAGCCTCAACCCCTTCGCTCTAGTGGCTGAGATTCGCGAGTTTTTTGATAAAACATTATTGCTGGCGGGCGCCATATCCAAGGGCAGTGATATTGCTGCCGCGCAAATGATGGGCGCCGATCTTGCCTATATGGGAACGCGCTTTATCAACACCCAGGAAAGCCTAGTACAGCAGGAATACAAGCAGATGATCGTCGATTCCAAGGCCACCGACATTGTTTACACCCCAAATATATCGGGGGTATTCGCCAACTTCCTCAAACCTAGCATTGAAAATGCAGGGCTGGATCCAAACAATTTAAAACCCAAAACCGATATCGACTTTGGCCAAGAGTTAGAAGTGGATGCCGATAATAATTCTGGCGACAAAGCGGGCGGCGCGTGGAAGCAAATCTGGTCCGCAGGCCAGGGTGTCGGTTCAATAGATAACATTCCCAGCACTGCCGAGCTAGTCTCGACGCTGATTAATGAATACCAAAAAGCCAGATCAACACTTAAATAAGCCTGTAAGGTTTTCTTAAGTGTCACGCGGCACTGGCTATACAGCCTGTGCCGCGCTCTTTTCAAAATCTAATTTTATTCAAATGTCATTATTCCAACGGCATACATATTGCTGCCGATAAAAATAAGTATTCACTAGAGAATAATAATTTCTATCTCTAAGTGCTTAGTCGCCGTTAAAGAATTACTGACAATACAAATCTGCTCAGCTTTTTCTAGTAGTTTCTCAGCTTTCGAACGAGAGTCTTCATGCTCTACAGTTAAAACCACCCTAGTAACAATTTCTGTAAATTGCATAGTGCGCTCAACTTTATCGAGTACGCCCTCAGTAGTACATTGAATCGTTTGCCACTCCAATTTTGCAATCGACGCCACTGTTCTGAAAGACAACACAAAGCAATTCGCCGCCGCTGCCAGCAACAGTTCTTCGGGCGACCATTTATCGCCGGGGCCATCAAACTGACGCGGCGGAGCGACCTCTATGGTTGGCAGATGCGCCGCGGAGGTCTTTAGAGAGTTCTCGGGTTCGGCATTTACAATAACCGAATAGTGATGAGGCAGGCTATCCATAATATGATCCTTTTATAATAAAACGGTAGACCTTAGAGCAAGCCCAGCCCATTCTTCATTTAACCAATGACTTAAGTAAGCGAAAGGAATTTATCGAGCGTCTATCCACCCAGAATACTTACCTAATAAACCTATTTGAGCAAGTCTCCCAAAAAGGACTAAACCGTGAAACCTCGAGTTTAGGCTACTACAAGCCAATTATTCCGCCCATGCTTTAAGCCCTAAGAATCCAAAGAAATCGTAAGATATCTTTCCCCTACACAAGATTCACCCGCGTTTTCAGGATATAGTTAGGCTAATGAAGATACTCATCGCATAGCAATATTTTCTTCAACTAATAAGCAGAAAAAAGCAATGCCAATATTGTCAAAAAACCTCTTGGCCGCGGCTATATTGAGCAGTCTAGCAGCCTGCAGCGTCACTAACACTCAAGACGCCACATTACTCGACATTCAAGCTCCAAGCACGGCGCAAGTCACCGCACTACTCTCCTCTGAGCAGGACGGCAGCAAGGTCGACACCAGTCTTTACCCTGAAGACAACATTCTCGCTGTGAGTGCAGAAATGCGCGATTTTGTTGAGGAAAATGTGCCTGCTGCACTGTCACCACGCGCCCGTCTTAGCTACCTTCTCGACAGTATGGTGCGACCTTCTCAGCTTGGGCTGACCTATAATCCCGGCATTACCCTCAATGCCAGCGACACCTTTAAGCAAGGTGTTGGTAACTGCCTATCGCTAACCTCATTATTTATAGCACTCGCGCGGGAAGCGAAGCTCAATGCCTACTATAACGAAGTCACTATTCCGCCAAGCTGGGATATGATTAGCGATAACAGTATGGTGTTCTATAAGCATATCAACGCTGTCGTGGATTTTGGGAACAATGACAAGGAGGTCGTCGATCTCAGTGTTGGCTATTACGAATATCACTACCCACAGCATCGCGTAAGCGAGCGACAAGCCGCCGCCCAACACTATAATAATCGTGGTGCTGAATTTCTAAATCTTGGCAATAATGATAAAGCGCAGCTGTATTTTCAGCGCGCCCTTTACTTAGATCCTGAAGCCGGACACATCTGGGGAAATTTAGGCACTCTATTACGTCGCGAAGGACGCGCAGTCGACGCTGAGATCGCCTACCGACATGCCATTACACTCAATGCCAACGATCAGGTAGCGATCAGTAATCTTGGGCGACTTTACCGTGAACAAGGCAACAAAGAGAAGGCCCGAGAACTCGAGAAGAGGTCGGAAAGTTTTAGGCGGAAAAATCCATTCTGGCTATACAGCCGCGCCAAAGCAGAGTACGAAAGAGGCCAATTTGATGAAGCGCTAAATCTTGTACAGCAGGCAATACGTCTTGATAAAAAGGAGCATCGCTTCTACCGCTTTGCCTCGCTAATCTACTACCGCCAGGGAAAACTAGTTCGCGCTCAACAGTTCTCTGACAAAGCTAGCAAACTTAAATTGAAAAGATAATAAGCGTATTTTGCAACCATAAAAAAGGCGCCTTTCGGCGCCTACTTTGCAATCCTTTGCTTATAACCTTCCGTAATCGAGATTAGTATTTCCAGCTAAAGCTCAGGCCAAAACTAGTGCCAACCTCTTGCTCGAGAATAGTCACGTTCTGACCACTACTGCCTTTTTGCTCAAACTCGCGCTTAGAGTCAAGTAGGTTAGAAACCTTAAGCTTTAAAGACAAAGTCTCTGTTGGATAATAATTATAAATCACATCCATAGAGGCAAAAGGCTGCTCGAAGGCATCGTCATTACCTGCAATACCCGCAAAGAATATCCGCTCGCTAGAGATATTATAAAGCACTGATGCACTATGACGCTCATCGGGAGAATCATAGCCAAGCGATGCATTAACAACATACTTAGAATGACCGGTCAGACGACGATCAGTATTAGTCACTTCATTATTATTGCTAATAGTAATTTCAGAGTCGCTAATAGTCACGTTACTAGACAGGAATAGGCCGGCAGGCAGTGTCTTCAATCCTTCAAACTCAAGACCGTATACCTCACCAGAGTCGCCATTTAAATAGCGGAGTACCGTGTCATCATCAGAACCTGCACCTTCCACTTGCTCAATGGGGAGAGTTAGGTCTTTATAGAATAAAGACACGGTGAAATTATCGCCGCCCTCGTAATAGAACTCGCCGCGCAGATCATAGTTGCGTACTTGTGTTGACTGCAAATCGGGGTTTCCGAATACGCGAACATTGAGCTCTGGATCAATATAAGCAACATCTGCTAGCTCACGAAGATCAGGTCGCACGATGGTTTCACTCACACTAAACCGAACTTGAAACTCTTCCGCTGCAAATAAATCGAGGCCAGAGTAGGTCAATGCAAAGCTTGAGTAGATATCATCTTCTTGCAGGGCAAAACTCTGATCGGGATCATTCAGCTGGTCGATCACGCCCTGATTAAAGACGCCGGTAAAATCTAAAAGATTTACCGGTAAAACCGCCTGCTGATACTCTTCCCAGCGCGCACCCGTGGTGATACGCCACTCTTCGCTAATGCGAAAATCTAAAGAACCGTAAACCGCAGCGATCTTCTGAGCAGCAACATAACTTTCGTTACCAAAACCAGAGCCCATTGACAGATCAAAGAAGTTATTGAGATCGTTGATACGCTCATCAGTAAATACAGTTTGTGGCGTACCTTGAGTGGAGCGTGCACCTATATTGGCTGTATAGCCGTAGTACTCACGTACTTTTTCAGAATTCCACCAACCACCGGATACGATCAACTCGCGACCATCGATATCAATTGGCAGTTCAGCACGACCGCCCCAGCTCTCTACCGTATCTTCAAGCGATAAAAATTCAAATTGGCCTGCGGTATTAGATTGGGCGATAAACGCCGTTTCTGGGTTAGTGGTTTTATCTAAGGAACCGCTAAAACTCGCCGCGTTTGGAATATCCGTGGTTGCAGTAGCATCAGAATAAAACCAATCAAAACTCAGCATTTCGAGTTCGCTAATGGGCGCGAAATCACCCAGACGATGGGTACCCGATAACTGCGTCAATTCCAGCTCACGCTCTTCAAGACGGGTGCTGTAGTCTAGGTCTGGACGCTCGGCGGAATTATTAACCGTAAAGCTAGTAGCGATACGCGCCTCGTCGACATCATTTTGAATAATATAATGGCTAAGCTGCACTGTATGATCTTGAGTGTACTCTGCGCCTAAGACCACAGCCAAGGTAGTACGCTCTTCATAAGCGGTTCTTTCTGTTTTAGAGTTAACAACATCCGGATTACCGACACTGCGCTTAACTTGGTCCTTATTCCGATATTCGTCGTCATAGGCGCCACTAATAGAGGCACCCAGAACGACATCGTCGCTAACATCCCAAGCATTACCTAAATCAACTTTGATATCACGATCACGGTCAAGGCCACCCCGCTTAATAGCAACATCTCTATTTAGCGATGTGATGAGGCCACGCTGTATTTGGTCAGCTTCGTCACGGGTAACGGTATTGCCGGCATTATTCTCGATATCGAAAATATTACTTTTCGATAGATCGCCTTTATAGCGACCAATAGCATTTTGTAAAGCCACAGGCATGGCGCCAGATCCGCCATCGGGATAGGTCAAGCCATTATCACTTTCAGTATTAAAACCTGTGCCTATACTGACAGAAGCGATTGGACCGTTGGGAACGCTGCGGGTACGAATATCGATAGCACCGCCACCAAAGTTTGCTGGCAACTCAGGGCCCCAAGATTTTTGAACTTTCAAAGACTCAACAATACTGGCGGGGAATAAATCTAAAGGAATAACACTACGTGCTAAATCTGGCGATGGCACCGCTGCGCCATTTACGGTCACGTTGCTATAACGCTCGCCAAGACCGCGGATATAAATGAATTTGTTATCAACCAGGGTCACACCAGTCACACGTCGCAAGGCCGCACCAATTGTGCTATCCCCTGCCCGTGATATCGCTTCAAAGCCAAGAAAATCGGCCGCGTAAGGTAATTCAAGACGCTCGTCGGTCAATGAGGCTGCGACGCTTTGTAGACGTCCGACCACCACCACTTCTTCCAAGGCTGTTGGCGCAAATAGTTCACTGTCATCTGACGCGAAATCTTGAGCCATCACTGGGGTGATAATCCCAGCAGTCGCAATAGCGACGGCGATAGAAAGCTGCTTTCGCGCAAATCGTTTAGTTAGCATAATCATAATCCTAAGTGCTCAGGAAAATGCCCTCGCGAGTGGAGGGCGTTCTAGCGCTGTATGGGCGGGTCGCAGCCCGCCTTTCCTGTCTAACAGGGTATAGCCATTTATCACTTAGGGATTAAGTGGCGCGCTTAAGCCTACAGTCCAGCCATTCAACCAGTCATCACCAGCAGTCGCGCCGCCAAGATAAGTTGGCGCGTCAAAGTATGCATCAACAGCAGACACATCGGTAAGCTGAGTGGCTTGATCAAAGATCACAACGCCATTCGCATCGGTAATTGCCGCGGCAGTGCGGTAATCGCGAGTACCAACACCATCAACAATTAAGCTTTGAGCTGGGATATCTGCGCCGGTAATGATCACATTATTAGTGTTAGCATTTACTGGAGTATCAGCGTTTATGCCGCCACCCGCTAACCAGTTGACGAGGTCAAATGCACCTTTAGTTGCGCCACTAGCTTTAGTCGCTTCTTCACAAGCAATAACGTTGCTGCTCGCCTTACTGATACCTGCTTTGGCCGCGTTAATCGTTTCTGGACCTTCAGAGTTATCCAGCTCCATACATTCCTGGCTCGCCATCGCGACGGCATTAGATGTCACAATGGAGTTATACATCTGGAAGTAAGCACCTTCGCGGAACAAAGGACCTTCTGAATCGCCTTTGGACGTTGAGTTCACGCCGGCATCCTGTTTGATGTCAGAAGTAATACAGGTCAAGTTAGAAATAATAAGATTGGTCGTTGGCGTAAAGGCGTCACTGCGACCACCGCCGGTGTTATCGCCTTCGATACAGCGGTTTGCACCAGAAGTATGAACAACCACGGCGTATTGAATTTTGCCGTTGTAGCCTTCAGAGTAGTCGATTGAATCGTCACCGACGTTTACCGCAACAATGTGATCCAAGTTAACCGCACCACCAAACATCTCGAAACCATCATCTTGAGATGTGTATGTTTGTACGTGGCTAATTGTTGTGCCGCTACCTACCGCATTTAAGGTAACCGCATTCAATTCGTTGCCATCAACAACTTCAAAACCAGCGTGCTTAACAACCACGTATTTCAGCACACCTGAGTTTTCAGCGTTGTTATTACCACCGTAAGTGGCAGGCTGACCTTCCGCTACCTGGTTACAGTTGTGGACGTTGTTTGCCGTAGCAGCAAAATCGCTAACTGTACCGGTACCGGAACCTGTCGCGGTGCCGTCATGACATTTATTCGTTTGGCCGTTGCCGTTAATTTGCAGACCACCCCAAAGGCCGCGATCGTCTTCGGTCGCTGTGCCATTAATATCTTCATCAGCAGTGAAGATGATAGGGGCGCCGGCTGAACCTTCAGCAAAAATTTGCGAGCCACGAGTAATACGTACATAGCTTTCTGGACGTCTGAATACCATAGTTACACCAGCTTCTATAGTAAGCTTAGTGCCTTCGCCTTCCTGTGGAATGCGGGTTCCGTTTCCAGCCGCCGTTGCGTCAATATCTTCACCGATGAAAAGACTGTCAGCGAACTCATGTACGCCAGCGATAGCTGCAAAAGTAATTGTGTCAGCAGTAATAGCGTTGTTTGAGCTAACAAAACTAGCTGGGTAAAAACAATCACCGCCAACTACCTGACCCTGGAAGGTTTGACCAGCTTCTACATAAGAAGCGCAGGGATTAGTACTGCCACCGCCACTCGTGGTTTGGCTATTATCTTGGCTGTTATCGATTGTCGTCGGGCTCAAATTAATATCACCGCCGCCGCACGCTGCCAGTAACAAGGCAGATGACATTGCTGTTAGTGCAAAAATCTTTTTCATAATAACTATCTCCAAACCAACTCTAAGGATTTTCTAGGATTTAATTTATGTAGCGTATGGTAGGGCGAGTTGGTGACATATATATGAATAGTATGTTGCAGTTATGTGACAACTTTAAGGAGGGTAAGACGGGGATTTGTTCGAGCCGAGGGAGATATTTAGGAAACCGCCTGCAAAGCGCGGTGGTATCGCTTACAGACTAAAGGCATAGTTTGTATTGATTTAAGCAGACGTGTATTGGCTGCCCCCTTAATTAGCAGATATAAAAAAGCCGCTGGTATCAGCGGCTTTTTTGCTAACTAACTTCTCAAGCGAAAGGGTGGCGCAAGACAATAGTCTCCACTCGATCAGGCCCGGTAGACACAATATCGATAGGTACGCCGACGATTTCTTCGATACGACGGATATAGGCGCGGGCTCTTTCTGGCAGCTCTTCCAGAGACTTCGCGCCGACAGTCGACTCCGGCCAACCCGGCATATCTTCATAGATTGGGGTGATGGTGTCGTAGTCTTCACAGTCGAATGGTGCCGCAATAGATTCGCCAGCGGGATTTTTGTAATCCACACAAATACGAACTGTCTCTAAGCCATCCAGCACATCTAACTTGGTCAGGCACAAACCCGTTACACTGTTGATTCGCACCGCTTGGCGCAAGCCAACGCCATCAAACCAACCACAGCGCCGCGCACGACCCGTGGTAGCACCGAACTCATGACCTTTCTTGGCCAAATAGGCACCGGTGTCGTCGAACAATTCGGTGGGGAATGGACCACTGCCAACCCGAGTGGTATACGCCTTGGTGATACCCAATACGTAGTCTAGATACAGTGGACCAAAACCACTACCCGTGGCCGTTCCGCCCGCGGTGGTATTAGAAGACGTGACGAATGGATAGGTTCCATGGTCGATATCTAATAAGGAGCCTTGCGCACCCTCGAAGAGAATATTTGCGCCCTCTTCACGATACTTATGCAGTGCACCGGTGACATCTGTGACCATTGAGCGCATCTCTTCTGCCATACGCAGAGCGTCATCAAGGGTTTTTTGGTAGTCGACGGCTTCAACTTTATAGTAAGCCGTGAGCATAAAGTTGTGATATTCCATCACTTCTTTTAATTTCACCGCAAACCGTTCAGCGTTATAAAGATCGCCTAAACGTAATCCGCGGCGCGCCACCTTGTCTTCGTAGGCGGGGCCAATACCACGGCCTGTGGTACCAATTTTTGCTTCGCCACGCGCTAACTCTCGCGCTTGGTCCAAGGCAACATGGTAGGGAAGAATTAAGGGACAGGCTGGACTCAAGCGCAAGCGCTCACGCACAGGAACACCCTTGGCCTCAAGTTCAGCCATTTCCTTTAACAGGGCATCTGGCGCTAATACCACGCCATTGCCAATTAGGCAGGTTACGCCTTCGCGGAGAATACCCGACGGAATTAAATGTAATACTGTCTTTTCGCCGCCGATAACCAAGGTATGACCCGCATTGTGGCCCCCTTGAAAACGCGCAACAGCATTAGCCTGATCTGTAAGTAAATCGACGATCTTACCTTTGCCTTCGTCGCCCCACTGGGTGCCCAGCACCACTACATTCTTGCTCATATCCGCTTCTCTGGATAAAGGTGAATACACTGACTCGCAATCACGAGCCTAATTAATTCAGTGATACTACGCACCACTGTTCTTTCACTTTGCGAACTACCCGATCGCATGCCGCGTCGGCATCCTGCCCCGGTAAACCGCAAATCACTTTCTCACCAGACTCGCGCAAAGACTGCACAAACTGCCACTGCGCAGGACTGGAATCATATGGTGCAAATATCGCTGCCGACTCAGTAAGCGAGGGCAACAAACCCAGTAGGGCCTTTAAATCTATACTAAAGCCGGTGGCCGGGCGCGCACGCCCGAACACTTGACCAATATCATCGTATCGACCACCCGACGCCAGCGCCTGACCGTGTTCGCGGACCAAGGCCGAAAACACCACGCCAGTATGGTAGTGATAACCACGTAATTCAGCCAGATCAAAATAGAATTTCAAATCGGGAATGCGTTGCGCCAAGGTTTCGGTTAACTGCTCCAAACTCGCGATGGCGTCAATCGCCTCGGGAATATCAGCGAACACCTGCCGGCCTTTAACCAGAACATCGCTGCCGCCGTGCAATTCATTTAATACCAAAAGATGCCCGGCAACGCTGTCATCAACCGCTAGCGAGGCGACAAATTCCAGCAGTTCGGTCTTGGCTTTACGCTGCAAAATATCGAAGTATCGCGCTTCTTGCTCCCCATTTAGCTGGGCCGCCTTAATCACCGCACGGTATATAGCCACGTGACCAGTATCTAAGGTAATACCATCAAGGCCAGCAACCCGCAGGGTTTCCAGCATCAGGCAAATAATTTCTAAGTCACTGGCCGGACTATTGTCACCGTATAATTCAGCACCCAACTGGATAGGCGAGCGCGACGCTAATGGCTTTTTCGGTTTGCTATGCAGCACACTGCCTGCATAACACAATCTCACGGGACCATCGCGACCCAAGCTGTGTGCATCTATTCTTGCAGCCTGCGGCGTCATGTCTGCACGCAAACCCATCATCCTGCCGGTAAGTTGATCGGTCACCCGAAAGGTCAGCAAGTCAATATCACTGCCAAGGCCCACCAATAAGGACTCGGTGTATTCCAACATAGGCGGAATCACCAACTCGTAACCCCAGCGTTTATATAGGTCTAAAAGTTGCCGACGCAGTGCCTCTACCTGTGCCGCTTGCGCGGGCAACAGTTCTTCAACACCGTCCGGAAGTAGCCAACGATCTACCGAAGTCATATGCGATTTTTGCTCTCTTGATCGACTATCAGACTTTATCGCAGCGCACTCAATAATATGAGGCCCGCTAACATACTTATTATACCGGCAATACGAACGTTACGAGTGTCCATATCTGCCATTCGGTATGCCATTAATCGCCAGCGTTCTGGGCTTAAGAATGGCAATACACCTTCAATAATAAGTACCAGACTGAGAGCCACTGACAGTTCCTGCCACATGCGTTTCGCCTGCCACAAACATAAAAAATCCGAGCTACCCAAAGACGTTTCGGTCTCGGATCAGCCCGGATAGGAGAATGATATCACACTACCCCGCCGTAGCGAGGAGTGCGAAGACAACTTATTGCTTATCTGCACCTTGTTTCAGGTAGCGGAAAAACTCGCTTTTGCTATCGACAACCAGCAAGTCACCTTTATTACTAAAGGAGGCCCGATAGGCTTCCAAGCTGCGAACAAAGGCATAGAACTCTGGGTCAGCACTATAGGCGGCAGCATAAGTGTTCGCCGCAAGCGCGTCACCCTCACCACGCAGCACCTGCGCATCGCGGTAAGCATTTGCACTGATAACTGTGCGCTGACGATCGGCGGTAGCACGAATTTTCTCGGCTAGCTCGCGCCCCGTAGAACGCTGCTCGCGCGCTTCACGCTCGCGCTCAGACTTCATCCGGTCGAATACCGATTGACTAACCTGCGAGGGTAAATCAATACGTTTAACGCGGACATCCACTAACTGAATACCAAACTCATCGGTGGTGATCTGATTAAGATCGCGTGTCAAATCCGTCATTAACAGATCACGCTCACCTGACACCACTTCGTGGAAGGTGCGCTCACCAAATTTGTTCCGCAAGCCAGTATTAATACGCTGGGCCAACAAGCCCTCGGCGCGAATTTCTTCACCATTGGTCGCCGTGTAGAACTTCTTGGTGTCGATTACCCGCCATTTAGCGTAAAAATCGACATCCAGCGGCTTTTTCTCAATGGTTAAAAACCGCTGCGTTGGCGCATCTAGGGTAAGAATACGACGATCAAACTTACGTACCATATGCACGAACGGCGTTTTAATATGCAGACCCACATTAATATCAGGGTCAACCACTTCACCGAATTTAAGCAATACAGCTCTCTCGGTTTCACGCACGATGTATAGAGAATTAAATGCCAGTACGAGTGCGCCCAGCAACAAAATTACGATGGTAAAAGAACGATTACCCATTTTAACGGCCCTCCCTGCGGGTGGTCTGCGTGTCGCGGCGTAACTGCTCAACCACTTTATCCGTCAAGGCACGAATATCGAGGTCTTCTTGAGACCCACTGCGACTAGTGACAGACTTATCCATCAATTTATCGAGCGGCAGATACATCATATTATTGCCACCGTCGACATCGACCATGACTTTTGTTGCATCACTATATAAGGTTTCTAGAGCGTCTATATACAAACGCTCACGAGTTACCTGAGGTGACTTGCGATACTCTGAGAATAGTTTTGTAAAACGCTGCGCCTCACCATCAGATCTGGCAACAACCTGCTCTTTATAAGCCTGCGCTTCTTCTAACTGACGCTGAGCAGCACCGCGAGCTTCTGGAATAATGCCATTGGCGTACGCTTCAGCCTCATTCTTTAGGCGTTCACGGTCTTCTTTGGCGCGAGTTACGTCATCAAACGCATCCTGCACTTGCGATGGCGCTTGCGCGTCTTCAATATTGACCTTGGCAACCAAAATACCGCTTTGGTAGGTATACAAATATCGCTGCAAACGCTGCTGGGTATCAACCGCAATCTGCTCACGACCTTCGGTGATAACCTGATCCATTTTTGAGCTGCCAACCACATGGCGTAGGGCGCTCTCCAAGGCGTGCTCCAAGCTCAGCTCGGGGCTTTTCACTTTCAGCAAAAAGTTCGCAGGATCAACCACTGTGTACTGAACAGACAGCGAGACATCAACGATATTTTCGTCTTCGGTCAACATCTGACCGCGACTGGTAACACCACGCACTTTAGTGACGTTGATTTTATTCACTTCATCCACGAGCGGCGGATTCCAACGCAAACCTGGCATCACGGTTTCGTGATACACACCCAGTCGCAATACGACCGCGCGCTCTTGCTGATCAACCTGATAGAAGCCAAACAGACCCCACACAACACCCGCCAATACGGCAATTATCGCTAGCGTGCTTGCCCCTATTTTTATGTCACCACCATTACCTCCGTTAGATTTCTTACCTCCGCCGAAAATACTAGCAAGCTTTTCTTGAAGCTTTTTAAGCGCTTCATCCAAATCTGGCGGCCCCTGGTTTTTTCCACCCCAAGGATCGTTGTCTTTACCACCACCCGGCTCATTCCAAGCCATAACCCTCTCCTATGTTAACGTATTGTTCCGCTATTAAATTATCACGACCACACTGGCCACCGCATAGAATCAGCTATTCAACAACCTATTATCCGGCTGGCAGTCTAGCAGAATTCTTCCTGCGTGCTAACCGGACGAGTCGAACTCAAAGACGCTTCACTGACGGACTCGTTTGACAAAAATCGCTGCCAATCTGACTCTAGTAATCTCAACTGTAAATACTGCGAACCATCATCACTAAGCTGCTCATCCATTACCGCACCAAGATCATAAAGCAAGCCTCGCAAACGACCTTGACCGGCACTTAAGGTAATACAAGTTTCACAAATCTCATTGCCGAGGATTTCACTAAGTGCCTGATAGAAAAACGCCAAACCCCTAGAGTCGCGAGCAGATAGCCACACCCTTACCGGCCTGCCTTGATCATTACGATCTATACGCGGCTCGGTATCAATCAGGTCAGTTTTGTTATACACCTCAAGGAGCGGAATATCCCCAGCGCCGATTTCCGCTAACACCCCTAATACCTGCTTCACATTGTCTTGCCGCTCAGGATCAGCGCAGTCGATGACGTGAACCAGCAAATCCGCCATCACGGCTTCTTCCAAGGTTGCTCGAAATGCTTCTACCAGTTTATGGGGCAGATGCCGTATAAAACCAACCGTGTCAGCCAAAATAACTGGACCGACGTCGCCCACTTTAATGCGCCTCACTGTGGGATCTAGGGTTGCAAACAGCTGATCTGCGGCATAGACCTCAGAGGCCGTCAACACATTGAACAGTGTCGACTTGCCCGCATTGGTATAACCCACCAACGACAGGGCTGGGATCTCTGCACGGCGCCGCGCTCGCCGTGCCTGCTCGCGCTGTTTGCGCACTTTCTGTAAGCGCGCCTGAATAGTTGTAATACGCGCCCGCAACAATCGCCGGTCGGTTTCCAACTGACTTTCACCAGGGCCACGCAAGCCAATCCCACCTTTTTGGCGCTCGAGATGCGTCCACCCCCTCACTAAGCGAGTAGCCATATGCTGCAATTGAGCGAGCTCCACCTGCAACTTACCCTCGTGGGTATTCGCACGTTGAGCAAAAATATCGAGAATCAATCCGGTACGATCAAGCACGCGACACTGTAACTCGCGTTCAATATTGCGTTCCTGACTAGGGGAAAGAGCATGATTAAACAACACTAGCTCGCCGCCATTGACGGCAAGCGCTTCGCGAATTTCTTCAAGCTTGCCCGTACCAACGAATAAACGTGCATCTGGGCGCTTGCGCGAACCAGTAATGAAGGCGACCGGATCGCCCCCAGCAGATGTCACCAGCTGCACAAATTCGTTGGAATCTTCGCGCTCGTCTTCACTGTGAAAATCCAAGTGAACGAGTATTGCGCGCTCACCGGAATTAGGTCTTTCAAATAGCAAGGACGAACCTCAATTCAAGGAAACCGCTGTTAAACGTCTTCTTGATCTTCGTCGTCTTCTGGCGGATGCGCCATCGGTAAACGAACGACACGAGACGGTACAACAGTAGAAATAGCGTGTTTGTAGACCATCTGGCTAACTGTATTTTTCAGCAGCACCACGAACTGGTCGAATGATTCGATTTGGCCCTGCAATTTAATGCCGTTGACCAAATAAATAGATACCGGAATACGCTCCTTGCGAAGAATATTCAGATAAGGGTCTTGTAAGCTATGCCCTTTTGACATGGTGTAGCCTCCTGTATGCCCAAACCGGGCGTTGATAAAACGTATCAATAAAAGCAGCAATATGGATCGCAAACTTACAAATAAGTTCGCCATCAGACTGGGTAATTTGCAGTATACCGTAAGTTAATGTCCTACGGCAGCGCCAGATGCATCAACACCTTATTTAGCTGAGAATCTGTTGTTTCGCCAGAATCTAGCCACATTAAATCTGACCAACCCCGCAACCACGTTAACTGTCGCTTGGCTAATTGGCGAGTCGCGATTAAGGCCCGTTCAAACGCGACGCCCTCATCATAGTCACCCCGTAAATGCTCCCAAACCTGCCGGTAACCTACCGCTCGTATAGAGGGCAGATCAGGATGAAGATCGCCGCGAGCCATCAACCCCGCCACCTCCTCAATAAATCCACCGGCAAACATCTGCTGCAAACGAATATGTATACGAGCGTGAAGCTCAGCTCGATCTGGGGGAGCAATAGCAAATTGGTGCACTCGATAAGGCAGTACCTGCACGGCCTGTCTAGCCTGCCACTCACTCATAGTTATACCGCTAATTCGGTAAACTTCTAGCGCCCGCGACAAGCGCTGGGAGTGGTTGGGATGAATTCGTTCAGCAGAGGCAGGATCGACCGCCGCCAGCTCCTCATGCACTGCAGACCACCCTCGCCCCGCTGCCAAGGCGGCAATGTCCGCACGGACCTCTTGATTGGCACTGGGCATATCGGCCAGACCTTCAATTAGCGCTTTGAAGTACAACATTGTGCCGCCAACCAGCACCGGGATACGGCCCGCCGCCGCACTCTTGGCCATCGCCGCTAGCGCATCTTGGCGAAATTCGGCGGCCGAATAGGGTTCTGAAGGCTCACGAATATCAATTAACTGGTGGGGATAGCGCGCCAAAGTCGCACTGTCCGGTTTGGCACTTCCAATGTTCAAACCGCGGTATACCAAGGCCGAATCGACACTGATTAAATCGCAGGACAAGCGCTCACTCAATGCCAGTGCCAAAGCTGTTTTGCCCGCGGCAGTCGGACCCATCAAAAAAATAGCATGGGGTAAATCGGCATCCGTCTTAGCGGCCACGCAAAAACCATTTATCAAGTTCTGCCATACCGACCTGTACCCAGGTTGGACGACCGTGATTACACTGCCCGCTGCGCTCGGTGGCTTCCATATCGCGCAGCAAACTGTTCATCTCCGGCAAGGTTAAACGTCTGTTTGCCCTAACTGAGCCGTGGCAGGCCATAGTCGAAAGAATTTCATTAATATGGGCGCGAATACGATCACTGCTGCCAAATTCCAGCAAATCTGACAACACATCCCTCACCAGCTGCTCCACCGAGGTGTCAGCCAAAATTGCCGGCAATTCTCGAACAATGACCGACTCAGCTGCGGCTCGCTCAATTCGCATACCTAATTCAGCAAACACCTCGCCATGCTGCTCAGCGCAATCGGCCTCACGCTCACTGACTGCAAGATTGATTGGTACTAACAGGGGCTGACTGCGAATACCCTCGCCGTCGCGAGCATTTTTCATACGCTCGTAGGTAATTCGTTCATGCGCCGCATGCATGTCCACTAACACCAAGCCCTGCTGATTTTCCGCCAGAATATATACGCCCTTCAACTGCGCCAAGGCATAACCAAGTGGCGGTGCAAGATGGCTGCCTTCACCATCACCATCCGCTGCCGCATGCAGACGCTGATAAGCTGCCTGTTGGTCAGCAACACCTGAGGACTGCGAGGATGCAAACTGCGGTCGATACTGAGATTGATATCCACCCGCAAAGTCGGTCGGCGTTGAGGCCAAGCCGCTGGTACTGGACCCTGCGCCACTGGCTGCTAGCGACATCGCCGACTGCGTTTCAGGCATCGCCATCATCGGCTCGCTGGTCAGCGCAGGTAGCGATGCATTCTGTTCGACTGTCTCTGGGCGCACATCCGCCAATACTTTGTGCAAAGTGCGGAATATAAAATCGTGGACGGTGCGGCCATCGCGAAAACGCACCTCATGTTTAGTGGGATGCACATTCACATCCACTGAGGCGGGGGCCAATTCCAGATACAAAACAAAGGCCGGATGACGACCGTGAAACAATACGTCTCGGTAGGCCTGGCGCACGGCATGAACAACCAAGCGATCACGCACATAGCGGCCATTAACGTAAAAATGCTGTAAATCGGCCTGGCTGCGGGAAAAGCTTGGCAAAGCAACCCAGCCCCATAAACGCAGCCCCATTGCCTCGCGATCGATAAATAAAGCCTGCTCCATAAAAGCAGGCCCGCACACTGCGGCTAGACGACGCTCTTGTTCTAACTGGCTATCTGCAGGCTTAAGACTATGAATCGCTCGGCCATTGTGGCGCAGGGAAAAACCAACATCGTAGCGGCTTAAAGCTTGGCGTTTAACCACTTCATCCAAATGATTAAACTCGGTTTTCTCGGTGCGCAGAAATTTACGTCGCGCCGGTGTATTAAAAAACAGATCACGCACTTCGACCGTCGTGCCCCGTGGATGTGCCACTGGCGATAGCACCGCCTCCATATCTCGGCCTTCACTGCGAGCCGACCAGCCAGAATCACTGCCTTCACGCGCGGTACTTAAACTCAAACGCGACACCGAACTTATACTTGCCAAGGCCTCACCGCGAAACCCTAAGCTCGCAACTGACTCCAAATCTTCAAGTACAGTAATTTTACTCGTGGCATGTCGACTTAGTGCTAAGGGTAAGTCCTCATGGGCAATACCTTCGCCATCATCGCGCACGCGAATCAACTTCACCCCGCCCTCTTCAACTTCTAATTCTATGCGGCGAGCACCAGCGTCAAGACTATTTTCAAGCAGCTCTTTTACCACTGAGGCGGGTCGTTCAACAACTTCACCCGCAGCAATTTGGTTAGCCAAGCGCGGGTCTAGCAAATGGATTTTTGTCATTAGGATGCGGGAATCTGTATTTTCTGACCGACACGGATATCACTACCCGACAATTTATTTTTACGCTGCAAATCGCGAAGCGGCACATTGTAGCGATGTGCAATACCAGACAGCGTATCGCCGCTGGCAATCACGTATTCTCGAACACCTGAGGCGAGCGCCGGACCGCTAGCTGGCGAAATATCACCGCGTTTAACCGCCGCAAAATACGTATCTGGCGGCGGACTTTCGCGAAAATAACGATCGATACCTTCGTATATAGCCTGCGACATTTGACTCTGGTAATGCGAGGTTTTGAGTTTTCCGGCCTCATGCGGATTAGAGATAAAACCGGTTTCGACCAAGAGGGATGGAATATCTGGTGACTTCAATACCGCGAAACCCGCCTGCTCAACCCGCTTGCTATGCAAACGAGAAATTTTACCCATCTCACCCAATAACTGGCTGCCCACACTTAAGCTCGCATCCAAAGTCGCGGTCATCGATAAATCTGTGAGCACCCCGGCAAGCACCTGATCTTTGTCTGACAAACTAACACCGCCGACTAAGTCAGCGTCATTTTCCCTTTGCGCCAATATCCGCGCAGCCGCGCTGGTCGCACCGCGCTTAGAAAGAGCGTATACCGAACTACCATTCGCGCGGGGATTGGTAAATGCATCTGCGTGAATGGACACGAAGAAATCTGCCTGCGCCTTTCTCGCTAGATCGCGACGCTTAGCAAGGCCCACATAGTAATCACCGTCGCGAATCATCACCACGCGATAGCCTTTCTTGCCCTCAAAACGTTCCTTTAGGCGCTGAGCAATCTTGTAGACCACATCTTTTTCTTTAACCCCGCCAGGACCGATAGCGCCAGGATCTTCCCCGCCGTGACCCGCATCAATAGCAATCACAACATCGCGATGCGAGCTGTTTTCCATACTTTTAAGAACCCTAGGCGCGCTTGGGTTCGCAGCGCTGGCGCTACTTTCACCTTTATCTAAAAAGTCCACCACCAAGCGATCATGTAAATCACCGCTGGCGGAGAGCAAAAAACTTCTGACTTGGACATCGTTACTCAGATCAAACACGATGCGTAATGCGCCACCCGGCTTCTCAGCATGGCGCAGGCGAGTGATAGGGCTATTGGTAAATTCAAGTTTGCTGGTATCAGAGGTGAGTGTGGCGCCCTGTATATCAATCACGAGTCGCTTGGGACTATCTAGAGTAATCAGCTCATGCTCTACCGGCCCACTTAGATCAAATACCACCCGGCTGTGGTCCGGTGCTCGCCAAAATCGGACGTCGCGCACCTCTGTGGCCTGCACGGTCACAGCCAACAAAAGTAAACCGCATAATACTGCACTGCTAATCCGTTTCATATTCGCTCAACTGCGCCAGAATTTTCTGCCCACGTAAAGTCTCGCCCCGCGCGGCAATAATGCGACCTGCTCCCTGCGCTTCAATGCTAACCATTATGTCAGCAGATGGCAAAAAGCCACGGCCGCGCTGAGGCCATTCGATTAAACACACCGCATCATCATTAAAATAATCGCGAATACCCATATACTCCAGCTCTTCAGGATCGCCGAGGCGATATAAATCGAAGTGATAAACACTGACCGTCTTAAGCTCCGGCGGTTCCGTTGCCCAAACTAAGTCTTCATACGCCTCTACTAAGGTATAGGTTGGACTTTTTACCGGGCCAGCATAGCCAAACGCCCGCAGTACCCCGCGACAAAAAGTGGTTTTACCCGCGCCTAATTGGCCATCCAAATACACCACAACACCGCCGCGCATCGCCTTACCCAAAGACTCTCCCGCCGCCACCGTATCGGCCTCACCGTCAAGATACCGCTGCATACCCGTTGATCACACCTCGTAAATTATCAATAACATCGCCAGCCAGCATACCTCTCTCGCCCTGTCTAGCCGCGCAATCTGCAGCGGCAGCGTGAACCGCAGCCGCCAAACACGTTGCCGCAGTGGGTGGATGCCCCTGCGCAATGAACGCGGCGATGACGCCAGAAAGTACGTCGCCCATACCGCCGGTCGCCATTCCGGGATTACCACCGCTATTTAAGTACAGCGGCGATGCGCTGTCTGCATCGGCGATAAGCGTCCCCGCGCCTTTGAGCAGCACTGTCGCCTGATATTTATCCCGCAAGGCCATCACGCTCGCAAAGCGATCGCTCTGCACTGCGACGGTACTACACGCCAACAGTCTCGCCGCTTCACCTGGATGTGGCGTGAGTATACGTGGCCCGCTGTGAGAATGCAGGAGCTCAGGGCTCAGGGCCAACAAATTAAGTGCGTCCGCGTCTACCACCAGAGGTTTATCAGAGTGCAAAACCGCCTTTAACAGCGATTGCCCCCAAGACCCTTGACCAAGCCCAGGGCCAATCACAATGACACTGGCCTTTTCAATCAATGAGTCCAAGGTATCGCCGCTAGCCAACTGCTCGCGACTTATTCCATGCACCATCAACTCGGGCCTAGCAGCAATAAAAATGCCGCTGTGTTGCGGTTGCGTAACGCACGACACCAAACCCGCGCCACTGCGAGCCGCCGCGCTTGACGCCAGTAAATTTGCACCCGCCATTCCTAAATCACCACCGACCACCAAGACATGACCAAACATGCCCTTGTGGGCGTTACGAGGCCGCGCGCCCCACTGCGCTAACATTGAAGCGCCATTCAAATGCAGTGTTGTTTCGGCTCTACTGACATTAAGTTGCCGATAGACTCCTCTCGGCACCGCCAAGCCATCAAACACTTTGCAACCAGCGCAATCACTTCCCGCTAAAGTATATAAACCGCGCTTTCGACCAATAAAGCTAATGGTCGCTGAAGCCCGAACGGCGACACCAAGCTGGCTACCAGTATCGCTACACAGGCCGGAGGGCACGTCTATTGCCAACACCGGCGCGCCACAGGCATTAATGGTCGAAATCGCCTGCATGTATTTTTCGCGAACCACGCCGCTCAAACCTGTACCTAGCATCGCATCGACAATGACGCTGTTTAAATCCGGCTCTTCACCTTGCCAAGACTGGATCTCCACCCCCGCGTCCAAAGCCTGCTGCATTGCCAGTGCGGCGTCTCCTTGCAATAAGGCGGGATCCGCTAAGGCCCATACCCGCACCGGCAAACCATCCACTTTGGCCAGTGCCGCAATAATGTAACCGTCGCCGCCATTATTGCCGCCACCGCAAAACACCTCGACGGGGGAGTGATCGGGCCAGCGCTGCTGCACTTGTCTATATGCAGCCAAGCCAGCTCTACTCATCAGCTCTATCCCAGGTATACCGCTAGCAATGGCGAGTCTATCCAGCTCACGCACCTGCGCGGCGGTATAGAGTATTTCCGGTTCGATAGTTTCTGGCTGTGACATACAGACGTTTCCCTAATGTGTAAAATGCGAAAGCACTTAATAAAGATACAGTCATTCCACCATCATAGCGCGCGGGCAGAAACAGGCAATCCGATGACAGCGAATACCGATTACGCAACGCTTGCCGAACAAGTAAAAGCGTGGGGCCAGGAACTAGGCTTCGCCCATATTGGTATTAGTCCCGCCAGTAATGCCGCCCACGCCGAACATCTCCACAACTGGCTGGCAAAAGAATACCACGGCGAAATGAGTTATATGGCGGAACGCGAAGGACTGCGCGCCGCAGCCGATGAATTACTGCCGGGCACCATTCGTGTCATCAGCGCTCGTCTAGATTATTTACCGGACGGCGAAAGCTGTGACACTATTCTTAGCGACCCTAATAAAGCCTATATTTCCAGATACGCCTTGGGTCGGGATTACCACAAATTAATTCGCAAACGCCTAGGCCAATTGGCCGCAAAAATCAGCGCCGTCGCCGGCGGCAGCCATCGCGCCTTTGTAGACAGCGCACCGGTGTTAGAGCGCGGCTTTGCCGAGCAGGCCGGACTGGGCTGGATAGGCAAAAACAGTATGCTCATCAATAGCAAAGCCGGCTCGTGGTTTTTCTTGGGCGAAATTTACACCGACATACCCCTACCGACAGATCCCCCACAGGAAGTCGGTCATTGCGGCAGCTGTCGCGCCTGCCTTGATGATTGCCCTACCGGCGCTATTGTCGCACCCTATCAAGTTGACGCCCGGCGCTGTATTTCTTATCTAACGATCGAATTAAAAGACAGCATCCCCGAAGACTTGCGCCCCCTGATGGGGAACCGCGTATTTGGCTGCGACGACTGCCAATTAGTCTGCCCCTGGAATAAATTTGCGCAGCCTTCAAAAGAAACCGATTTTTCACCGCGCCATCAGCTCGATGATAGTGAATTGCTCACCTTATTTTTATGGACCGAACAAGAGTTTTTAGACAACACCGCAGGCTCCGCTATTCGCCGCATTGGCTATCAGCGCTGGCTGCGGAACCTCGCAGTAGGCATAGGCAATGCCCCTGCAAGCAATGCCGCTGTGCTAGCACTGGAATCCCAATACCCCGCAGCGGACGAAATGGCCCGGGAACACATTGATTGGGCGCTGACAAAGCAACAAGGCCACGTCGTGTAGCTCATGCTGTAGACGAAAAAAAGCCCCATATAATTCACTTATACAGGGCTCTTGTTACTACGAGTTCAGTTCCTAAAAAGGCAATGAATAATTCAGCATCACGCTTTCACGCCCTTCCCCTTCATCGCTGTAATTAACATTTAAGGCTAAGCGAGACTTGTCCAAGGCCACAGACGCGCCGATAGTCGCATCCACAAAGGTGTCGTCATCTGCGCTGTAAGTAGGCATCCGATAACTGCTAAAGGCCAAGTTAGTATTAGTCACTTCAACAGTTTCGTCACCGTCTTCAAGTTCAGATACAGAGAACACTTCCGCGAAGAAACTAACGCCCTCACTCACTGCCATATTAGCTAACAGGCCAGCTCGAACCTGACGGCTTTGGCGGCTCTGCTCACCCCATTGGTAATTAGATACTGCTCCGCCGGACTCAGTGTAGCCATCAACTTTGCCGCTCAATAAGCGGGCACCCAGTGCTGGCGCCACGCTCAGCGTTTTCGATGACGTCAGCTGATAAGCCACCTGACCATCAAAATGCCAGCCGTAGCCATCGGTGCCACCACTAGCTGTCAGCGCACGATCACCCAAGTTAAAGCGGCGATCCAAATCACCGTAGTCAATGACGCTCAAACCCACGCTACCTTCGGCCAACCACTGACCCTCGCGGTAGTTAGCCAAACCGCTCAAACCAACACTGGTCGCTGAAAAGTCAGCACCGTCGGTATCGGTCTCATGTTTTGCCATATTAAGCGCAGCCCCGACACTCATGGCTGGCGACACAGCATTACTTATACCAAGGGTGAGATGGGAGGTTTGATGATCACCACCGCTGGGAGTATCTTCATTGGCGCCGCTGGCATTAATGAAGATCCGGCTGGTATTTTCATACCAGCGATTCTCGCGCATCGTTTGCGTCAAGCTGTCGTGCTGAGTACGCGCAATGCCTAAGGCAATACCAGAAAGCTGGCCAACGAGCTGCGGTGCAACCACAATATCAATCAGGTAGTCGCCGGTAATTTCGCCGACTTTAGCGGTAGGATGAACACCGTCATTAAATAATAACTTATCTGGGTCTGGAGTAGCGGCGCTAATACCGAAGACCGGATGCTCCGCACAACCCCCGCCGCTAGCATCGAAACACATATACCGTTGATCTAACGTCGCCAGCGGCCCAAAAGCCGCGTTCGTGCCATTAGCAAAGCCATAGGCTTCGGCATTATCAGAGATGTAATTAATAACCCCCGCCAAATCCACTGGAATGATATTGGCTTGACTAAAATTCGCAAAGGTCGTTAAAGCCTGATTATAGCCGGCAGCACCCGCAGAGGAGGCGGCGGCAGAACCGGGAGCGCCCAAATTTTGAGCTTGGACAGCAGCGGTATTGCCTAGATCAGGTAAATTGCTGAGCATAATATATCGACCACCGGCCGCACTGATGGCAGAAACACCCGCGATCAATGTTTGTGCCGAGTTAACGATAGTCGCCTGATCGAAGGCAGTGCCATTGAGAAAATCATTGCCGCCGCCATCAATCAAAATCAGGGCCTTGGAGTTAAAGCTATTATTTTCAGTCAGATAAGCAGGCCTTGCCACTGCCCCGCCTGCCGGCAGAGCCAAGCCGGTACCATTGATCGAATTTAAAATATCTGCGGTTTCATAGCCGCCCACAGCGTAGTTTGTACCACCACCTGCTGCCGGATCGGTAGGTAAACCCAGGGCCATACCCAAATATTGGGGCGCGATATTGGCGAAGGGACCCGCGCTAAAATCACCATTACCGTCACCAAGCCGGTTAGTAAATCGTAGTCCAAGATTTCCGCTGTCTAACAAACTGTCACCAAAGATGACCAGCTCATCAAAATAACTTTGCGCGGACAAAGGAGAACATAATAATGAAGCCACACATAGTGCGGTTAGTTTTCTCATAGCATCTCACCTGCTTATTATTGCCTTAGTTCGTCGTCAATCCGGCTTTGATTACGCTATTCTGGGTAAATAGCTCAACCAAGCTCTGCCAAGTTTTCGTCGACAACATAGTGTGCTACAAGACCCGTTTTAAAGCCGAACAACAATACGGGTAAATACTGATAGCTGCTTAAACATAGAAGACAAATTACACTTACGCAAAAGCGGGCAATAATTTAGAGGGAAAATAATAGCGAGATAGCTCGCACCGCCGTTTCAGGCGATCACGAGCAACTTTGGGGAGGGAATTAGGATAAGCGAAGAAAATGCTCGCGGTAGTAGCTAAGCTCAGCAATCGAGTCATAAATATCATCTAGCGCAAGATGTGTTGCCGACTTTTTCAGGCCAGCGCTCAAATCCGGACGCCAGCGTCTAGCTAACTCTTTAAGGCTACTTACATCCAAATTGCGGTAGTGAAAATACGCTTCTAGCGCCGGCATTTCACGAGCCATAAAACGGCGATCTTGGCAGATACTATTACCGCACATGGGCGACGCGCCCTTCTCAACCTGTTTATCTAAGAATGCCAGGGTGAGACGTTCCGCTTCTTGCGCAGTAATGCAGGTGTCTTGCACACGCTTGGTCAGGCCGGACTGGCCATGTTGGCGGGTATTCCACTCATCCATCTCAGCCAAGACCTCGTCCGGTTGATGAATCGCCAATACCGGCCCTTCGGCAATCACATTCAAATTAGCGTCAGTCACCACAGTCGCAATTTCAATAATGTGGTCATTTAGAGTATCCAGACCGGTCATTTCCAGATCGATCCAAATTAAGTTCTGTGCTTTATCCATAAGACCGCCTCCAACGCGACATTTAATAGCTATTGCTGTATTCGGCTGCATACTCTTGCGAATAACAGCGCGCGCGACTTACATCCACAATCACGCAAAGTGTCGATTGTAGCAGCACATAGGGTAAGATGGCGCTTCCTAAGCGAATGATCCTTCATGACAAAACGTAAAATCAGTCGACAGCAGCGCTGGCGCATCGAAAAAGTCCAAGCCGAACGCAATGAACGCGCCACTAAACGCGACTCTAAGCTAGACCAAGCGCTGACTGAAGGCGAACTTGGTTCGGAGCAAAATGGACTTATTGTCAGCCATTTTGGCCAACAAGTTGAGGTTGAAGCAGAAACGGGGTTTCGACAGCGCTGCCACGTCCGCGCGCACATTGACGGCCTAGTGACAGGTGATAGCGTAACCTGGCGAGAAGGCAAACCTACCGGTGTGGTCGTTGCCTGCAACACCCGCAATTCTTTGCTGTCTCGCCCAGATAACCACGGCAAATTAAAGCCGGTCGCCGCTAATATCGATCATATCGTGATCGTCATTGCCCCAGAACCCCGTGCCCACGCCAATCTCATCGACCGCTATTTAGTTGCCGCCGAAGCCATCGATATTCGGCCTATACTACTGCTCAACAAATCTGACTTAATTAACGATGACAACCGCGAATATCTCGACAATATGCTGGCTCGCTACCAAGCTATTGGCTATGAGGTTACTCGCGCGTCGACCGAAACCGATCGCGGGCTAGATGAACTAAAACAAACGCTCTGTGGCCACATCAGCGTGTTTGTTGGTCAATCTGGGGTCGGCAAATCATCGCTGGTAAACAGTCTGCTTCCCGGTACCGACACCCGGATAGGCGCGCTGTCTGAAAGTACCGCCAAGGGCAAACACACCACAACGACCGCCCGCCTTTTTCACTTCCCAGACGGTGGCAGCCTAATAGACTCGCCAGGCATCCGTGAGTTCGCGCTTTGGAATATGGATAGGGAAAAAGTACTTGCGGGGTTTATTGAGTTTCGACCTTTTCTAGGGATGTGCCGATTCCGCGACTGCAAGCACGAACGGGAGCCGCGCTGCGCCCTATTAGACGCCGAAGCCGAGCACAAAATCAGCCCAGAGCGTATGGCCAGCTATCGACAAATCATTCAAAGTCTTAACGACGAGTAATACTTGTCGTAATATCTTATGCACTACACTTAATAAAATGTCTCGCCGCAATGACTTTAAACTAGCGCGAGAAGAACCTAAGATTGACGGTATCAAGAATTACGCCTAGCAAGCACCGCCACCATTCACTGCAACGCTAAAATAAGTTATCTATTATGAAAGACTGGCCACTATTATTAGAAACAACACAACTTGCTGAAATGCTTTACGATCCCAAATTACTCATTTTGGACACCAGCAGCGCAGCCAATTACGCAGAGCATCATATTCCAGGTGCGGTGCATATCGCCCCGTCGGAGCTACAAGGCGGGATAAAACCCGCAGTCGGAAAATTACCCAGCATAGAAGCCCTCAATATCCTATTTGCAAAAGTAGGACTGACACCAGACACCCATGTTGTTGCCTACGACGATGAGGGCGGCGGCTGGGCTGGCCGCCTAATTTGGACGCTGGATGTCATTGGCCACCGCAATTATTCCTACCTTAACGGTGGGTTACACGCTTGGCTGGACGAGGGTCACCCTAGCGAACAAGTGGCTAATCACCCAGCACCTACAAAGCAAGACATTGCTATTGATAGCCTAGCAATTGCCGAGATTGAAGACTTCATTAGTATGCTCGACAATAACCAGCTGGCGATTTGGGATGCGCGCTCAGCGGAAGAGTACCGCGGCGAAAAAGTGCTGGCGCAGCGCGGCGGCCACATTCCTGGGGCGATAAATCTTGATTGGCTGGAGCTCATCGATCGAAACAATCACATGCGTTTGAAAGATTTGACTAGCCTGCAAGCAAAACTCAACGAGTTGGGCATCACTGCTGATAAAACGATCATAACCCACTGCCAAACCCACCACCGGTCTGGCCTGAGCTATTTATTAATGAAGATTCTTGGCTATCCACATATAAAGGGCTATCACGGTTCTTGGGGCGAATGGGGCAACATTGATACCACTCCCATTGAGACAGGTGATCACCCCCAACCTAGCGCCCAAAAACCCTAATAAAGACCAAAAGGAATGTTCGTGAAGATTGCGTTTATTATTTTTCAATATCTGATACCACAACACCTATTGTCGAGACTCGTCGGCAAGCTCGCGGAAACTAAAATCCCCTGGCTCAAAGATCTATTAATCGGCCGTTTCATCAAGCAGTACCAAGTTGATATGAGCGAAGCGGCTGACCCAGAACCACGGAACTACGCGAACTTTAATGCCTTCTTCACCCGAGCATTAAGCGATGGCGCAAGACCTATTTGCGAAGACGACAACACCATTGCCTGCCCTGCAGATGGCGCCATCAGCCAAATTGGCAGCATCACAGGCGGTAGAATTTTTCAAGCCAAGGGACAAGACTACAGTTTGCTAAGCCTGCTAGGTGGTGACCGCGAAGCAGCTGCGCTTTTTGACAATGGCAGCTTTGCCACTGTGTATCTGTCACCCCGCGACTACCACCGCGTGCACATGCCAATCGCCGGCACATTGCGCACCATGAGCTACATTCCCGGAGCATTGTTTTCGGTAAACACCACAACCGCTGAAAATGTGCAGGGCTTATTTGCCAGAAATGAGCGCGCAGTGTGTTTATTTGATACCGAAGCCGGCCCCATGGCCGTCATTTTGGTGGGCGCCATGATTGTCGCCGGCATTGAAACCGTTTGGGATGGCCAAGTCGCGCCACCACCGAAGGGCATTAGAACAACCGACTACCGCCAGGGGCCGCGCGACATTCATTTACAAAAGGGTGAGGAGATGGGCCGCTTCAAACTCGGATCAACTGCCATCGTGCTGTTTGCAAAAGGCCGCACTGAGTGGCAGGAAAACTTTATGGCAAGCACGCCAACCCAACTGGGCGAGGTATTAGGGCGTATTAACAGCAGCGCCGAATAAACCAGATTCTGCAGTGTGGCCAGCTAAGACGCGGTCACGCCCGTTCGAGCGGAAACGCGATCACCTCATCGATTCGCTCTGCATTACACGCCAACATCACTAGTCGATCAAAGCCTATTGCGACGCCAACGCATTCGGGCAGCGTAGTCATCGCTTTCAATAAATGGCGGTCAATCGGCGGCAATACCTGATTATTATCGGCACGCCGGCGATGGTCATCACTGATACGCCGGACCAGCTCTCCCGCTTCGCGCAGTTCATCATAGCCATTCGCCAGCTCCATGCCGCCATAAAATGCTTCAAAGCGCGAGGCGAGCGGAACCTCCCCAATATTAATGCGGATTTTGGCCAGGGCGGCCTGCGAGGCGGGAAAGTCGTAGACAAAAGTGAGGACACTGCCATCAAGAGCCGGTTCGACGACAGTGGACATCAGCAGTTGCAGCCAAACATCGCGGTCTTCAGTGTCAAAGCTAAGCTCTAGGTGATTGCGCGCGCATGCTTTTAATTCTGCAAGCGACGCGACATGGGGATTCACACCACAATGTTGCTCAAATACTTGCTGGTAACTAGTGTGCTTGGATTCAAGCCTACCCACCGCCAAGCTCACAACGGCAGCGACTTCATCCATTAATTCCGACAATGACAAGCCAGGACGATACCACTCGAGCATAGTGAACTCAGGGTTGTGTCGCCGCCCCCGCTCACCGCGACGAAAGGCCTTACAAATTTGATAGATAGAACCACTACCGGCTGCCAGCAAACGTTTCATGGCAAATTCGGGAGAGGTCTGCAAATACATGGTGGCATCACCATCGGGGGCGATGGTGTTAATAGCCTCTATATTGGGGTCAGTGACTGGCGCCGTGGCCAGCAAGGGCGTCTCTACCTCTAAAACACCAAACTCCGCAAATAAGGCGCGCACAGCAGCAAGTAACTGCGCTCGGCGGCGTAAAGCCGAAATATCAGCCGTCGGCCGCCAGTCAGACATTTAGACCTTTACTCGATTCTGATATTCACCAGTGCGGGTATCGACTTTGATAACGTCACCAACACTCAAAAACAAAGGCACTTTGACCATCGCACCCGTGGTCAAATAAGCGGGTTTAGTGCCGCCTTGAGCGGTGTCACCCTTAACCCCGGGATCAGTATCCGCAATCTCTAGCTCAACAAAATTTGGCGGTGTTACCGACAATGGTGCGTCGTTGTAGAGTGTCACGGTGCATACATCTTGCTCTTTCAGCCAGTTGGACGCATCGCCGACCGCCTTGAGATCCGCTTGATACTGCTCAAACGATTCAGGGTCCATAAAATGGTAGAACTCACCATCATTATATAAATATTCCATATTCTGATCGATGACATCCGCGCCTTCTAGCGACTCACCTGACTTAAAAGTACGCTCCCAAACCCGACCTGAGTTAAGATTACGTAAGCGAACGCGGTTGAAGGCCTGACCTTTACCCGGTTTAACAAACTCATTATCTAAAATAGAACAAGGCTCGCCGTCGAGCATCACCTTTAGTCCGTTGCGAAACTCATTGGTAGAATAATTAGCCATGATTTTCCTCAGCGACGGTGTAAAACCGTAGTTTAAAAAGGCAGCAATGATACCCCTAAAAGATACATTTTGGCAGACCGAAAGCTGGCAGCAGCAAATGAGCGGCATGATCCGTGATCCAGAGCAGTTATTACGGCGACTGCAACTAAACCCCGAGGAACACCCGGATATAACAGCGGCGATGCAACAATTCCCGCTTAGGGTGCCGGAAGCCTTTGTCGCCAAAATGAAGATCGGAGATTGGCATGACCCCTTGCTGAGGCAGGTTTTACCGCTAGCAAGGGAAACACAGGAACAGGTCGGCTACGTTAATGATCCGCTCGAAGAAGGCAATGCCAATCCTGTGCCGGGCTTAATTCACAAATATCATGGCCGCGTTTTACTAATCGCCAATCCATCCTGCGCCGTTCACTGTCGCTATTGTTTTCGTCGCAACTTTCCCTACGACAGCAATAATCCAAGTCAACGCGACTGGCAAAAGACCCTAGACTATATTGCAGATCGCCCAGATATCAGCGAAGTCATACTCAGTGGTGGCGATCCGCTATCGGCACCCGATGAGTATTTGCAAAAGCTAATAAATAAAATCGCCCTCATTCCGCATGTCACCACCCTACGCATCCATACGCGCCTACCTTTAGTCTTACCGGCTAGAATAACGCCGGCGTTAATTGGGGTCCTCAGCGAAAATCGCCTGCGCATTGTGATGGTTATTCACTGCAATCACGCCAACGAAATTGATAGTCACAGCGAAATTGCCCTGAGCACCTTGCACAAAGCGGGGTTTATGCTCTTAAATCAAAGCGTATTACTTAAAGAAATTAATGATAACGCCGATACGTTAGTAAAGCTGAGCCAGCGCTTATTCGAGGTTAACGTCATGCCGTATTATCTGCACTTGCTAGACAAAGTAAGAGGCGCTGCGCATTTTGATGTTAAGGAAGAGGAAGCACAGGCCCTAATGAACGCTATACTAGCTAGATTACCGGGCTATTTGGTGCCGCGATTGGTCGTAGAAGAGCCTAGCGCGAACAGTAAACGACCACTTGCACTATCGTGAATTAACGCGTAAAAACATAGGCTTAAAATGCAAATCATATGCAACTCTACATTAAGACTGTCATAAACTGGACTTTATGAAAAATAACTCAAGTCTTGCTATCGGGACGCCAGAAATAACCCGCGACTCACACAGCCAGTTCGCGCTAACTGCGAACGCAGTTAATTCCTGGTTGGGCAGCCTACCGCTTGCAAACTTGGGCGAATCCACCCGCCTACTGTTTCAAGCGCTGTCAGAATTAAGTCATACCACCTGCAAACCTAAAGATCGTTATGAGATTTTGGAATTAATCCGCCCTCAAGTTCATGACGTCATAAAGGGGCTATCACCCCACTACTTGAACAAACCTGTAGTGCTGCCAGAAAAAACCCAAAAGATTGTACTGCTGGCAAACACCTTGAACACTCAGCTTGCCACCGGCTACTGCCAGGCATTCCAGGGTTTGGAAAGTGAGAATAGGTTGCTGCGCTCTAAAGATGCTATGGCAACATGCTTGCATCGCGCTCTTACCGAGCACAGCCGAATACTCATGCGCACTTATCAGCTTTATCGCTCTACACATCCGGGATTCTGGCTAACCGCGCATAAAATTTATCGATGCGCGCAAACACTCAAAATACGCAAACCAAAGGTCACTGACAATGTTTACGGTGACGGCACCTTACAACAAGCTTATTTACGATTATTAATGCTGAGCTGCAGTAAAACTCATCAACTCCCGCAGCGTCACATAGAAGACGTATTTAGTGAGCTGAACAACTGGTCCGCCTTCGTTGGACTTCGCACTGACAAGCTGGAAAGCTGTGTATTTTTATTCAACCCCATAGAAGATGCCGCTCCAGCGTACCGCGAGCTAATAGAGCGAGCACCATCTTTAGGTTGGCTGGGCATTGATACAAAACCGCTATTGTCTCAGCCTGGCGGCCTAGCCGCGACGGTATCGTCTCGCAGATCAGCTAGCGCCGCCACGCTGAGTAAAACAATTCTCGACCACCTAAGTATTTCATGGAGTTCCGCGACCTCCCGCGCAGCCGAACGCATACCTTGCAATGAGCCGGTACTCCTTACCGTTGGCATGAATACGACTCACTTTTACCTTGCCAACCAGCAGGATTTTAGTCTTTTCCAGTTTGAGAGAGACCAGGGCGACAACTCGACCCACTTTCCAGAGCGCGGCAAGGCGAGCAAAGATGTATGGAGCCAAAGCGGCAATGAAGATACCCGCATCCGCGGCGGTGACGCCAGCGAGCCAATTAATTACAGATCATCGAAAGACTCCGTAGAAACCATCAGCTATAGCCTTCCGCAGAACAACCAAGCACCTGTGACACCGAGCAGTAAATACGAGTATTTGCGCTCACGGATATTAGATAACAGTAGCTCGGGCTGCAGAATTGAATGGCCTGAAGACACTCAGTTGCGCGTTCGTACCGGCGAACTAATCGGCTTAAAAACCGATGATTACGACAGCTGGAGAGTGGGTATTGTGCGCTGGCTACGCAGCGATGGCAGCCACCAAATAGGCATAGAAGCCTTATCCTCTGCCGCCACCCCCTATAGCGCACGCTTGGTACAATCAGGCCTGCCGGTTAATGAATATCAGCGTGCCATATTATTATCGGGCGGCCAAATTGCGCAAGGACCACTGCTACTGCTGGCCGGTGTTGTCGGTATCTCAGAAGGGCACACCGTTGAACTCTTGCGCCCAGGGCATTCAATGCGTATAAAATTAGGTAAGATCGTTGAGCAATCAAATGCCTTTAAGCTTTTTCACTTTACAGATATTGCCCCCAATCCAATTGAAATTGCTGTACCGGAAGAAGATGAACCTAACAAAAATGACTTCAATCAGCTCTGGGATATTTTGTAAGCATCAGCTAAATACCGCATCGTTTTTAAAATCAAAACCGTTACCATAATCGAGCTATTATGAGCAGCAGTAGTACTGCCATTAACATCCTTCTATTTTGCTTTGCAGACAGCGATGCAGAACAGTTGGCAACGCACTGCCGCCGCGGTGGACGCATTGCCCACACCCAAGGCATCGATACCGGTGAAAAACTAGCCGTCGCCATTTGTGCTAAGAACTGGGACGTCCTTATTTTCGATGCCGAGCAAGCACAGCTCGATATTCAACGCTGCTGCCACATACTGCGCAAATACCAAAAAGATATCCCGGTAATTTACATGGGCGAAGGCGATGCTCTGCGCCCACCCGACCCCTGTGTCGTGGATATTATTAATAAATACAATATGGCACAGGTCGTTAACGCCGCATTTAAGGCGCAATCAGCCCTGCAGTTGCGCCGCCAATTGGAAGCAAGCCAAATTGCGCTGACGGAAGCGGAGGAGCGCAACAAGCTACTATTGCATGATCACCAAGACCCGATTGTCTACATTACTGACGGTATGGTCATTTACGCCAATGCCCCGTTTTGCGAGCACATGGGCTACGATGATCTTGATGGCTTCCCCATCGTAGATTTGATCACCAATAAGGATCAAGAACGCTTTAAAAGCGTGCTCAAGAAACAACAGCAGAATAACCAGCAACAGCAGGTGGAGATCAGTTTTTCCCTCGCCAATAAGACCGAGCTCAAAACCCGTATACTATGCGATAGCGCCCACTACCAAGGTGAAGATTGCATCCAGATTGCAATCCATAAAACCACCGAAGGTAGCGCCATCAACGGCGTAGACAACACCACCCGAATGAGCAGCAAGCACCAGTTTCTGGCACTGCTCCAAGAATTTGTGGAACAGGAACGCAATAGCAATTCTTCCCTAGTTTTGATATCAATCGACCACTTCAGCAAATTGCGCCACAGCACCAGTCTCAATGACGTTGAATACCTGGTTGAAGCACTAAGTAATCTGGTTAGAAGAGGTATGCCCGCACAGCATTACGGTCGCGTCGCCGACGATATGATCGCGGCCATTGCACATCACGTCGCTAGCGATACGGCGCTTGAAATGGCGCTAGAACTAGGTAAAACGATTGAATCTGAGATTTTCGAAGTCCGTAAGCAGTCTCTGCAGTGCACCACCAGCATTGCCATTTTACCTATCAATCACCTCACTCCACCCAAAGCAACACTGCTGCTAGACACTGTCTTTGATGGCGCCGAAAAGGTCTACCACGCGGGCGGCAACAATGCCGAGATTTGCCGCCGCGAGCGTCAACAGCTCAAGAGCAACGCAACAGTAGATGAGGTTATTGCAGATTCGATGGCCAATAATCGCCTGAGTCTCCTGTTCCAACCCTTGGTCAATCTTGGCGCTTCCAACGGCGACCACTACGAGGCGAGCCTCCATATTAAAGATTGGGTAGAAGGTGAAATTACGGCGGGGGAAATGCTGCGAGCCATTGAGCGCGAGCCAGAAAACACCCAACTCGACCACTGGATTGTAGTTGAAGCCACCAAGCAATTAGCGAAGGAAAGACTTGCAGGCCAAGACATCAAACTCATTATCAATCTTAGCGGCAATGTATTTCACGACCGCGAATTCTGCGCCTGGCTGAGCGTCGCATTTAAAGCGGCCGGACTACCGCCGTCATCAGTTATTTTGCAGTTTAGCGAAGAAAGCATCGCCGACGCCCTAAAGCAGGCCCTAGACTTTACGACCCAATTACAAAAGCTAGGCGCTTCCCTCGCGGTGAGAAATTTTGGCCGCGCCAAGCAGGGCAATAAATTCTTAAGCCACATTCATCCCGCGCTAGTAAAACCGGGCTTCCGCCCCACCGACATGCCCACTGACCAGCAAATTCGGGATATGATTCAACATGCCCGGCTGCTCAATAGTCAAATCCTTATCCCCAATGTAGGCAGCGCGGCAACACTGGCCATGCTTTGGCAGCTGGGACCGGATTTTATTCAAGGCAGCTATGTGAATGAACCCATGCCTATCATGAACTACGAATTTGCCGCTTTCGGCTGAAGCCTTAACCGTTGCAGGGAACGGCTAAACTACTTCCCTGTTAAACGATCACTAATTCCCAACAAGTAGAGAATACCGTCTAGGCCAAGCGTAGAAATTGACTGCTTGGCATTTTCACGGACTATCGGCTTAGCCCTGAACGCAATCCCCAGACCCGCAATACTGAGCATGGGTAAGTCATTGGCGCCATCCCCAACCGCAATAACCTGTTCCAAGTTCAAACCCTCACGCTCGGCAATCTCCCGCAACAACTCAGCCTTGCGTTTACCATCCACCACAATGCCCTCAACCTCGCCCGTGACTCGCCCATCGCGAATAATCAGCTCGTTGGCGTATACATAGTCAATGCCCAACTTGCGCTGCAGATAATGACCAAAATAGGTGAAACCACCCGATAGAATTGCGGTTTTATAACCAAGCTGCTTGAGGGTCGACACTAAATTCTCAGCACCCTCGGTAATCGGCAAGCTCTCGGCAATCCCCGCCAACACCGACTCATCTAAGCCTTTTAACAAGGCCACTCGCGCCTTAAAGCTCTCGGTAAAATCAATTTCACCGCGCATTGCACGCTCGGTGATTTCTGCTACCTGCTCGCCCACTCCAGCGGCAATCGCCAGCTCATCAATGACTTCGGCCTCTATTAAGGTTGAGTCCATATCAAAGGCCACCAAGCGCCGCGTACGACGGAACATATTGTCTTCTTGATAGGCAATATCAATATCCATCTCGCTAGCCAAATGCAAAAGCTCGCGGCGAAAATCGGTGGCATCGGGCAGATTACCGCGCACAGACAATTCCACCGAGGCTTTAGATTGCTGCTCGACACCCTCCAGAGGCACCCGGCCCGACAAACGGTCAATACGGTCAATATTGAGCGAGTAGCGAGATACCACATCGGTGACCCCGGCAATATGTCTCGCCGTAATCTTACGTGCCAGCAAAGTAACAATATGACGCTGTTTACCCTGACCCGACACCCACTGATTATAACTTTCTGGGGTGACCGGTAAAAACCGCACCTGCATACCCATTTCATGGGTGCGAAATAAAATATCTTTTAAAATACTGGCTGCTTCAGCGCCCGCCGGCACCTCTACCAACAAACCCAAAGAAAGATTGTCGTGAATCACCGCTTGGCCAATATCTAAGATATTCACCTGGTGATCCGCCAAAATACTGGTGATTGTGCTTGTCACCCCAGGCCGATCATCGCCCGCTATATTGATCAATATGATTTCGTTCACACCACCCCCTGCAGTAATCGGCGTATTGTAGCGGTAGACGTGACTCCACCCAAGCACCACAACCTTGATATACTCCCAAAATAATAGAAGTCCCGCGTTCCAGATGGAAAGTACATAATGCTCAAGCAGCTCCTTAAGTTACCCCTGTCGGCTAAATGCGGACTGATTACCGCGCTGATATGCGCTGTAGCCGGCCTAACATTGCTACTCACCAGCATGACGGCGAGCAAGCAAATCCTTCTTGAAACTACCCATTTAATTGGCCAGCAGTGGACTAACCAACTGGCATCGCAAAGCCAGCAAGCACTATTGCGCAACGACAAAGTTAGTCTGCAGGCTATTTTACAGGACTATATCAACAGTCCGCTCATTGTTTATGGCAGTATCGCCAGCGCGCGTAATGAAACCGTTGCAGAAACCGGGCATTGGCGTGCAGAGAACTTGAATTACGAAGCACAGGTTGCCGCTGATGGTCGGCTTGGGGTGGTCAAACTATCGCTTAGCCGAGAGCTTATCGGCGATGAAATACGCGACCTGGGTAAAACTCTACTCATTCTCACGGGCCTATTAGCCTGCTTTAGCTATGCAATTATTGCCGTGCCAATGAGGCGGATCGAAGAATTGTTAGAGCTCGCTCGCGCCCGTTTAGCGCAACCCTTGCGCAACGACCAAAGCGGCTACCCCGGCTCTGACAGCTTAGGTAAATTGTTGGAAGAAATTCACAACCCGCAAATACGATTAAGCAAGCTCGGCAAAAATCGTTTTAAAGATTATTATATTTTACATTGCCACTGGCAGTCTTACAGCGCTCTGCAAGCACAAATGGCGCCAGACAGTTTTCGCGAACACTTACGTACTAGCTATGCGCGCGGCGAAGCCATCGCCAAACTCTACCACGCTGATATTGTGGTACACCGACACAACGCCATCAGTCTGCGTTTTTTTGATGTGGCCGGCACTGACCACGCTTTATTTCGCGCACTGTGCTGCGCCGAATTATTGCAAAGTCTAGATAAAGTATTGCGCAGCCGAGCGGGCATTGCCCACATTCACGGCGAGGGTGACCACTGGGAATGTGCTGCCAAGGAGTGCGCAGCCATCGACAACTTACACAGCGTCACAAGCGAAGGCAAAGGCACTTGGCTGGACGATAGCAGTCGCGATAACGAGCGTATAGATGCCTGGGTAGATATTCGCGGCAATCACATCAGCGCTATGAAAACACCTTACAGTGACTTATTAGAAAGACAGCAAACCCAGTTGAAAAAACTCAGCCTAGAGGCTTTCAAACAAGACGCAGCCAAACTGCGGACTGACACTAGCAACTCAAGCTCCACTTAAGGTCATTGGCGCAAGCCCCAAAGCTGGAGCCTGCGCCGTCCTGTTAGCCGATAATTCGGCTCTTAGCCCACCACTGTCTGCAAGGCATCTACCTTTTGGAAACCACGAGGCAGCTTATGTCCGCGCCGGCCGCGCTCACCCAAGTAGTGCTCTAATTCGGCGAATTTAAGCGATAAATGGCGTTTTCCAGAAATCACTTTCAAGACATCCCGCTCAGAGAAAATAGTCACTGCGGTCACATATTCGTCCCGACTCGCAACCCTCGCCGATGGAATACCGATCATTTTATTGCCCTTACCACGCGGCATTAAGGGCAAATCGCCAACTGGGAATATCAACATGCGGCCCTCGGTAGTCACCGCGACGACATGACTGGAGCTCATATCTGCGATAGCCACCGGCGGCAAAACCAAAGCACCTTTTGGCAGTGTAAGCGCCGTTTTACCGGCCTTATTTTTGCTCTGCAAATCTGACAGCTTGGCAATAAATCCATAGCCGGCATCAGAGGCCAACAAGTAATGACCGTCATCACCACCCATCATCATTCCAGTGAAATTCACACCAGAGGGCGGGTTGATCCGGCCAGTGAGGGGCTCACCCTGTCCCCGCGCCGACGGCAGGCCATGAGCGGCAACCGTATAGGTTCTCCCGGTACTATCGAGAATAATCACCGGCTGATTACTTTTGCCCTTAGCAGCCAATTTAAAGCGGTCACCCGATTTGTAACTTAGGCTAAGCGGGTCTATATCGTGGCCTTTACCCGAGCGAATCCAGCCCATTTCAGACAGAACCACAGTAACCGGTTCTGCCGATATAATATCTTCTTCAGAGAAGGCCCGCGCCTCAGCGCGCATCACCAAGGGCGAGCGACGCTCATCGCCAAATTCTTCTGCCGCAGCGAGTAACTCTTTACGCACTAACGTTTTCATACGGCGGGCAGAACCTAGGGTTAATTCCAAACCGTCACGCTCAGTGGCAAGTTCGTCTTGCTCGCCACGAATTTTCATTTCTTCAAGCTTGGCTAAATGCCGTAACTTTAATTCCAGTACCGCCTCGGCTTGGGTATCAGTAATACCGAAGCGCGCCATCAGCACTGGTTTGGGCTGATCCTCTTCACGAATAATGGCAATCACTTCGTCAATATTCAAAAATGCGATCAACAACGCATCTAAAATATGGAGGCGCTTAAGGACTTTGTCTAAGCGGTATTCAAGCCGACGACGGGTAGTTGTGGTGCGAATTTCCAACCACTCACCAATAATTTTGTCGAGACCTTTTACCTGCGGACGACCATCCAGCCCAATCACATTCATATTGACGCGGTAGCTGCGTTCCAAATCTGTGGTTGCAAATAGATGGTTCATGACCGCCTGTTTATCGACGCGATTAGAGCGCGGTATTACCACCAGACGCGTCGGGTTTTCATGGTCAGATTCATCGCGCAAGTCCACTATCATCGGCAGTTTCTTAGCCTGCATTTGCTGCGCTATTTGCTCCAGCACTTTGGAGCCCGAGGTCTGATGCGGCAGAGCAGTGATAACAATATCCTCGCCCTCATCTTGCCAAAGGGCGCGCATGCGTAATGAACCGCGACCACTTTCATACATTTTTCGCAGATCTTCAGCGGGCGTAATGATTTCGGCATCTGTGGGAAAATCCGGCCCTTTTACGTGCTCACACAAGTCGGCCACACTGGCGTTCGGCTGATCGAGCAGATGAATACATGCGCTCACAACCTCCCGCAAATTATGCGGCGGAATATCCGTAGCCATACCAACGGCAATACCGGTAGTGCCATTAAGAAGAATATTAGGCACTCGCGCCGGCAAGGTGGCGGGCTCATCCATTTGACCATCAAAATTGGGCACCCAATCAACAGTGCCCTGCCCCAACTCACTTAGCAGAACCTCCGCATACTTAGTCAGCCTCGACTCGGTATAGCGCATGGCTGCGAAGGATTTTGGATCATCTGGCGAACCCCAGTTACCTTGACCATCGATAAGCGGATAGCGGTAAGAAAAGTTCTGCGACATCAATACCATCGCTTCGTATACTGCGCTGTCACCATGGGGATGAAACTTACCAATAACATCACCAACGGTACGCGCCGACTTCTTATGCTTGGCACTCGCTTTCAGCCCAAGCTCACTCATGGCATACACAATGCGGCGCTGCACAGGCTTCAGGCCGTCCGCGATATTAGGCAGTGCGCGGTCGAGAATAACGTACATGGAATAGTCCAAATACGCTTTTTCGGTGTAGCTCTTCAGTGGCATTTGCTCAACGCCATCAGCGCCAATCACAATAGTTTCTGACATATTCTGTTATCTAACCCTTTTTCAATGATTATTTAAGCGCCCCGCTACGTAATATCCGCTATGGAACACTATGTGCCCTAAGGGTAATTACGAAGATTCACAAGCCTTGTGGCTCCGTATACTGATTGCAAGTTGATCAGAGGAGATCCAACATGACTGCGCAAAAAGTAGTAAGCCTATCAGAATATCGCCAAGATACGCAGCAGATGCATATTGACGACATTAGCGCACAGGCCTTCTTGTTTCTACAGGAGCAAGCCCAAGAACTCGATCTCCCTATGCGCAAACTATTAAAAGAGCATTTACTCGGTATCGCCTGCGTCGTCAAAGCCGTTGAAGGGCTAGACGAGGCACAAAACTGGCTCGCCGTCATCAGTGATGAAATCAGCGCTAGCGAACGCCACTAAGCTCAATTCTAACTACTGTGCGGTGACTTTCTGCTCACCGCAGCGTTCACATATATATACTGTCACCAGTTTACCCAGCTTCACATCAAACTGCTTTTTCTTATCAACCCGCCACTTGTGAAATCCTTCCCGACATAAAGTGTTTGGCGTTTTGCCTTTTGGCAGCGTTCGCTTAAAGGGCAGCACATCGCCCATAGTAATTCTCCTATTAGATTCACTACAACGCCCTACCACTGGGTGGGATTCAAGATTACTATACGCGCCTTAAGATAGCTGCGCGATAACTGAACGCAACGGGGTAAAATCATGGAAATCAGCCGCAATAAAGTCGTGTCATTCCACTACGAACTAAGTAATGGCGAAGGGACAGTACTGGAAGACAACTTCAACGACACTCCGTCCTTATATATGCACGGAGCAGATAATATTATTAGCGGCCTTGAAAACGCCATGGCCGGCCACAGTGTTGGCGATGAATTTGAAGTCGCCCTTGCAGCCAAAGATGCCTACGGAGAAATTGAGCCAAATAAAACCGAGCGAATTCCAGCCAAATACCTGAAACACGAAGGCAAGATAAAAGTCGGCCAAGCAGTGCGCTTTAATACCGACAAGGGCATGCGCAACGCCACGATACTTAAGGTAGGCAAGTTCTCGGTGGACGTTGATCTTAACCACCCACTTGCAGGTCAATCACTGTCCTTTAAAATTCTGATCAAAGATATTCGCGACGCCACCGACGAAGAAATCCGTCATCGCCATGCCCACGGTGAAGGCGGTCATCAGCACTGAGAGCAAAAATCCTAGCGAGTGCATATATGGCAATCCGACTCAAAATACTTTATAACATTGGTACGGCTGTGTCCGCACAGCTGCCAAAGGAAAACATATCTAAAAAGTACACGGAGCACTTCAAATATGAAAAAAATTATACTTACTGCTGCTATGTTGGTGATGCCATTTGCAACTCAAGCCGCTGGTTATAGTGCAGCAGGCTGTGGTTTAGGCGCCAAACTTTTCGAAGGTCAATCAGGTTTAGGCCCCCACGTATTAGCGGCTACAACAAATGGCTTCTATGGCACCCAAACGTTTGCCATGACATCTGGCACACTGGGATGTAACGTGGACGGCGTTATCAACGCTCAGGCATCTTTGTATATTGACTCAAACTTGGATCAGATCGCAGCGGATATGTCTAAAGGTAGCGGCGAAGCTCTTGACGCACTAGGCGCTGTAATGGGCGTTCAAAAGGCTGATCTGGCGCAATTCCGTTCAGTTATGCACGCCAATTTCACCCGCATTTTCCAAAATGAAACCACTACGGGTTCAGAAGTTACCAACTCCATTACCACGGTAATGAAAGGTGATAGCACACTGAACAAGTACGTCGGCTAAGCTCTCTGAGCACTAATGCTGCTCGGCAACACACTCTGTTGGTCGAGCAGCACGTTCCTAGAAGTCACTTCATAATCCTGTTTATCACTTCCATGATTGCCGCAGGTAGTTGTGCGTCCGCCTCGATTAATAGCAGTTACAAACACCTATGCGCCGTCTATTCGTATTTATTTTCACATTTATAATATGGCAATCACCCTGCCAATCCAGCCCCGTAAATTCAAGCGTACTGAATCCAGAATGGGCTAGCAGCCCCACTTGGATAGCGCTATTGAGCTACCAGCAAACACTATTCAATCAAGCTTATACAAGCCAAGCCGATAGCACGGCCTTTTTTCTAGCAAGCAATGGAAAGAATGATCCACACTCTGAGCTCCTAGCCACTTTTGATGGCCTCTTTCAGAACAATAGTCTCGGCGATGAGCATCCACGTTGCCGCTTCCCCGCGCGATACCACTGGCTGATAGAAAAACTAAGTACCTCTATCGAGATTCCTGCAGCGCCGAAGTGCGAAGCATTTAATACGTTCCAGGAAACCCTCAACGCAGCTGGGGCCACAATGATCTTTCCAGCCGCCTATCTCAATAGCCCATCATCTATGTTTGGTCACACCCTGCTGAGAATAGATCAGCATGGCCAGGACAAAAGCAATCGTATTCTCGCCTATACTGCCAGCTACGCCGCCAAAAATGACCCTTCAGACAATCAGCTTAGCTTTGTATTCAAGGGGCTTATGGGTGGTTATCCAGGAGAGATGACCGTACTGCCCTACTATATGAAACTGAAAGAATATCGAGATATCGAAAGCCGCGACATCTGGGAATACCCGTTAAATCTTAGCCAGGAAGAGACCGATCAGATGGTTCGCCATCTCTGGGAAGTATCAGGAGAGACCTTCGACTACTATTTCTTCACTGAAAATTGTTCCTACCGCTTGCTGGGGGTTCTCGATGCGATTCGATCAGAAAAGCCCATGTTGAAAGCCTTTCGACTACATGCCATTCCGGTCGATACCGTCCGCGCAGCATTGCAGCACGGCTACATAGTCGATGCGATCTATCGCCCCTCTATCGTCAACCAATTTCAATATCAACTAGATTTGCTCAGCCCTGATCAGCGAGATCTGGTTTATGGGCTTGTAAACCACCCAGTTCCCGAATACGCGACCTTAGAACACTACCCCGCTGAGCAGAAGGCCGCAATTTTGGAAACAGCCTTTCTTTATTCAAGGCTGGTCACTACAGTCCCCCAGCAAGTAGCGGCCAAACGCTCATTGCAACTATTGCGCGACAGAAATGAATTGGATATCGAAAGCCCACTGCCGGAGCTACCAACACCAACGCAGCGAGACGATCAGGGACATTTATCAAGTCGACTCCAAATTTCAGCTGGTGAATTCGACGATCAACCCTATATCGGTTTCGACTGGCGACCTGCATACCACGCACTGAATGACCCCGGGCTCGGTTACCCCTTAGGTTCAGAACTTAAATTCCTAGATATGTCTTTTCGCTACTACCAAGATGATGGCTTAAAGATGGAAGATCTAAGCCTTATAGGTATTAAATCGATCACTGCTCGAAACCGCTTTTTCCGCCCCTTATCATGGACCTTTGATATTGGTGGTCATCGCGTTGAGGAACATGAAAAACGCGCATGGGTTCCTCATATTCAAGGATTAGCGGGACCGGCGTGGAATGTTAGTGGTGGCCTACTCTACGCCCTAGCCGGCGGCCAGGGACAGATATCAAGCAAACTGAAAAGTGGGTTTGATGTGAGGGCGCAGACAAGCATAGGCTACCTGCGTAAAACCGACTCCCAGCAATTTTTGATAGGCGCGAATTTTGAACAAAGCGCCGTAAATGACTCGGATCCCGATCTAAGGGTGTCTGCCCGTCATGACCTGCAGCTCACGGGCAACTGGAATATCTTCTGGGAGTTCGAGCGTAGTAAAATTAGTGGCAGCTACCGCAATCAGTATGAATTGGGAATTAAGGTCTTTTACTAATACAGTGTGAAACGGTAACTCAGGCGCTAGAACAAGCCAAGAGAGCCGAGCCACTAGAGAATCTTTCCGCAATCAACTCTTATAAAGTTTTATACTTTTAGAGCTGCTCTCAAAGGATTGCACCGCTGAAAATGAGAAAATTTCTCTGGGTACTCATTTCCTTAAATCCCAAGCAAAAAAAACCCCGCTAAGCGGGGTTTTTTTAACGAAGAGAGTTACGCCTTATTCAGCGCTTGGCTCAATCGCTTCTTCGGCTACAGCGGCTTTACTATCAGCTATTGCTTCTTTGATAGAAAGCTTGATACGGCCACGAGCGTCGACATCCAGTACTTTAACCTGAACATCTTCGCCTTCTTTCAAGTAGTCGCTAACGTTCTCTACACGCTCATCAGAAATCTGAGAGATATGCACAAGACCGTCTTTACCCGGCAGGATAGTGACAAAGGCACCAAAGTCTACGATACGAGCAATTTTACCCGTGTAGATTGCGCCGATTTCAGCTTCAGCCGTAATCGCTAGAATACGGTTTACTGCATCGTCACGTGAGGCTGCATCTGAGCCGTATACCCGAACTGTACCGTCATCTTCAATATCGATTTGGGCACCAGTTTCTTCGCACATGCTGCGAATGGTTGCGCCACCCTTACCGATGATGTCACGGATCTTATCTGAATCAACCTTCATTACGTGCATGCTTGGCGCGTTTTCAGAAACACCGCTGCGTGAAGTAGCAAGAATTTGATTCATTTGACCAAGAATGTGCAAACGCGCTTGCTGAGCCTGCTCTAGCGCCACTTCCATGATCTTTTGGGTAATACCCTCGATCTTAATATCCATCTGCAGAGCAGTGATACCATCGGCAGTACCGGCAACTTTAAAGTCCATATCACCCAAATGATCTTCATCACCAAGGATGTCGGTCAAAATAGCGAAACGCTCGCCTTCTTTAACCAAGCCCATCGCAATACCGGCAACAGGTGCTTTAAGCGGTACACCAGCATCCATCAATGACAAGCTGCCCACACAAACCGAAGCCATTGAGCTGGAACCGTTTGATTCAGTAATTTCCGACACCACACGAATAGTGTAAGGAAATTCTTCTGCTGTTGGTAAAACTGCTTCTAAGCTGCGGCGTGCGAGACGACCGTGGCCAATCTCACGACGACCAGTGCTGCCCATACGACCGCACTCGCCTACTGAGTAGGGAGGGAAGTTGTAATGCAGCATAAAGTTGTCTTTAAACTCGCCAGCCAAAGCGTCAACAAACTGTGCGTCACGGGTTGTGCCTAAAGTGGCAACACCAATGGCCTGTGTTTCACCACGGGTGAACAAAGCTGAACCATGCGCCTTACCAAGTACGCCAACTTCAACATTGATTGGACGGACTGTGCGGCCGTCACGACCATCGATACGTGGCTCGCCATTCAATATACGCTGACGAACAATTTGCTTTTCAAGCTTGGCAAACACACCGCGAACGTCGTCGGCGCTGTATTGCGCGTCATCGCCAGTTGCCAATTCTTCAATGGCTTGTTTACGCAAATCACCAACTTTAGCGTAACGTTCCATTTTATCAGTAATGCGGTAAGCATCACCAAGACCAGGCTTGTAGCCCGCGGCAACAGCGCCTAACAAGGCAGTATTTTCTTCTTCTGGCTGCCAGTTCCAAGACGGCTTGCCCACTTCAGTTGCCAGCTCTTTAATTGCTTGCACTGCCGCCTGCATTTCTTGGTGAGCATATAGCACTGCACCTAGCATTTGATCTTCGGTCAGCTGCTGCGCTTCGGACTCAACCATTAATACGGCGTCTTCGGTACCAGCTACAACCATATCTAATAGGCTAGTTTCCAACTGTGCGTAGCTTGGATTGAGGATGTAGCCATCTTCAGCGGTAAAACCAACGCGCGCCGCACCCACTGGGCCAGCAAACGGAACACCTGATATAGCCAATGCCGCAGAAGTACCGATCAATGCGGCAATATCTGGATCGTTTTCTTTGTCTGCAGACATAACAGTACAGATAACCTGCACTTCATTCTGGAAACCTTTAGGAAACAGCGGACGAATCGGGCGATCGATCAGACGTGAGGTTAAGGTCTCTTTCTCTGATGGACGCGCTTCGCGCTTAAAGAAACCGCCTGGGATTTTACCAACGGCATAAGTACGCTCTTGGTAATGCACAGACAAGGGGAAAAAGTCCTGACCAGGTCTAGCAGATTTTGCTGCAACCACAGTACATAGAACCTGAGTATTATCGATTTTAACTAGCACTGCACCACTCGCTTGACGAGCTATACGGCCGGTTTCCAAGGTAACAGTCTGACTGCCCCACTGGAATGTCTTAGTAACGGGATTCACGGAGTAATTCCTCCCAAATAGGGGTTATATAAAGTAATAAGGGGGCCACTAAGGCCCCCTCACTTATTCTTGTTTTAACGACGCAGACCTAAGCTTTTGATCAACTTGCTGTAACGCTCTTGGTTTTTGCGTTTCAAGTAATCTAGCAATTTACGACGCTGATTTACCATGCGGATCAAACCACGACGTGAATGGTGATCCTTTTTATGACCTTCAAAATGGCCTTGCAGCTTGTTAATGTTAAAGGTTAACAGTGCAACCTGTACTTCTGGAGAACCGGTATCGCCTTCGGCAGTTTGGTAATCCTTAACAACTTCAGCTTTCTCAACAGCAGATAATGCCATCTTCTTATTCCTCATTACGAATATGCGTTTATAAATCAAGCCTGACCGTGCATATTTACAGTCAGGTTCGGAAGGAATAGCACATTGCCAAGCCCTTCATTTCCTTTTACCGGGACACCGGCATAAATTCAGCCGGGCATTATCCCACAGTTGAGACCAAACGACGAGGCGTAACGCGCCCATCGTCCAAAATTTCACCAATTCCCAGAAATTTGCCATCTTCAGCAAGTAACACCACGGTCCCTGAGGTGGGCGCGCCGGAGACCTGCACGGGCTGCCCCTGCAATAAATAGTAGACTGCCGTTTCACCCAGGGTGAGCTGTGGAATATGGCCAAGTGCGTCAGTGATCGGCAGCAGCAGGGCATCCAATCCAGCAAAATCGTCCGCATCACGCAAGACCTGCAACGCGTCGGTAGAGACTGCTTGAGCTTCGATAAATGGACCGGCCTGCAAGCGCCGCAAACTCGACACATGCCCACCACAACCAATAGCGAGCCCTAAGTCTTCTGCAAGAGACCGAATATACGTGCCCTTGGTGCAACGCACTCGCACCACCGCGACAGCGATAACGCCGGGAGTGAAAGATTCCAATTCAAACTCGCGAATAGTAACTGGCCGCGCTGGACGCTCAACGGTAATTCCCTTGCGGGCCAATTCGTATAAGGGTTTGCCATCACGCTTCAGCGCGGAATACATGGGGGGCACTTGTAAAATATCGCCACGCAACTTGGCAATGTGCGACTCAAGCTCTGCCGCGGTGAGATATGAAGCGTCAACCTCAGCCAATACAGCGCCTTCGGCATCGCCGGTATCGGTTCGCTGACCAAAGATGAAATGGCTGCGATACTCTTTATCGGCATCCAATAGAAACTGGGAAAACTTGGTTGCCTCGCCAAAACAAATCGGCAGAACGCCAGTAGCAAGTGGGTCTAAGGCGCCGGTATGGCCGGCTTTGGTCGCATTGTAAATGGCACGCGCAGTAACCATTGCACCATTAGAGGAGCGACCAGGGGGTTTATCCAACACCAAAATGCCGTCAATGGACCGGCCTTTGCGACGTCTTGCCAAAACACTTATTCCTTGTCGTCATCCGTATGACGGCTGCGATCAGCCTCAACCGCATCCTGAATAAGCTTACTGATATGCTGACCACGATTAACGCTGGTATCGTAATAAAAGCGCAGCTGTGGCGTGGTGCGAGCGTTATTGATTTTAGCAACTTGGCTGCGTAAAAAACCCGCGGCCTTGTTTAACACGGCCAAAGATTCTTTCGCCTCTTCAGCTGTGTCCTTACCCATAACGGTCACGTAAATCTTGGCATGACTCAAGTCACGACTGACTTGAGCATCGATGACGCTGACCATACCAAGCCGCGGATCACGGAGCTCTTTCTGGATAAAGCTACCCAGCTCTCGCTTTAAAAAATCCGCTATCCGCGCTGTACGACTAAACTCTTTCAATTGACATGCTACTCCGCAACGTCAGCCCCTAGAGGCTGCGTGCAATTTCCCTAACTTCATACACTTCGATCTTGTCACCGGGGCGTACATCTTTGTAGTTCTTCACGCCGATACCGCATTCCATGCCGTTTTTAACTTCAGCGGCATCGTCTTTAAAGCGGCGCAAGGATTCCAACTCACCCTCGTAGATAACAACATCTGCGCGGAGAACACGGATACGCTTACTGCGATAAACCGTACCTTCAATAACCATACAGCCAGCAATATCACCGAATTTCGGTGAGCGGAATACATCCCGCACTTCAGCAACGCCGACAATGTCTTCGCGCATTTCAGGGCTTAACATACCCGTTAATGCCGCCGTCACATCATCAATCACGTCGTAAATCACGCTGTAATAACGAAGATCAACGCCTTCGCTCTCTGCTAATTTACGCGCACTAGAGTCAGCCCGCACATTAAAGCCGAACATTACCGCACTGGAAGTTAACGCTAGGTTTACATCTGTCTCGGTGATACCACCAACGCCAGCTGATACGATATTGACATTAACTTCGTCATTACCAATATCCATCAATGACGCCTGCAGTGCCTCTAGGGAACCGCGAACATCAGTTTTAAGAACAACATTCAGAATACGACGCTCGGCTGATTCCATGCTTTCAAACATGCGATCAAGTTTAGCGGCTTGCTGACGCTTAATACGCTGCTCGCGATCTCGCACTTGGCGGAAATCGGCCACTTCACGAGCGCGCTTGTCATTTTCAACCACAACAAAGCTATCGCCCGCTTCTGGCGTGCCATCAAGACCCAAAATTTCCACAGGAATTGAGGGGCCCGCTTCTTTAACAGGCTTACCATTCTCATCAAGCATGGCGCGAACGCGACCAGAACATTGGCCGGCCAACACGATGTCGCCCTGGCGCAAAGTACCGCTTTGAATCAACAGGGACGCAACCGCACCGCGGCCCTTATCCAAACGAGATTCGATAACCAAACCATGAGCCGGCAAATCCGCAGCCGCTTTCAATTCTAGCAATTCAGCTTGCAGCAAAACGGCATCTAGCAATTTATCGATACCTTCACCGGTATGTGCAGATACATGCACAAACTGGGTATCACCGCCCCACTCTTCCGAAATAACATCTTTTGCAGACAGTTCGTTCTTAACGCGATCAGGATCCGCGCCTTCTTTATCCATTTTATTGACAGCAACAACCAAGGGCACGCCCGCTGCTTTCGCATGCGCTACGGCTTCTTCGGTCTGCGGCATAACGCCGTCATCGGCTGCGACAACAAGAATAACGATGTCGGTGCTCTTGGCGCCACGAGCTCGCATCTGAGTAAACGCAGCGTGACCAGGCGTATCAAGGAAGGTGATCATGCCGTGACCAGTTTCAACATGGTAGGCACCGATGTGCTGGGTAATACCACCCGCCTCACCGCTTGCTACCTTGGTCTTCCGGATATAATCAAGTAAGGATGTTTTACCGTGGTCAACATGACCCATTACGGTAACGACCGGCGCGCGGGTAATCATTGTGCCTTCGCCGCGTGCTCCCAAGGTTTCTTCAAGCGCCTCTTCAACCGCGTCGTCAGAGACCAGCTTAGTGCTATGGCCCATTTCTTCGACGACAAGCTGAGCAGTCTCTTGATCAATAGGCTGATTGATGGTGACCATCATCCCCATTTTGATCATTTCTTTAATAACTTCTGACGCCTTAACTTTCATTTGCTGAGCAAGCTCGGCCGCGGTGGTGGTTTCACCTATATTAACCGCGTAAACAATCTTGTCAGTAGGAGCTTGGAAAGCATGACGCTGAGCATCATCAGGCAATTTCAGGGTCTTTTTCTTGCGACGACCGGCGAAGGAACCTGCACGATCTAGATCGTCACGCTTATTACCACGAGACTTTCCACCTTTACGACGCGGGCGGTCATCATCTGCGCCGGCGGCAGGTGCTGCTGCACGACGATGATGGCGAGGTGCTGGCTTTTCGCTAGTATCGCTACCACCTTCTTTAGCTGCAGGCGCAGGTGCAGCGGCGACAGCTTGGGCAGGCGCTTTTGCTTTCTCTTTACGCAGTTCTTCGTCGCGTTTTTTATCAGCCGCCACTTCTGCACGGCGCTCTTTAACTCGTTTCTCTTCTTCTTTGCGGCGGATGATTGCACGCTGACGAAGAATCTCAGGGTCGACGTCTAAAACGTCTTCAACCACTTCTCGGTATTCATCGGTCTTATTCGCAGGAGCGGCTGTTGGCACTGGGGCAGCGACAGGCGCCTCTACAACAGGCTCTTCTTTTACCGGCTCCGGCGCTTTTTCTTCTATAACTGGCGCTGGCTCGGGTTCTGGCGCTTTTTCTTCAGCAACAACTTCGGCAGTAACAACCTCTACTGCTGGCTCGGGCGCAGCTTCAACAATCGCCTCAACCTCGGCCACTGCATCAACAACGTCGTCTTTTGTCTCCGGCTGAGCAATCTCTTCCGCCGCAGCTTCCGCAGCCATTTCAGCAGGGTCACGCTTTATGTACGTCCGCTTTTTACGAACCTCAATATTAACGGTTTTCTTACCAGCACCAGATCCTGTTTTAAGCGTGCTAAGTGTCTTACGCTTCAAAGTGATTTTCTGTGGTGCCTCGGCTGATTCTCCGTGGCTCCGCTTTAAGAAAGTCAGTAAAGTTTGCTTGTCTTCATCAGACACAACTTGCCCAGCAGCGCTGTGCGACAGCCCCGCTTCCTTCATTTGTCGCAATAATCGTTCTACAGGCGCGCCAACGACTTCAGCAAGCTGGCTCACGGTAACTTCAGCCATTCATCATTCTCCCAAAACGGTACGACTCGCTTATTTTGCAGATTCTTCTTCGTCTGCAAACCACGGAGCACGGGCAGTCATAATTAACTCACCAGCCCGTTCTTCAGTCATGTCTTCAATGTCGAGAAGATCTTCAACAGCCTGTTCGGCCAGATCTTCCATCGTTACAATGCCACGGCTGGCAAGGATAAAAGCAAGATGCTTTTCCATACCGTCCATTGCCAGCAGGTCTTCAGCCGGTTCGGCACTCTCTAATTTCTCTTCGCTAGCTATCGCTTGAGTCAGCAAGGCATCCTTAGCGCGAGCACGCAATTCTTGCGCAATCTCTTCATCAAAGCCTTCTATGGACATCATTTCTTCAAGCGGTACGTAGGCAACTTCTTCCAAGGTTGTGAAACCTTCTTCTACCAATACTTCAGCAATATCATCGCCAATATCTAAGGCGTCGACAAAATAGCTGATGACCTGACCAGATTCTTGCTCGTGCTTGGCGCCCATCTCTTCAATGCTCATCACATTGATAGTCCAACCCGTCAACTGCCCAGCAAGGCGCACATTCTGGCCGGCACGACCAATGGCCTGGGCAAGATTGTCGTCTGCCACGCCAACATCCATAGTGTGGGTATCTTCATCCACAACAATAGATTCAACTTCAGCCGGGGCCATAGCGTTAATAACTAACTGCGCTGGATTGTCATCCCACAAAATAATATCGACGCGCTCATTGCCCAGTTCACCCGACACAGCTTGCACACGCGAACCACGCATACCAACACAGGCACCTACAGGATCAATACGACCATCATTGGTTTTTACGGCAATTTTTGCCCGTGAACCAGGGTCGCGAGCAGCAGCGCGAATTTCAATAACATCTTCAGAAACTTCAGGCACTTCAATTTTAAATAGCTCGATCAACATCTCTGGGCACGCGCGGCTCAAAAACAACTGCGGGCCACGCACTTCGGGACGCACGTCAGCGAGAATTGCGCGAACTCGGTCGTTGATCCGAAAAACCTCACGGCCAACCAATTCTTCACGAGGCAATAAAGCTTCTGCGTTGCCACCAAGATCAACAATAATACTGTCGCGGGTAACCTTCTTGACCGTGCCGTTAATTAGCTCGCCAACCCGACTGCTGTATTCATCAACGATTTGAGCACGCTCGGCCTCGCGTACTTTTTGCACAATAACCTGCTTGGCAGTTTGTGCAGCAATACGACCGAAACCAACATTCTCAACCACTTCTTCGTGGGTATCACCAGCTTTTAAGTCAGCACTGTATTCGTGTGCTTCTTCAGTTGTGAGCTGGGTACCGAGCAATGCCATTTCATCGTCTGGCATAACCAACCAACTGCGAAAAGTCTGGTAATCTCCCGTGAGTCTATCGATCACCACGCGAATTTCGGAATCTTCGTCATAACGTTTTTTAGCGGCTGTTGCCAATGCCTGTTCAATCGCTTCGAAAATAATGGTTTTAGACACACCCTTTTCGTTTGATACGGCTTCAACTACCAGTAATATTTCTTTACTCATTATCCGCCTCTTTCCGCAGCCGGCCATTTGAAATATTCATCCCCGACTAAAACCGGGGCACGACATTTGCTTTATCAATCTGATCGAAGGGAAGCAAATAATCATGCTCCTCAACCATCAAAACCACATCTCCATCTTCGACGCCCATCAGACGACCAAGAAACTTACGACGCCCCTCAAAGGAGGTGCGCAAGCGAATACTTACATCACTATCGATGTACTGCTCAAACTGCGCCAAAGTAAAAAGCGGTCTATCCATACCTGGTGACGACACTTCTAAATTGTACTCACCAGAAATAGGGTCTTCTACATCCATGACGCCACTAATCTGATGACTCGCTTTTGCGCAGTCATCAACACCAATACCTTTGTCGCTATCAATATACACACGCAACATCGTGTGGCGGCCATGAGACTGATAATCCAGACCCCACAACTCATAACCCAGAGCTTCCACTCCCGGCCTTAACAATTCTTCTAACTTGACTGTCTTGTTGGACAAGTTCACTACCCACCAATAAAAAATGGGCCCAAGGCCCACCATCGAAATTCTTTTACGTACGCCCTTTAGCTATACGAAAAAGCCCCTATGGAAGGGGCTTCTAAAAACTTCTGATCTATAATAAAGCGAAGTCACCTTACGCTCTGAGGAAGCTCAAAAAACCGAATCTGCCACCCCATATCAGGAGCCGCATTATAGTCGGAAGCCAAGAGCAGGTCAAGCCACGCACCCGCAAGGAGTGCCAAACCGAGATCACTTGCCGAACAAATGAAATACAAAAAAAGGATAACCATTAACCATGATTATCCTTTTTTATTTTTTGGTGCCGAAGGCGGGACTTGAACCCGCACGAGCAATGCCCACCACCCCCTCAAGATGGCGTGTCTACCAATTCCACCACTTCGGCTAATTCTTTATTTCGCTGCCGCCGGCACATCATCTACCGCAGGCATATCAGACTCATCCCTACCCAACTGCACAGGCATGCTGTCATCACCTACCGGCGCAACATCACGACTCTCCTGCAGCACAGGCACTTCAATAATATCTTCATCAACACCGCTACGCTGCTTTGCAACATAAGCCAAAGATAAACTGGTAATAAAAAACACCGTTGCCAACACTGCAGTGACGCGCGTTAAGGCATTGCCGTTGCCGCTACTACCGAGCAATGTTTGCGACGCACCAGAGCCAAACGAAGCCCCCATGTCTGCGCCTTTGCCCTGCTGCACCAGAATCAAACCAATAATGGAAAGACCAGCCAACACATGTACTATTAAAATAATTTGTTCCATTACTCCGCCGCCCGACATATTGCGGAAAATTCCTGTGCATCAAGTGACGCACCACCCACTAAACCGCCATCAATATCCGCCTGAGCGAACAATTCACCTGCATTAGCAGCCTTAACGCTGCCACCGTACAGAATTCGCAAGCCCTTCGCCAAATGCTCATCTTTCTTTGCAAAAAGAGCACGAATAAACGCGTGCACTTCTTGAGCCTGACTCGGACTTGCCGTCTTACCCGTACCAATCGCCCAGACTGGCTCATAAGCAACCACAATCAACTGTAACTGCTGAACACTTAAAGTCGAAAAAATCGGCTTAAGCTGGGCGGAAATAACTTCTAGCGTAGCGCCGTCATCACGCTGTGTCTCAGTCTCGCCAACACACACCAATGGCACTAAACCCTGCTCTAAAACTTGTTTTGCTTTTTGCGCAACCTGCTCACTGGTTTCGGCATATATAGCTCGACGCTCAGAATGACCAACTATGACGTAGCGGCAACCGATATCAGCCAACATAGAAGCCGACACCTCGCCGGTAAATGCACCATCACCCGGCTGATCACAAACATTCTGATTACCAACAGCGACCGGCGAACCAGACAAACCCGCTAACACCTGAGCCAAATACACCGAAGGAGGAAACACCGCGATATCTAAACCAGGCTCCGCAGGCAATGACGTTTTTAATTCCGCCACCAACTTTTCAATGCTGGCAGTGTCGCCGCACATCTTCCAGTTCCCTGCTACGAGATTACTACGCATGCCATTTCCCTTAGCGCAAAATGGGCGCCAATCTTACATAAACTTATAAACACATACAAGAACCGCCACCACCTTATGATGAAAGCTTTTGCACCTTGTCTGCTAGGCGCTGACATAAATCAGCAACCTGCACGGCATTCTCGCCCTCAACCATCACTCGCACTAAAGGCTCGGTACCAGAGGCGCGCAATAATACCCTGCCTCGCCCCGCTAATTCCAGCTCAACCTGAGCCACCGCGGCAGCCAATTCAGAATCACCGAGGTCAACCGGCTTCTGAATACGGATGTTTTGCATGATTTGGGGGAATTTACTTACTGGCTTGCGCAGCTCAACTAGACTCTTGCCGCTTCTAACAATGGCCTGAACCACCTTCAGCGCCGCAACGATACCATCGCCGGTGGTACTCACGTCGCCGCAAATAATATGACCGGAGTTCTCCCCACCCAATTGCCACCCCAGTGCATTCATACGCTCTTTAACGTAGCGGTCGCCAACCTGGGCACGCTCAAAAGAAACACCAAGAGCCTTCAGCGCAAGCTCAAAACCAAGATTCGACATCAAGGTGCCGACAACACCTTCACAATACTCACCGCAACGTAGCTGCTCCGCGGCAATGATATACAGCAATTCATCACCATCAACCAAATCACCAGAGGCATCGGCAAACAACACTCGATCCCCGTCACCATCAAATGCAATACCGAAATCTGCGCACTCACGCAGAACTAGCGCCTGCATATCCCCCGGATGAGTCGAGCCAACATTGGCATTAATATTAAGTCCGTCAGGAGACGCACCCATCACAATGACCTCAGCGCCAAGCTCGGCAAACACAGCTGGCGCCACGTGGTAAGTGGCGCCATTGGCGCAATCGAGAACAATCTTTAAACCCGCTAAGGAAAGTCCGGTTTGACCGGTAGATTTACAGTATTCAATATACCGCCCTGCGGCGTCGTCTATTCTTCTCACCTTCCCCAGCTTCGCGGACTCAACCGTTGCCATGGTTGCGTCGATCGCCTCTTCAATCGCAATCTCAAGCTCATCCGGCAATTTGGTACCGTCGGCGGAAAAGAATTTTATGCCGTTGTCATAAAAGGGATTGTGGCTAGCACTAATAACGATGCCGGCGCGCGCCTGAAACGTCCGCGTTAAATATGCAATAGCTGGCGTTGGCATTGGGCCCAAAAGTAGCACATCGACCCCCGCAGCAACCAAGCCCGCCTCTAAGGCAGACTCGAACATATACCCTGAAATGCGAGTATCTTTACCAATAAGTACTTTGCTTCGACCTTCGCGAGCAAATACTTGACCTACCGCCCAACCCAGCTTCAAAACGAACTCAGGGGTAATAACGCCTTCACCAACGCGACCACGCACGCCGTCTGTACCAAAGTATTTTCTAACCATTATTAGTTTTCTCAAACTTTACGGCGGTCGCTAACTTCACCGCATCAACTGTTTCTTTAACATCGTGAACGCGAATAATATGCGCGCCGCGCTCTACCGCCATTGCCGCCATTGCAATACTTGCGGCCATTCTCTCTTCTACAGCACGCCCCGTGATCGCACCTAACATTGATTTTCTAGAAACGCCAACCAACAGCGGAAAACCCATTTCAACAAAATCAGGCAAGCGACGAAACAGTTCGAAATTATGCTCGGTTGTTTTACCAAAGCCAAAACCGGGATCGAGCAGCAGCTGGTCCTTCGCAATACCGGCGGCTAAACATGCAGCCACCCGGCCTCGCAAGAACGCAGCCACTTCTTCAAAAATATTCTGGTAACTGGGCTGCCGCTGCATAGAGCTTGGCTCACCCTGCATATGCATCAAACACACCGGCAAGCCACTCGCTGCAGCAGCGCTTAAGGCCCCCGGCCGCGACAGCGCCCGCACATCATTGATCATTCCTGCGCCAAGTTGAGCTGCGCCACGAATAACTTCGGGGGTGCTGGTATCGACCGAAATAATAGTATCAAAACGCTGGGCAATAGCCTCAACGACCGGCAGCACTCGCTCGCACTCGCGCTCAGCAGTAACCGGCAATGCGCCAGGTCGTGTTGACTCGCCGCCAATATCTACGAGTGTTGCACCCTGCTTGCAAACCTCCTCGACCCGCCGCAGTACTTTTTCAAGCAAGACGCCGCCGGCGTGAAATTCACCACCATCTGAAAAGGAATCAGGGGTAACATTAATAATTGCCATAACCTGAGGCGCGCTTATGTTCAATAAGCGAACACCGCAGCGAAGCTGCGGTGGCGATGGACTTAATAAGGAGCTCATTACAAACTCAGTGATCGCTCACCGAGCCGACAAATGGGTCTTCGGGCCGGTTTTTCTTTTCATCATTGACGTCAACATCAGGTTCAGCGCCTGCCGTTTCCGCCTTTGTGCTATGACCACCCGTGCTGTCGTCATCCCAACCTGCAGGTTTACGCGGCTTGCGCCCAGCCATAATGTCGTCGATCTGCTTGGCGTCAATGGTTTCATACGTCATCAACGCATCAGCCATCACGTCTAGCTTGTCGCGATTAGCCTCTAAAATCTTCGTAGCAACGCCATAGCACTCATCAATAATGCGACGAACCTCCTCGTCGATTTGACGGGCGGTCTCACCAGAAAAGCCCTTGCCCTGCCCTGGAGGGCGACCAGCGTAAGCACCTTCCTCAGCATCCTCGTACATCAGCGGCCCCATCTTGTCTGACAAGCCCCACTTGGTCACCATCTTGCGAGCAATATCGGTAGCACGCTCTATATCATTTGAGGCCCCTGTTGTCACACCATCAGGGCCGAGGGTCATTTCTTCGGCAACTCGACCGCCAAACAATGAACAAATCTGGCTAATAATATGTCGGCGACTCAGACTGTAGCGATCCTCTTCCGGCAGGAACATGGTCACACCCAAGGCCCGACCACGCGGAATAATACTGACCTTATATACTGGGTCATGCTCAGGCACTTCACGACCAACTATGGCGTGACCCGACTCATGATATGCGGTATTTAATTTTTCTTTCTCTGACATAACCATCGATTTGCGCTCAGCGCCCATCATAATTTTGTCTTTTGCCAAATTAAATTGCTCCATACTCACCAAGCGCGAGTTACCGCGAGCGGCAAACAAAGCAGCCTCATTAGCAAGGTTGGCAAGATCTGCACCCGAGAAACCTGGCGTACCACGCGCAATGACAGACGCTTCAACGTCATCACCTAAGGGCAATTTACGCATATGTACTTTTAAAATTTGTTCGCGGCCGCGAATATCGGGCAGACCCACCACAACCTGACGATCAAAACGGCCCGGACGCAGTAGCGCGGGATCTAGTACATCAGGGCGGTTAGTCGCAGCAATCACAATCACGCCGTCATTGGCCTCAAAACCGTCCATCTCAACCAGCAACTGGTTCAATGTTTGCTCGCGCTCGTCATTACCACCGCCCATTCCCGTACCACGGTGACGACCTACAGCATCAATCTCATCAATAAAAATAATGCATGGCGCCTGTTTTTTAGCCTGTTCGAACATGTCACGCACACGCGACGCGCCAACACCCACAAACATTTCAACAAAGTCGGAACCAGAGATAGAGAAAAACGGGACTTTAGCCTCCCCTGCAATCGCTTTTGCGAGCAGTGTTTTACCCGTGCCGGGAGGACCCACCATCAGCACACCGCGAGGAATACGGCCACCCAAACGCTGGAATTTACCGGGGTCTTGCAAGAACTCAACCAGCTCGCGAACGTCTTCTTTGGCTTCATCAACCCCCGCCACATCGGCGAAAGTGGTTTTAATTTGGTCTTCGCTTAGCAGTCGCGCCTTGCTCTTGCCGAAGGACATGGGACCGCCTTTGCCGCCACCAGCACCGCCTTGCATCTGCCGCATGAAGAACATGAAGATCGCAAGAATAATCAAGATAGGAAAGCTAGCCACCAACAATTGCGTCCACAGACTTTGTCGCTCGGGCTTCGTACCCACAACGACCACATTATGCTGCAGCAAATCGTCAATTAACTTGGGATCATCGAGCAAGGGCCGCACGCTCTCAAAGCGACTGCTGTCATTGCGTTCACCGCTAATCACTAAGCCGTCAATAACCACTTTACGAACACGCTCGTTCTGCACTTCACTAATGAACTGCGAGTAGTTAAGTTGCTCAGTAGGCGACTGGGCGCTGAAGTTATTAAAAACCGTCAACAGGACAGCAGCAATAACCAGCCACAATAATAAATTCTTTGCCATATCGTTCAAAAACCGATCCTCACGCTGCTATGTTCGCAAAGCTAACAAAACGGAAATTTAGCTCCAAGCTCTGCCCACTCTACTACATTAATTGAGTACCCTCTACGCAATAATTAGCCGCGCAGACCAGTGGCTACTAGATAAACCTCCCGCGATCTCGGCCTCGATGCAGCCGGTTTACGGGTAACTACCTTGCTAAAACGTTCGCGAAGAAGGCGCATATATTCTTCAAAACCCTCTCCCTGAAATATCTTGGTGACAAAGCCGCCACCGGGGCGCAGTGCCAAGTCAGCCATATCCAGGGCCAACTCGCACAAGTACATGGACTGAGGCTGATCAACGTCCCTCATACCACTCATATTGGGGGCCATATCTGAAATTACAAGATCTGCCTTCTGATTTCCCAAAAAAGCCATTAACTCATTGAAAACAGATTCTTCAGTAAAATCACCCCGAATAAACTCGACGCCGGCGATGGTATCCATCTCCAGAATGTCTGAAGCCAAAACTTGGCCATTGTGTCCCACCAGCATAGCGGCGACCTGCGACCAACCGCCCGGCGCGCTACCCAAGTCGACGACACTCATACCCGGCTTAAAAAGACGGTCTTTTTCCTGAATTTCAAGCAACTTATAACACGCCCGCGAACGATAGCCCTCTCTCTGGGCCTGCTTGACGTAGTGATCGTCAAAATGTTCCTTCAGCCATGCGCCACTAGATCCTGTACGTTTAACCACGCCAACTCCATTAATAGCGAGAATTCACATTTCAGCGCAAGCGCCTTTCGAGTAAAATGCTGGGCCACGCCTTTTTCGGTTTAGTAATATTATGTCCAAATTCAGCGCCAGTGATAAAAAACACCTCCGCAGTATCGGCCACAAACTCAGCCCCGTCGTGATGATTGGTGATCGCGGATTAAGCGAGGGCGTGAATACCGAAATTGAACGCGCGCTAGACGATCACGAACTCATCAAAGTTAAGGTAAATATAGCTGAGCCAACCGAGCGCCGCGCCTTAATTGATCAATTTTGTGCCGCCCACAAGGCGCATTTGGTGCAGGCTATCGGTAAAATCGCACTGATTTACCGGCCCGCTAAAAAGCCTAACCCAAAGCTGTCAAACCTGCTTCGGGCATAAGCCTAAAATGGTTTATTCGGCGAGGTGTTGCACCTTGTCGATTTCATACTCGATGTTACCGCCCGGCGCGGTTACCAAGGCTACATCGCCCTCTTCTTTACCGATTAGAGCGCGAGCTATGGGTGACGTCACAGAAATTTTCCCCAACTTCACGCTAGCCTCATCTTCGCCGACAATCCGGTAGGTTACTTCTTCATCAGTTTCACAGTTGATCAAGGTTACCGTGGCACCAAAAATGACTTTGCCGCTATACGGGATAGTCGTTATGTCAATCACGCGCACGCCGGCCAGCTTGCTTTCAATTTCCTGAAGCCGACCTTCGCAAAATCCTTGCTGCTCACGAGCGGCGTGATATTCGGCGTTTTCTTTTAAGTCGCCATGGGCGCGCGCCTCAGCAATTGCCTGTGTGATACGCGGACGATCAACTGTTTTCAGTTTTTTTAGCTCGTCGCGCAGCGCTTTTTCACCCGCAACGGTCATTGGCACCAGATTCATTGCATCATACCCTCGTGTACGTCCTGTAAACGACGCACTGTTCGCTCTTCACCAAAGGCTAAAGCCTGACAAATTGCCTCGGCTCCGGCAAGTGTTGTGGTGTAACTCACTTTGTTAACCAAGGCACTGCGACGAATCAGTGATGAATCGGCAATAGCCTGCTTACCTTCGGTGGTATTGATAATTAAATCAATATCGCCATTTTTAACCATATCGACAATATGCGGACGACCTTCCAGCACTTTATTTACGCGTTTGCAGCTAAGCCCCACATCCGTTAGCACCTTATGAGTACCCCGTGTGGCGCACAGTGTAAAACCTTGCGCAACCAACTGAGTCGCCACTGCAATCGCGCCGTCTTTATCAGGATCGCGCACACTGATAAAGGCATGCCCCGTAGTTGGGAACACTTCGCCCGCCCCTACCGCCGCCTTGGCGAAAGCTTCGGCAAAGGTCTCACCCAAGCCCATCACTTCACCCGTCGATTTCATTTCTGGCCCAAGAATGGGGTCAACGCCTGGGAACTTAGCAAAGGGGAAGACTGCTTCTTTTACCGAGAAATAGGTGGGAACAATCTCAGTAGTGAAATTTTGGTCTTCCAAGCTGGTGCCGGCCATACAGCGCGCCGCGATCTTCGCGAGCGACACGCCAATACATTTCGATACAAATGGCACAGTCCGTGATGCTCTCGGGTTTACCTCGATCACATATACTTCACCGTCTTGCACTGCAAGCTGCACATTCATCAAACCGATAACGCCCAGCTCGATAGCCATGGCCTTGACGATCTCGCGCATGCGATCCTGGACTTCGGCTGACAGCGAGTACGGCGGTAATGAACAGGCAGAATCACCGGAGTGAACACCCGCTTGTTCAATATGCTGCATAATCGCGCCGATCACTACTTGCTTGCCATCAGATACCGCGTCGAGATCAACCTCAACCGCGGCATCCAAGAAATGATCTAATAGAACTGGCGATTCATTGGAAACCCGAACCGCCTCACGCATATACCGCTTCAGCTCATCTTCCTTGTAGACGATCTCCATCGCCCGACCGCCCAGCACATAAGATGGCCGCACGACTAAGGGATAGCCAATTTTTGCAGCCGCGACCAAGGCCGCCTCTTCTGAGCGAACAGTGGTATTGGGTGGCTGCTTTAGCTTTAACAGCTCAATCATCTGCTGGAAGCGCTCGCGATCTTCAGCGCGATCAATCGCGTCTGGAGAGGTACCAATAATAGGTACACCCGCAGCTTCAAGATCACGGGCCAATTTCAGCGGCGTCTGACCGCCAAACTGCACAATCACGCCCTTGGGTTTTTCTTTGGCAACAATTTCCAAGACGTCTTCGAGAGTCACTGACTCGAAATACAAACGGTCTGAAATATCATAATCCGTCGAAACAGTCTCGGGGTTACAGTTGACCATAATGGTTTCGTAACCATCTTCGCGCATCGCCAATGCGGCGTGTACGCAGCAATAATCAAACTCAATACCCTGACCAATGCGGTTGGGGCCACCACCAATAACTAAGATTTTCTCACGGTCAGACGGTAGCGATTCGCACTCTTCTTCATACGTAGAGTACATATACGCGGTCGAGGTAGAAAACTCCGCCGCGCAGGTATCTACACGCTTGTAGACTGGACGAATATCCAAACTGTGGCGCAGCTCACGCAACTGGGTTTCGCTAACGGCCAACAAGACTGCCAAGCGCTGATCTGAAAAGCCTTTACGCTTCAGACGCCACATCATATCTTTAGTGATATCTGCGAAAGCCACGGTTTTTAGTGCGTTTTCGGATTTAACGATGTCTTCAATCTGGACCAGGAACCAAGGGTCAATCCACGAATGCTCAAACACCTCGTCAACACTCATGCCGGCGCGGAAAGCATCGGCCACAAACCATATACGCTCTGGGCCAGGATTAGTCAGCTCGGCAATTAAAACATCCCGCGCATCGTCACGATCAACATCAATCTGATGCTCAAAACCAGCCGAGCCAACCTCAAGACCACGAAGGGCTTTTTGCAAGGATTCTTGGAAAGTACGGCCAATCGCCATTACTTCGCCAACCGACTTCATCTGAGTGTGCAGACGGGTTTGCGCTTCGCCAAATTTTTCAAAGGTAAAGCGCGGTATTTTAGTAACGACGTAGTCAATGGCAGGCTCGAAAGAGGCCGGGGTCGCGCCGCCGGTAATATCGTTTTGGAGCTCGTCTAAGGTGAAGCCGACTGCCAATTTGGCCGCCACTCTCGCAATGGGGAAACCAGTCGCTTTTGACGCCAGCGCCGATGAGCGACTCACCCGCGGGTTCATTTCAATAACGACCAAGCGACCGGTGTGCGGCTCCATACCAAACTGAACGTTGGAGCCGCCAGTTTCTACACCGATCTCACGCAATACCGCACAAGAGGCGTTACGCATGATTTGATATTCTTTGTCCGTCAGCGTTTGAGCTGGCGCGACGGTGATTGAGTCGCCGGTATGCACACCCATTGGATCAAAGTTTTCAATAGCGCAAACAATAATGCAGTTGTCGTTTTTATCACGCACAACTTCCATTTCGAACTCTTTCCAGCCAATCAAACTCTCGTCAATCAAGAGCTCCTTGGTAGGCGACAAATCGAGACCACGAGTACAGATTTCGATAAATTCTTCTTTGTTATAGGCGATACCGCCGCCGGAACCACCCATAGTAAAACTAGGGCGAATAATAGCGGGGAAACCAATGGCATCCAGTACTTGCAATGCCTCCTCCAAACTGTGGGCAATTGCCGAGTTCGGGGTTTCCAGGCCAATCCGTTTCATGGCCTTGTCGAACAACTGGCGGTCTTCTGCCATGTCGATGGAATCTTTAGTCGCGCCGATCATTTCAACGCCGTACTTTGCCAGCACGCCTTCGCGATCCAAATCTAAGGCGCAATTTAGCGCCGTCTGGCCACCCATGGTGGGAAGCACCGCATCTGGACGCTCTTTTTCAATAATTTTGGCAACCGTTTGCCATACCACCGGTTCAATATAAGTGGCATCAGCCATCGATGGATCAGTCATGATGGTCGCAGGGTTGGAATTCACCAAGATGACTCGGTAACCTTCTTCCCGCAGGGCCTTACAAGCCTGGGCACCGGAATAATCAAACTCACAAGCCTGACCAATGACAATTGGACCAGCTCCAAGGATGAGGATGCTTTGGATATCAGTTCTTTTTGGCATAAGTACTAATCATCTAACTCTGTGCTTCGTAATAAGACGTCTGCCACCGGAAGCTGGGCCACAGACACTCGCTAATGTCGTTCTTTCCCGCGGACTGCCAATATGCCGGCAGCCGCTGGGCGTAATCTTTACTTGGCCTGTTTAGCAGCCACAATCATATCCATAAACTGATTGAACAAAGGCGCGATATCATGCGGGCCAGGACTGGCCTCTGGATGACCTTGAAATCCGAACGCCGGTGTATCTGTGCGCTCAAAACCTTGCAAGGAGCCATCAAACAACGACTTATGGCTTATCACTAAGTTTGCGGGCAAGGAGCTTTCATCAACCGCAAAGCCATGGTTTTGGCTGGTGATATGCACCACCTTGGTCTTCAAATCCTGAACCGGATGGTTGGCGCCGTGATGACCAAACTTCATTTTCTGGGTTTTGGCGCCAGACGCCAAGCCCAACAACTGATGCCCTAGACAAATACCAAACACCGGCACACCGGTTTTCAGAATTTCTTTTATGGCGTCGATTGCGTAATCACAAGGCTCTGGATCACCAGGGCCGTTCGACAAAAATACGCCGTCGGGATTCATCGCCATCACATCCGCAGCCGATGTCTTGGCCGGCACGACCGTCAAACGACAGCCCCGATCCGTCAACATCCGCAAAATATTGCGCTTCACCCCAAAGTCGTAGGCAACAACATGGTGAGGGAGCTCGGCATCGCTAAAGGTTTTATGACCGGCGCCGAGCGCCCAGCTGCCTTCGCGCCACTCGTAGCTCTTGGGCGTGGTGACTTCTTTGGCCAAATCCATACCCTTTAGCCCGGCAAATTCCTTCGCCATGACTAAGGCCTTGGCCTCATCGATATCACCAGCCATTAAACAGCCACCCTGAGCACCTTTATCGCGCAAAATACGCGTTAAGCGACGAGTATCGATATCTGCAATACCAATAATATTTCGTGCTTTGAGGTAATCAGACAGACTTTGTTCGCTGCGGAAACTCGATGCCAAAATAGGCAGATCCCGAATGACCAAGCCCGCAGACCAAATGGTGCCTGCTTCTTCGTCTTCGCTGTTCACACCGGTATTGCCGATATGGGGATAGGTCAATGTCACTATTTGGCGAGCATATGAGGGATCGGTTAAGATTTCTTGATAACCGGTCATTGCCGTATTAAAAACGACCTCACCAACCGAGTGCCCTTCAGCACCAATGGCAATGCCCCGAAAAATGCTGCCGTCTTCAAGGGCAAGTATGGCTGGAACCGTCAAGACTACCTCCTAGATCAAACTTGCGGCCGAGAGCCACCGCCGACATAAACGCCAGAACGACAACCAAGGGACCACAGAGGAAAATACGCGTGCAAAAAAGCGAGATGAAGATTACCTCACCTCGCCTTTTGCGGGGCCGCAGAGCTTATTTAGCTCAGCACCCTAATCTGATGCGCGATTTTACGCGAAATGCCCCCCGCGCGTCCACCTCAATAAATACCGCTAATGCGTGTTTGGCTGGCAATTAGCCACAATGTCGGTCTAACTCAAGGACTCAATCACTTTAATTCGAGGACATCCTGCATATCATAGCGACCCGCTGCCTGCGTATTTACCCACGCCGCTGCGCGCACTGCACCACGAGCAAAAGACATGCGCGAACTGGCCTTGTGGGTGATTTCAACCCGCTCACCATCCGCACAGAACATTACGGTATGATCGCCAACAATATCGCCGGCGCGCACGGTGGCAAAACCAATCGTTTCACGCTCACGGGCGCCTGTCTGGCCTTCGCGACCATACACAGCTACTTTTTCCAAATCGCGACCCAGCGCGTCGGCTACCACCTGCCCCATACTCAGTGCAGTGCCCGATGGCGCATCAATTTTGTGGCGGTGATGAGCCTCGACAATCTCTATATCAACATCATCACCCAGCACCCGCGCGGCCATATCTAACAACTTAAAGCACAAATTCACACCGGTACTGAAGTTGGACGCCTGACAAATAGCAATTGGCGCAATCGCGATCTCTAGCTCCGCTTTTTGCTCGCTGCTAAAGCCAGTAGTGCCAATCACCATGCCCTTGCCAGCCAAACCACAGGCCTTGGCATTCGCTAGAGTTGCCGCAGGCACGGTAAAATCGATGAGCACATCAAAATCATTCAACACAGCACTAACATCGCCCACAATGGCGACGCCATTCTTACCCAAGCCCGCTAATTCGCCGGCATCGGCGCCAATCAAGGAACTCTCTGGGCGCTCAATTGCTGCTGTCAATTTGCAGCCTTCATTGAGAGAAACGGCTTCGATCAAAATCCGCCCCATCCTGCCGGCGGCACCGGTAACTGCTATCCGAACTGTCATATCAATTTCCAATATTTAAGAGTCTGTATCTATTTTTTCGCCAATGCCTATCGCGCCTCTACGCGCCGCGTCATCTAGCTCTTCATCGGCTTCGCCCAGCGCCATCTCTCGCACCGTAATAGATGCCAGCGCCGCCTCCAGGGCTGCGTCAATTGCCGCCGTCACTTCGGCAACACCATGAACTGGCTTGCGTGGCACGCGCAGCGCAACGACTTGCATTGTGCCTTCATTGCGCACCGCATCTATTACCGTCTTTAAAGACGTTTTCTCGAGTGGTGCACTTGGCAGGTAGCGCGGCGGGTCCTCGTGATTCTCGGTCACTAAGCCGGCATGTTTTAAGGCCAATAACACCCGCGTTACGCCCTGAATTTGCACTCGCAGACGATACACAAAATCGCTTGCAGAAAATGGTTTACGCGCCTGGTAATAACGCTGCGCAATAATCGCCATTACCTGTAATGCCAGCGTTTCGCGCTGACGAATGCTTAAATCGCCACTGCGGCGCACCGGCGAGATATATTCGGGGTGCTGAACGTAAAATGCAACACTGCTACCAACTAACAGAATCAACCAACTGATGTACATCCACATCATAAACAAAATCAAAATCGCAAAGCCGGAGTAAATCGCATACGTACCACTGCCGCTGGCAGAGACCACCACACTACCAAAACCCCATCCTAAACTTTGAAATAACACCCCAGATACGATGCCCGCTACCAAGCCAGCGCGAAAGGTGACTCTGGTGTTTGGTATAAACATATAGAAAAAGGTGAAGGCGGCAATAATCATTAAATACGGCGCAGCCTCAGTAACAAAGGCGATCAAATACTGCATGAAAGGCACATGCGTACTGATGGTCTGCACAAAACTGCCACTCAAAACGCTGGCAGACAAACCAATAGCTGAAAACACCAGCAGCGGCCCAATTAACATTACGCTACCGTAGTCCGCAAACCGCCGACCCATGCTGCGAGGCTGATCGAGGCGCCAAATATAATTAAAGGTTGCTTCTATTTTTTGAATCAATGAAATAGCTGTATAGAAAAGCAGCGCAACACCAAAGGCGCCCAATACACCGATTTTTACATTATCGATGAAGCCGATAATTTTATCGGTAATCTCAACACCCTGCGCCCCCATAGGTGCAAGAAACTGCAGCATGATAGGTTCTAGCTGCTTATTGTGCATGCCAAAGGCTTTGAGCACCGAAAAGCTCACCGCCATCATTGGCACCAAAGACAATAAGGTGGTGTAAACCAAACTCATCGCACGCAGGGTTAACTCACCCTTGGTTAAGTCATCAAGCACGACGTAGAGCAAGCGCAAAGCATCTATTAACTTTCTTCGCCATGCACTGTAATGCACCACTTTATCTGACCACAGATACTCGGCTACAAATTTATTGAGGGTTTTATCCATTATTTAGGCGCCTTTAAATCGCTCGGAGCGTAGCAAAGCCGAATTCGTATGCCGCAAAGAATGGAGAAAAAATCGGGGGAAGTCGAGACCGGATTCCACCGGAAGGTGGAATCCTTCGAAACGCGCGCCAATAACTTAGAGCTTCATATCGTCAAAAAACGTTTTCACACCGTCAAACCACGTTTTTTTTCGCGGTGACTGTTTATCATCGCCTTCCATGCTCGCCTGCAACTCTTGTAAAAGCTCTTTTTGGCGCTTGGTTAGCGAGACCGGCGTTTCCAAAGTGACTTTACAGATTAAGTCGCCGGTGCTGCCACCGCGAACCGGTGTAATACCCTTACCACGCAAGCGGAAGGATTTACCCGTTTGGGTTTCAGCCGGAATTTTGAGTTTTACGCGCCCTTCCAAGGTCGGCACGTCCAACTCTCCACCCAAGGCAGCATCAGCAAAGCTGATCGGCACATCACAGTACAAATTCTTACCGTCGCGCTTAAAGATCGGATGCGGACGCACCGACATCTGCACGTATAGATCACCCGTTGACCCACCGTTAGGACTAGCCTCACCTTCACCAGTAAGGCGAATACGATCACCAGTATCAACACCAGCGGGTACCTTCACCGACAAGGTTTTGGTCTCTTCATTCAAACCCTGCCCGTGACACTCTGAGCACGGATCGGAAATAGTGCTACCTTTGCCACGACAGTTTGGGCAGGCCTGCTGCACGGCAAAGAAGCCCTGCTGCATACGAACTTGGCCTACGCCGTTACAAGTAGTACAGGTAACCGGCTTAGACCCTTTTTTGGCACCGCTACCGTCACAGGGCTTACACGCCACCAAGGTAGGAATACGAATTTTTGCCGTTGAGCCGTGAACCGCCTGCTCAAGATCAATTTCCAGGGTATAACGCAAATCTGAGCCGCGCTGTGGCCCGCGCTGACGACCGCCTCCACCGCCGCCACCGAAGATGTCGCCGAAGACGTCACCAAAGATGTCGCTGAAACCACCGGCACCGCCGCCACCGCCACCAAAACCGCCGCCCGCATTTACACCCTCATGACCGAAACGGTCATAAGCAGCGCGCTTTTCTTCATCGGAAAGCACTTCGTAGGCCTCTGTGGCCTCTTTAAAAATATCTTCTGCTTTCGGGTCATCTGGATTGCGGTCAGGATGGTTTTTCATCGCAATACGACGGTAAGCTTTTTTAACTTCCTTACTATCCGTGTCTCGCGACACACCCAAAATTTCGTAGTAATCTCGTTTTGACATAGCTTCGCTTTACACTGTTCAGGAGAGTGAAGGCAATCAAACCGCCGTGCCGCTCTACCAGATAAATTGATGACTGTTGTTAAACGCCAAACGGGAAACCGCTAGACCACTTAAAGAACTTATAGCTCCAGCGTCTCACGTCTCCCGTTAAGCAGAATGCAAGTTTGGGGCCGTAAAGCCCCGCACCTTACTTCTTATCGTCGTCTTTCACTTCTTCAAACTCGGCATCGACAACGTCGTCAGCGCCAGACTGGGGCTGCTCTTCGCCACCGCCAGCCGCTTCCGCTTGGGCTGCTTGTTCGGCGTACATCTTCTGAGCAAGGCCGCCAGAGGCTTCGGTTAGCTTCTTAGTGGCTTCTTCGATTTTCTCGACATCGTCACCCTTGACTGCCTCATCAACTTCAACCAAGGCGGCTTCAATTGCAGCCTTCTCTTCGTCGGTCGCTTTGTCGCCAGCCTCTTCTAGTGTTTTGCGAGTCGCGTTAGCCAAACCTTCGGCGGTATTACGAGCCACAACCAGTGCTTCAAACTTCTTATCCGCCTCAGCATTGGCTTCGGCATCGCGCACCATTTGTTCGATTTCCTCTTCCTTCAAACCGCTAGAAGCAGTAATACGGATAGACTGCTCCTTGCCCGTCGCCTTGTCTTTGGCCGACACATGCAAAATACCGTTGGCATCAATGTCGAAGGTTACTTCAATTTGCGGTAAACCACGTGGTGCAGGCGGGATGTCTGCTAAATCAAAGCGACCCAATGATTTATTGGCCGATGCTTGCTTGCGCTCACCCTGGACAACGTGAATAGTTACCGCAGTTTGGTTGTCATCAGCGGTCGAGAACACTTGTGATTTCTTAGTAGGAATCGTGGTGTTTTTCTCAATCAGTGATGTAGCAACGCCACCCATGGTTTCAATACCCAGGCTCAACGGAGTAACGTCAAGCAGCAATACGTCTTTCACTTCGCCAGACAGTACCGCGCCTTGCAATGCCGCGCCCATGGCAACCGCTTCATCTGGATTCACATCGCGACGCGCTTCTTTACCAAAGAACTCAGTTACTTTGGTTTGCACCAAAGGCATACGGGTCTGACCACCGACCAAAATGATTTCGTCTACTTCAGAAACCGACAAGCCGGCATCTTTCAAGGCAACCTTCATTGGCTCTAATGAACGCGCCACTAGATCGCCAACCAAAGATTCGAGCTTCGCGCGGCTCAGCTTTACTACCAAATGCTTAGGACCGGTTGCATCCGCCGTGATGTATGGCAGGTTAATCTCGGTCTGCTGGCTAGAAGACAATTCGATCTTGGCTTTCTCAGCCGCTTCTTTCAAACGCTGAACAGCAAGAGAATCGCCTTTCAGATCAATACTGCTTTCTTTCTTAAACTCTTCCGCCAAATAATCGATCAGGCGCATATCGAAATCTTCACCACCCAAGAAGGTGTCGCCGTTAGTCGCCAACACTTCAAACTGGTGCTCGCCATCTACTTCAGCAATTTCAATAATCGAGATATCAAAGGTACCGCCACCCAAGTCGTATACCGCAATAGTGCGATCGCCCTTAGACTTGTCCATACCGTAGGCTAGCGCCGCCGCAGTAGGCTCGTTAATAATACGCTTTACTTCTAGACCCGCGATGCGGCCAGCGTCTTTAGTCGCCTGACGCTGAGAATCATTAAAGTAAGCTGGCACAGTGATAACCGCTTCGGTTACTTTTTCACCGAGGTAGTCTTCTGCCGTCTTCTTCATTTTTTTCAGAACTTCAGCAGAAATCTGTGGAGGGGCCATTTTCTCGCCCTTCACTTCTATCCACGCGTCACCATTGTCTGCTTCGCAGATATTGTATGGCACCATTTTGATGTCTTTTTGAACGACATCATCTTTGAAGCGACGGCCGATCAAACGCTTTACCGCGTAAAGTGTGTTGTGCGGGTTAGTGACAGCCTGACGCTTAGCGCTTTGGCCTACCAACACTTCTTTGTCGTCGGTATAGGCGACAATAGAAGGTGTAGTACGCGTACCTTCTGAATTCTCAATTACCCTAACTTTGTCTCCGTCCATTACTGCAACGCAAGAGTTAGTAGTACCCAAGTCAATACCAATAATTTTTCCCATCATCATTCTCCACTTAATCTAACTGTCGCCACCTGCGGCGAAATTCTTTGTCTTGTTGACATATATTGGCCCTTATCCACACATTTCAAGGGGGCATAGGCCATTTTTAATACAATTAACAATTATGGCGCTTTAGCAATCACAACCATTGCCGCACGCAGCAAACGGCCATTAAGGGTGTAGCCCTTTTGCATCACGTCCATTACTGAATTTGGCTCAACGTCAGGATTAGGCACCATCGCCATCGCCTCGTGATACTCGGGATTAAACGGTTCGCCTACCGGATTCAACTGCTCAACATTGTGACGCGCCAAGGCATCTACCAGTGTTTTTCGAGTTAACTCCACGCCTTCCAAAATAGCCTTTAAGGCTTCGTCTGCAACATCTGCAGAAGCCAATGCACGATCCAAGTTATCGACAACCGGAAGCATATCGCCGGCAAACTTTTCCAGCGCAAACTTCCGCGCATTCTCGGCATCTTTCTCGGCTCGGCGACGGATATTTTGCGCATCCGCTGCAGCGCGCAATGATTGCTCACGCGCATCGATAACCGCCTGCTTTGCCGCCTCTAGCTGCTCTTCAAGGCTAAGCTCCAGCTCGCCACTAAGCTCAACATCATCGTCCTGCTGCAGCTCCTCAGATTGAAGCTCTTCATCTGGCTGCACTGCTTTATCTTGTTCCTCTGTCACGTATCCACTCTCCGTCACACGTATTTGGTCTTGCGGACAATTGCCGCGTTGACGCGTATATGGGGTTTAGCATGGCTAATTCAAGGCAATGATCAATATTTTTACCACTAGTGATTGACGATTGCCTCCACCAGCAGTATTTTACTGTATACATATACAGTCTATTTTTTTAACTATTGTGAGAGATCATCATGCTGAGCAATCTCAACATCAGCAATTACGCCATTGCCGAACGCCTCGACATTGAACTCAATCCAGGCATGACAGTGCTAACAGGCGAAACCGGGGCAGGCAAATCCATCATGCTCGACGCACTCGGGCTGGCGCTGGGCGACCGCGCAGACAGCAATATTGTTCGTATCGGCGCAGATCGCGCAGACATTCACGCCCTGTTCGATATCAGCGGCATTCCAGCAGCTCACGCCTGGCTACAACAACGGGACTTGGACGACAGCGATGAATGCATGCTAAGACGAGTCATTTCTGCGGATGGTCGCTCACGCGCCTATATCAATGGGCAGCCAGCCACCCTGCAAGATGTTCGTGAACTCGGCAAATTACTCATCGACATTCACAGCCAGCACGCACACCAATCTCTGCTGCAAAAGCCCTACCAGCGCGAACTATTAGACGCCTATGCCGGCACCACCAAGCTAGCCAAGCAGGTAAGCGAGCACTGCCACCAATACCAACACTGCGTAAAAACCTTAGCGGCACTAGAAACCAATCTCGCTGAGCAAAATGCCCAGGAACAGCTGCTGCGCTACCAGCTTGAAGAATTACATAGACTCGACCTCAAGGCAGGTGAAGTCGAGGAGCTTGAAAACCTACAGAAGCAACTGGCCAATGCAGAACAAATATTGGCCGCCAATCACCATAGCCTAAACCTCTGCCGAGACGGCGAAGTCAACGCCATGGGCATTCTGCATCAGGCAATATCCTCTCTTCAAAGCAGCCAGCACAGCAGCCTTGCGCAGGATAACGCCGCACAACTTATTGAAAGCGCCCGCATTCAAATTGAAGAGGCCGCCGGCGAACTTCAACACGTCATCGATAGCACAGAACTCGACCCGGCGCGCCTAATCGAAACCGAAGCAAGACTAGACGCCATTTACCAAACCGCGCGCAAACATCGTATCCAGGCCGATGAACTCGCGGCATTACAAGCCTCACTAGAAACCCAGCTTGAGGAACTGGATGCCAGCGACGAAAAAATTGACCAGCTGCGCAGTGAGCAAGATCAGGCCCTAAAGGCGTATCAGAGCGCCTCGGTAAGCTTGAGTAAAAAGCGAGCCAAAGCCGCCAAGCTTATGAAGCAAGGGATAGAAGAACAACTTCAAGCGCTGGCAATGAAACACTGCGAAATCGAATTTGCCATGCATCCGCTAAGCAGTAATGAGCCTCACAGCCACGGCCAAGAAGACATTGAAATATTAATCAGCACCAACCCTGCCAGTGCCAAGGGCCCGCTCAACAAGATCGCCTCGGGTGGCGAACTATCGCGCATCAGTCTTGCCATTCAAGTGATCACCGCCAAAGTTGCCGCGATACCTACCGTGATCTTTGACGAAATTGACGTCGGCATTGGCGGCGCTACGGCAGAAATTGTTGGCCAACTGCTCAAGTCCTTGGGACAACGCAGCCAAGTGCTGTGCGTTACCCACCAAGCTCAAGTCGCCAGCCAAGGTGATCATCACATTAGGGTGCAGAAAGTCGGCAACAAAACCAAGCTAACAACAAGCCTGGAGCCATTGGAAGCGAATCAAAAGATTGAAGAAATTGCGCGGATGCTAGGCGGGATCGCCATTACTGAAAACACCCTCGCTCACGCTAGAGAAATGCTAGGAATACGCCATTAAGAGAGGCAGCGCGGCATCGACACACCATAAGGGCGAGCTATCGTCGCCCTTAGAAAACACTAATATGCCGTTAGCTCTTTTTGGGGCGCACGTATAGAACAAGACTATGATCAACCAAATCGAAACCGCGATCTTCAACTAGTTGACGCTGGCGCGACTCAATAACATCATCGTAAAACTCGATAACCTCACCCGACTCCATACACACAATGTGGTCGTGGTGATCGCCTTTCTCCAACTCAAACACCGAATGACCGGTCTCAAAGTTATGTCGCGTTACCAAACCAGCGGCCTCAAACTGGGTCAACACTCGGTAAACCGTAGCCAAACCCACATCCTCGCCCGACTCCATCAAAGCGCGGTAAACATCTTCAGCGCTAAAGTGCTGATTGTCGCTTTCAGCCTGCTCTAGCAGCTGCAAAATCTTGACTCTCGGCAAAGTAACTTTGAGCCCAGCCTTACGAAGCTCTTGATTTTCTATAGACATATGCCTTGGACCTTAGCGTTGCGATTGGGTTTGCGCTATTATCCCACGCCTCTATAAGCGATTGGAACCCTTAGAATGTATAGACTCCTTGCCACAGCCTGCCTACTCGTCTCTTTGGCCGCCTGCAGCTCCTTGGAATTCCCTGGTGTTTACCGTCTGCCCATCGATCAAGGCAACGTTATCACCCAGGAAATGGTAGATCAGCTCAAGATCGGCATGACCCGCAGCCAGGTTGAATACGTTATGGGCACGCCGCTAGTGCGCGACACTTTTAGCCCCAATCGCTGGGACTATATCTACTCCCTAAATGATCGGAACAACGAGAAGCAAGAGCGCCACCACCTGACGGCGTTTTTTGTTGACGACAAGCTAAGTGAATTCCGCACCGACATCAAACCAAGTCCAGAGCAGGCCGCAGAAACCGCACCTGACACTGAAGAAGCGGCCGACGAGTAATAATTACTTGGCGTCTTTGCGAGCCGCCTTTACTTTGGCGGCTCGCTGCTTGCGGACCTCTTTGGGATCGGCAAGCAGAGGTCGATATATTTCTACGCGGTCGCCAGCTTTAAGCGCTTGGCTGTCTGGCGCATTTACTGATTTTCCGAAAATCCCTAAATCGACTGAGCTTAGATCCAAGTCTGCAAATTGCTTATCTAAGCCTGATTGCATTGCCGCCGCGCGCACCGTGCAACCCTCAGGAACCTCCAAAGCAACAATGCGCTGCCTATCGGGCAGGGCATAAGCAACTTCAACGTGAATCGTATTACTGTTATTTTCCATATTGCTCATTCGCTCTCTTCACAAGGGCATCGACCAAGTTATTAGCCACCGAATTAAATAACTGTCGCGTTGCTACCCCGACCACATTATTGGTCAAGGCAAACTCCAAATGTAAACTAAGCTTACAGGCGCCGGCACCCAAGGGCAGCAGCACCCATTCGCCAGTAAGATTTTCAAAAGGGCCATCAATTAAGCTTAATTTCACACTGCGACCGGGCGTCAAGGTGTTGCGAGTGACAAAACTAAGACGAATACCGGCGCGGGACAAATCTAAACGCGCATCCATGGTTTCGTCTGTCTGCGCCAATATTTCCGCACCCACACAGCCATCCATATATTTCGGATAAGCCTCAACATCATTAATCAGCAGATAAATCACATCCGCAGAATACGGCAGTAAGGCACTGCGTCGAATCTCGGTCATACGGGGGTCCTGAATCATTCAAAAGTACGGGGTATACAATCTACGCAGCAATACGCAAATACAGACCAACAACTAATACAGCCAACACGGCCGGGGGCGCAATATACCGCAATAAGGCCTGCCAAAGCCAAAAAAACACCCCTTCAAACCAGCCTTCTCGAACCCCGTACACCAGTTTAGGCACCCGCCAACCGGCAAACAAAACAAAACACCAAGCACACAAGGGCAGCAGCACATTAGCCGCAAGAATATCTAACCACTCCATCAAACTACGTGACCACCAGCGCATTCCAGAATCTGTCATCATCGACGAAATCGACAAATCACCCATCAAAAACACCATGGCGCCTACCAGCATGGCCGCAAGCCAACGCATAAAACCCCAGCGCTCAACCAAGTAGGCAACCACCGGCTCCATCAATGCCACCACCGTAGTCAAAGACAGAATAAACAGCAGCAGATAAAACGCCGTGCCCGCAATGTCACCAAAAACCAAATTACCAAAAGAATATGGCAGACTGATAAACAACAACGCCGGCCCAGAGCCCGGAACAATATGCTGGTCAAATACCAGCGCCAAAATAGCGACACCCGCAATAATCAGCACCACCGTGTCAAACACCGCTAAGGCAATCAGCTGGCGGGTAACCGATCTGCCCGAGGGAAAATACGCGCCGTAGGCCATCAGCGCGCCAGTACCAATACTTAGGGTATAGAAGGCGTGCTGCAAGGCCGAAAATCCGCCTCGCCACGTCAGATCCTCCAGCCGTAACTCAAACATCCAACGCAAGGCCGAATTAAAGTCGCCCAAGGCGTAGCCGTAATAAAGCAGACCAACCAGTACCAGCAACAACACCGGCAGAATAACGCGCAACACCGCCGCCATGCCCCACACCACATTTAACGCAGATAGACTGACGGCCATTACTAGAAACAAGCGCTGCCAAAACCGCATAAGCTCAGGCGACGCCAACAACTCCTGAAACTCTTTAGCAACCACATCCACACTAGCGGCATCCATCACTCCAGATGCCATCTTCGCCACATAGGCGAGCAGCCAACCAGATATAATCGAATAATTAACCGCTAGCAATAAAGCGGCAATACAGGCTATTTGAGTCACCAAAGACCAGTGCTTACTCGCCTTAGCGTAATGCGCCAACTGATCCATTGCGTGTATTGGATTGCCCCGAGCGCGCACTGCAATGCGTACTTCAGCTATCGCGATCGGCAGCATGACAAGAAATAAGCACGCCACATACGCAATGAGATAAGCACCACCGCCATTCTGACCAAGTTCCTGTGGCGTCCTCCAGAAATTCCCCAAACTGACCACCAAACCGGTGGCTGCAGCAAGGAAAGTCCAACGGCTAGACCAGATACCTTGTATTTTTCGTTTCTTTAAGGTCATAGACCGACAACATCAATTTCTGAAAAGCAGCCATCTTTTTACCTGACCCCAATAGGTTTTGCCAGCAACTCCCTCTATAATCGCCCCCATGAGTAAAAACAAATCAAAAAACACCAGCGGCAACATCGCCCAAAACAAGAAGGCCCGTCACGACTACAGCCTCACCGACAAATTTGAAGCTGGCCTTGTGCTGCGCGGATGGGAGGTTAAAAGTCTACGCCAAGGCAAAATCCAAATTACTGACACCTACGTCATACTTAAAGATGGCGAGGCTTTTTTACTGGGCTGCAACATCACCCCACTACTCAGCGCCTCCACCCACTATGTGACTGATCCCACCCGCACTCGTAAACTCTTGCTACACGCAAAAGAACTAAGCAAACTACAGGAAGCGGTTCAACAAAAAGGCTACACCTGCATATGCACAGCGCTGTACTGGAAAAAGCATTTGATTAAGGCTGAGATTTGTTTAGCCAAAGGCAAGCAGGATCACGACAAACGTGAGACTGAGAAGAACCGCGATTGGGAACGACAAAAAATGCGCATTGTGCGCGACCACAACTAATACGAGTTACCCGCCCTTCAATCATGAAAACTCTCTATTTGCTGCGCCACGCCAAATCCGCATGGGATGACGACAAACTCACGGACGCGGACCGCCCCATAAGCAAGCGCGGGAAGCGCGATTGCCAGTTAGTTGCGGCAGAAATGCAACGCAATGGCAAGCACATTGCTCATGTGTATTGCAGCACGGCGAAGCGCGCCCAGGAAACCCTCAAACGTTTTCAAGTAGAGTCCGATGTATTTGACGACGCTGAAATCGTTCATGAAAATGCCATTTACACCTTTGAAGCGGCAAAATTACTCGCCTGGTTAAAAGAGCTTCCGCAGTCAAAAGACAGCGCCTTCATTATCGGTCACAATCCTGCCCTCGCAGATTTGGCGAATTATTTATATGACGGCAAGATTGGCAATGTTGGCACTTGTACTTTTTTAGAGCTCGAAATCAACATCGAGTACTGGGATCAACTCAGAGCCGACAGCGCAAAACTCTCCGATATTATTCGCCCCAAGCAATTTCGCTAACTCGTCATCTGCGACATAGGACACTAGCCGACAATGACCGCGCATCCGGCATTAAAAGACATCAGCATCGTTAATGACGTACTCATTTTAAAAAAGAACCATAAACTTATTCGCCGCATGCAAAGAGCATTACCTGGGCCAGAAATACATGGCTATCAAGTCTGGGGATCATCGTTTCTGATCATGGATTACCTGCTAGAAAATCCGCCCAAGAAAAAAGCCAAGATCACTGAGATTGGCTGTGGCTGGGGAATTCTAGGCGTTTCTTGCGCGCAGCAATTTAAAGCAAAGGTCACCGCCGTAGATGCGGACGAACATGTCTTTCCCTATCTAGATGCTCACGCCTTGCTAAATGACGTTAAAATTTCCACCCGAACGGCGCGCTACGAAAACCTAAAGCCGGCAGACCTAAAAGGCCATAGCCATATGCTAGGTGGCGACATCTGCTTTTGGGATAGCTTGGTAAAACCTTTGTTTTCAGCGATAACCGCCGCTCGCGATGCCGGTGTTAGCACCATCATCATTGCCGATCCGGGCAGACCGCCGTTTCACAAATTGGCAAAACGCTGTCAAAAAGCCTTTGGTGCGACCTTGGTATCACGGGAAATCAGCAGCCCTAAAAAGCTAAGCGGCGAACTGCTGATTATTTCTCAGTAGGTAAAAGCGCTATTTCTTCGTCTTGGTTTTCACCTTCACTTTCACCGGCTTCGGCTTCAATCGCGGCCGGTATTCCAGCTTTGCCATGCGCGGTAACTTACCAGTACTCAAAAACTTGTGAGTTAATAGTTGCGAGCGAATTCTAGCCGCACTCTTCTTTCTAGGCTTAAAGACATTACTCTGTGACGCATCAAGTATTCTCGCCTTCACGTTATCAGCCCACTGCAAATCTATAATAGATTGCAAGGTGTGCTGCAAGGTCTTGCTATAAACAGGGCAAGTCACTTCAACCCTAAAATCAATATTTCGCGTCATTAAGTCTGCAGACGAAATAAAGTAGCGCGGCTCACCGGCATTGCGGAATATATAGACACGAGGGTGCTCTAAAAACCCATCCACAATACTAATCGCTTCAATATTGTCACTAAGCCCTTTAACCCCCGGCACCAATGAACACATGCCTCGGACAATTAAGCGCACCGGCACGCCAACCGAGCTGGCTTTGTACAATTTATCAATCAGTTCACGATCAACCAAATTATTACATTTCAGCGTAATACCGCACTCGCGGCCTTTTTTAGCATTGCGAATCTCGGTTTCAACCAAGCCCAGCAAACGTTCACGACTATTAAGCGGCGACACACCAAGGTGTTTAAACTCATGACGTTTGTAGTTGTAGGCAATAAAATCAAATACTTTTGCAACCTCATCGCCTAAGGCCTGATCATAGGTCAACAAACTAAAATCAGTGTAAACCTTGGCCGTCTTCTCATTAAAATTACCGGTGCCAATATGGGAGTAGTATTTTTGAACACTGCCTTCCTGACGCACAATCGAAATCAACTTGCTGTGCACTTTTAGCCCAGGCACGCCGAGTATCACATTCACGCCACCATCAGTAAGACGCTGCGACAAGGCTATATTTGCGGCCTCGTCAAACCGTGCCTGCAATTCAACGACCACTGTCACTTCTTTGTGATTAGCCACCGCATTCAATAAGGCATCGACCACATGCGAGTTAGAGGCTACGCGATAAAGACTGGCTTTAATGGTTTTTACTGCGGGATCAATCGCCGCCGTCTTGAGCAGGTCGGTTAGATAATTAAAACTATGGTAGGGGTAATGCAGCAATATGTCTTGCTCACGCAAGCAGCTAAGAATATTTTCCGCCTGATCAATCGCCGGCACCGGGATCACAGGCAGATGCTTATTATCCAGATACGCGGGGCCCAAATTTGGAAAACTCATAAAGTCTTTAGAGTTATGGTAACGCCCGCCCGGAATCATAGAATCCAAACGTCCTAAGCCCAAACGCTTCACCAAATATTCGAGCAGATCCTTAGGCATGGCGCCGTCGTAAACAAAGCGCACCGGATCGCCCTTCTTCCGGCGCTTCAGGCTTTGGGTCATTTTTTCTACAAAGGTGTGCGTGACCTCTTCACCCAATTCTAAGTCTGCGTCTCGTGTTAGCTTTAGAGTATATGCCGCTGTCTCACCCATAGGGAAAATGCCGCGGAAGACCTCTGGCAAACACACGCGAATCATATTTTCTAAGGCTATAAGCACCTTGCCATGCTTGCCTTTGCGGCCGGGAATACGAATAAAGCGATCTAATCTGACAGTGGGGATTTCAAGCAGTGCGAAACGAGTTTGCTGCTCGCTACTCAACTTAATAGCCAGATAAATCGAAGCATCATTGAGCTCCGGAATCGGGTTAGCATCATCTAAAATGATCGGTACTAACTCTTGCTGAATATGCGAATGAAAATACTCTCGCACAAACTTAGTTTGGGTCTCATCTAACTGGCGCTCACTAACCAAATAAATCTTGCGACGCCGCAACTCCTTTAAGTTTTCTTGGTACACAGCATCAAAGCGATGCTGTAACTTCATCACCATCTGCCGAATTTCTTCCAACAGTGCCTTGTACTCATCTTGTTTTGACGGTGGCGAGAACGCCGCCAAACGCCGCACGTCAGCAACCCGCACACGGAAAAACTCATCAAGGTTATTTGAGAAAATACCTAAGTAGCGAATACGCTGAATAACAGGCACCTCAGGATCTTCGGCCTCCTGCAAAACTCGCTCATTAAACGATAGCCAACTCAGTTCTTTAGCAATCCACGTTGTTACTTCGCTCTGCCCGCTCATCACCAACCCTTTCCACTTAAAAATCTAATAAAAACCACCTATCAGCTTAATAAATTATGATGTCACTAATATGACATCTTTAAGCTGTCGATTTTGACCTGCCCAGCCGATACACTAAACCCCCATCAAGGAATTTTTACTACATGGCTCAAAATTGCGACTCTTACGCGGCCCTAGATTTGGGCTCGAACAGTTTCCACCTACTCATTGCCAGCTTTCAAGAGGGCAAGCTCCGTGTCATAGACCGCCATAAAGACATGGTTAGGCTCGCGGCCGGCTTAGATGATGATGGCTGCCTAAGCGAAGATGCACAAATGCGCGCGCTCGAAAGCCTCACAAAAATGGCCGATCGCCTACGGGGCGTGCCGCGCAGACAAATTCGCATCGTGGGTACCAACACCCTGCGCGCAGCTACCAACGCCAACGAGTTTATGGCCAAAGCGGAAGCTGTACTGGGACTGCCTATCAACATTATATCTGGCACCGAGGAAGCTCGCCTTGTATACCTTGGCGTCGCCAATGACTTCGCGCCAGAAAAACAACGCCGCCTCGTCATTGATATCGGTGGTGGTTCCACCGAACTGGTCATTGGCACTAACACGCCGCGCCAGCTCGAAAGCCTACCCATGGGTTGTGTCACCTTCAGTATGCGCTATTTCAAAAACGGCGACATCAGCGAAAAAGCGTTTAAAAAGGCGGTTAATGCCGCTAGGCAAATGATTGGCCCCTACGTAGAACCCTTTCGCGACCAATGGGACGAAGCCGTCGGCTCCTCAGGCACAATTCGTAGCATAGGCAAAATACTTTCAGAGCAAAAGTTCAGCGACGCTGGCTATATCTCTGCAGAGGGTTTGGAAAAGCTTAAAGATCAATTGCTCGCCACTGACACCAGCCGCAACCTGAATATTCCCGGCCTCAGTGATGATCGCAAAGAGGTCTTCGTTGGCGGTTTTGCCGTGCTTTACGCCATCTTCCAAGAACTGGACATGCAAGGCTTACACGTCTCGGCCTACGCCATCAGGGAAGGCATTATCCACGACCTCGCCGGCCGACTGCATCACCGAGACAAACGCGAAGACACCATTAATCAGTTTATTGTTCAATACGGCATCGACAGCGCCCAAGGCAATCGCATTGCCGATTTATGCGCAAGGCTCCTGCCCAGTCTCGCCGATCAAATAAGCACCCCTCAACACGAGGCAGAACCGTTACTGCGCTGGGCAGCACAACTCCACGAACTCGGTCTTGCCATAGCGCATGGCGGTTATCATAAACATGGTGCTTATATTCTCGGCAATGCAGACATGCCCGGATTTTCACGGCAAGAACAAGCGCGGCTCAGCTTTTTAGTAGCCAACCATCGCCGCAAACCCAAACAGCCCAGCACTCTGACGTACGGAGTAACCGCTGATTGGCCATTAATTTGCGTGCTTCGCTTAGCCTGTATTTTATATCGACGCCGGCAACCTAAAAAACTCCCAGAAGGCATTAACCTAACTAGCACAGGGGCAGAGGAACTTACCCTCTCCATTCCCGACGACTGGCTAAGCATCAACCCTCTCATTGCCGCAGATCTAGAAGACGAAGCTGATCTACTCAATAAGTCACTAAACATCAAACTAAGTATCAAACGTAAAAACTAAGCGCGGCAACACACTGGCCGCAGGCAACGCAAAGCGTTACACTTACCGGTCTGGGGCCGATTTGGATTCGACGCCGGTTACAACGCTCTGTGGTGCATGCCGTGATGACAGCCAATCACGTAAATCCAAAGCTGTAAACCTAATAGTTGCCAACGACGACAACTACGCTCTAGCCGCTTAAACCCCGGTTAGCGGTCGCTACCAGATGCTTGTAAATGGGACGCGACTGTCATATAGAACAAGCTAGCGAGTAAGGTATGTCTGAGACCGAGCCGCGAAACACTTATCGGAATCGCCAATAACGTCCTGCCCGTCGGGCTGTTTGCGGTTAAATTAATTGACGGAAACCAAGCATGTGAAGAGCCCTGAGTGGCGGACTGACGGACGCGGGTTCAATTCCCGCCGGCTCCACCAAGTATCAAACCCCAGCCTGAAAGGGCTGGGGTTTTTTATTGCCCCCAATCTGAGTTATGCCTCGCTAATAACAAGCCAATTACTAGAGGCGTTAAGCAAAGCCAAAATCCAACTGCCCACACCCGTGATAAATTTATTTCCGAGCGTCTTTGATATACATGGCAGAACCATTGTTTCGCATTTGAACCTCAAACAACTCTGTTGCCCGAATTAAGTCGCCAAGCTTTGTGTAACCATAATTTATTGCAGAAAATGAACTATTATTTGATATGTAGTGGCCAACTCTACTCATGTGCGCCCAATGATCATCTTCTGATGACTGTTCAACCGCGGTTCTGAGTAACTTAACTAGCGAGGTATTAGACCTTAGTTTAGTTCTATCGTGCTTCTCAACATTAGAGCCGCTAATCGACTTTTCGTCGTCTTCGGTGACAAGATTTTCTGTGTATATAAACGGGGAGCATGCGTCGACAAAGGGCTTCGGTGTCTTCTTTTCACCAAATCCGTATACGGGTAAACCGCTCTCAAGAATCCGAAGCACCAGAGGAGTAAAGTCACTATCGCTCGTCATTAGAGCAAATGCATCAACATTGTTACTGTATAGAAGATCCATGGCGTCAATGATCATCGCTGAATCGGTTGCATTCTTCCCTTTCGTATAAGCAAACTGCTGCATTGGTCTTATTGCATGTGGATGCAGTCGCTCAATCCAACCAGATAAGGATGGATTATTCCAATCTCCATGAGCATGGCGAACATTAACCATCCCATACTTGGCCAATTCTTTTAGCACACCTTCAATAGAATTATGGCTTACGTTATCGCAATCGATAAGAAGCGCTATTCTTTTATGCTCTGGCATGTAACTCCTTGGCCCTAGCGGCACTCTTTGTAGTAGCGGTCTGAGATATCACGTTTTTTCTCACGATAGTAATTGCTCTGGCGCACATTGTAACCTCGACGCATCCTGTCTTGTATTTGCTCCAATGCTTCCAAATACCCTTTGCACGGGTAAGAATCATCCCTAGAGCGCCCAATACGTTGTCGCTCAATCATTGTTGCTTGCGGCCTAGATGTTTTGGGTTTTGTGGGCGGGGAATACCGCTGAGGTTTTACTGGATCGGCGCGATGAAGGTAGGGCAAGTCAAACTCATGCCGTGACTTATATGGCGTGCCATCGCTAGGCTTCACGTCCGAGTATTGAACGCGGCCATTTGAATCTGTCCATTGATAGACTTCTGCCGATACCGCCGAACCAAGACAAATAGCAACTATCGCAAACGCAAACCTAACAATCTGCATATTTCATCCCTGAAACCGACAAGGATTAGATGAGTGGAGAATATCTTCCACATGCTCAACTAACTAAATCTTTATTATAAATTAGCTCGCCATACCTGAGCGGGCCGCCTCTGTATTGAGAGAGTTAATCATCTGCTACGGAAAATCAAGACTCACTCCCCGCTGCATGACCCTATTTGCCTACCTTGCCCTAGCAAGACCGCCTAAACTAACGCAACTATAAGCATTCGCTCATAAAAAAAGCCGGCAATTGCCGGCTTTTTTTATGCTTGCGCGAAATCGCTACTCAATCATGAGGCTAGCACTGGTGCACCTTCTGGGCTGCTTAGCAGAGTACGTAAGATAGCTTGGCAATCGTCACGGCTCATCAAAATAGGGACCGGGTAGCCTGAGCATTCTTTTACTGCTGCGATGGCAATTTCTGGAATATCCGCTTCCTTTAAACGATCCAGTTGATCGGGCACACCTAGGCGTTTATTTAAATCTGCAACGGCATCAATGAATTTTTCAGCTGCTTGCAGATCGCTATCGCTGCTAGTGGCGACTTCAATAAGTCGTCCTAGTTTAGCCAGTGGCTGTTGCGACGTCTTGGCCATAAAGCGCAGAACTTCTGGCATGACCAAAGCATTAGCTAAGCCGTGAGGCGTGCCATAGTGACGCCCCAACTGGTGAGCAATAGCGTGCACATTACCCACGCCAGCATCGTTAATTGCCATGCCGGCATAGTAGGCGGCAATCGACATTTGCTCTCTAGCTACCGCATCGTTACCGTCTTTATAAGCGCGGGGCAAATATTCAAAAATCATTTTTACAGCGGCGTAACCATGGGCGTCACTGCTGTCTGTACCCCACAGGCTAATGTACGTTTCGATTGCGTGGGTTAAGGCATCCATTCCTGTTGCGGCGGTAATCGGCGCGGGCATACCGAGTAGTAAATCGGCATCTAGGGCAACCGCGTCTGGCAGCATTTTGGCGTCGGCAATAAAGAATTTCTCATGGCTGTGGTGATCAGAGATAACCGCAGCAATAGTCGCCTCTGAGCCAGTGCCTGAGGTTGTTGGTAAAGCAAAAAGTGGCAAAGGAGCTTTCTTAACTTTGAAATAGCCAACCAGTTTAGTGGCATCTCTGCCGTTGGTTGCTGCCGATGCAATGGTTTTAGCGCAGTCAATAGATGAACCACCGCCAATCGCCAGTACCGCGTCGCAATTGTATTGCGCCTGCAGTGCTAATCCGTCATCGACCATGGCAAAGGTTGGGTCAGGCAAGGTGCCGTCATAAATTGTGCAGCTAACCCCTTCTTCGGTAAGGACATCCACCGCCCGGGCAACAATACCCAAGTTCACTAGGGGCTTATCACTGACCACTAACACTCTACGAATGCCCTGGCGCGCAATGTGACGACACAGTTGCGCGGTGCTGCCTTGGCCAGTAAACGCCATATAGGCCAGCGATGGCATCAATTTAAAAGGAATCGTAATCAACGCTAAGTAGGTGCGCTGCAATAAGGTTCTAAAAAACTTACTCATTCTAAACTCCACTAGTCGATCACAGAAAATCACGTCAAATATTGCGACACAAACCGCCCCCTAGAGCGCGGGTCATCGGCAGCTACGCCGTTTCGCCTTGGTATTTGGGAACAGTATTTAGCCACTGTTCTTTATTCAGCATCTTAGTGCTGCAATGCCTAAGCAGCGCGCTTAGCTACGCGAAGTGCTTGGGCATTTTGAGACCAGCCGGTGACTCGCGACACTTTAAGGGCTCAATCATAAACCTAGTTTGAACATCAGCGGCTATATATCAGCCAAACCCTATTCTAAACATATTTACAGGCGTTAAGTAATTATCGTGAAGAAAGAGTACAGCACCAAGACCGCCGAAAAAACGGCGCGCTACTTAAACACTTATTATTAATAGATGATCATAAGTAAGACGCTAGGCTATCAGGGTCGCCGTTGTGGGGTTAGTCCTCAGGCGCCTCATCTTGGCAGCGGCCGACCCCAAACGTATCGTTAAGAGCCAAGATTACCTTATCGTAATGTGACAGCTGAAGGGCTACTTGCAGCAGACGGTTTTATAGCGCCAACCGTGTGGCCAAGCGACGTCAGTGCGAAGGGAGAGGACAAGGCTTTTATGATAGGCCGCAGCAGAATTTAATCAAAAGTCACATGGGTCAGCTTGTCTAAGCCTAGCCAGTAATAATCACGCGCAAAACCGGGCGCGGAGAAACAAAAAGACTGCACGTAATTATTCATCGCAAAACGGGCTTTTTCCTCGCCGGTTTCAATATCGAGAATGACGTTTTCTTCGCCGTTTTTCAGACCTCGCCAGGTTTTTAGGCTGCGATAGTCTTCGGTGACCAATTCACCGGTATCTGCAAAATAGAGCCCGTGACCAGCCATACCAAAGTCGTCACGTTGCCATAAGGCTGTTAGCTCATTAGTTTTAAGATCATGCCGCCACGCCTTTACAAATGCATTGGCCGAGTCGTAGGCCACTAAAATACGACGCTGGCTACAGTACAGTGGCGGATTGCTGATGCTTCCCCCACTCATGCCGCTAATAGGCGTAATACTAAAATCACTGCTGTCACTAACACTGACACGGATAATATTATTGGGGCTTGTCGCCACACCCTCATTTAGCATCGATAGTGCTTTATTGGCGGTATGCTTGCCGTTGTCCATAAACCAAATATTGTGCTGATCAATGACGGGGTCCCAGCCATAGCTTTGCCCCGGATTTTGGAGGGCATTGTCGATATAGTTAAACGCCCAGTCGCTATCGCGCTCTAATGTTTTACCGGCAGCATTAAAATGATACCGATAAATGGTGGTAACACCCGTGACATACACGGTGTTCCCCACCGCGCTTAACCTCGAGATTGACGGCTCTGGCATCTCGATGGCATGACTGATAGTCAGGGTATCGGGATCAATGAGTAGTAATTGTGTTTGGCCGTCCTCGGCAATCGGTTTGGTGACGAGATAGCCGCCATCCAATATTACGTGGGAGTTATACGGTAAGTTTTGCGGCAGCTTTAAGCTATTGATGCATTCGCAGTCTGGGTTCAAGCGATGCATGTAACGGCCAAATGTCACATAGAGATCGCCGTTGCGATGAATGGCAAAGCCACCCGGCCAAAATGGACCGCCGGCAAGCTTGGGAGACTTTTTAAGGGGTACCAATGTTTGCGGGTCAATTTTTTCAATGTAAGAGTGGCAGTCAAATCCCAGGCCTCTTCGCAGAGTATCATGGTGCATGAGATACACTTCGCCGGGGTCTCGCAACAGCACCATATTACCTATTAGCAGCCGCCGGCTCACCAGCTTCACCCTATCTGTCGCTAGAATATTTAGGCCTTTAGTGGCGGTTGGCATTTGCAAGCGCTCAGGGCCGCCATCTTCACAAGACCAGGGACTATTGTAGTATCCGCTGGCAACAGCATTGCGGTTGGTAATATCAGCAGCCACGCTATTGCCCTCGCCGCCGACGCTTGATTAGCCAAACCAACACTGCCAGCAATAACAGCGGTGGCGGAATTATGTAGAAGTAATAGGCGCTAAAGAGTTTTTTATAGGTGTTGCGTTTAATTTGTTCAAGGGCGTCATAGCCTTCGGGCATGCTCTGCACGCCGTGCGTCGCTGCGTACTGCTGGTAGTCGGCGAGCATG